>NZ_CP033116.1:4233762-4550643 GCF_009497895.1 Halopseudomonas pelagia | reverse complement strand
GCTGTCGGCGCGGGTGCGGCCGGCCAGTCGGAGGTATCTATTTCCGAGGAAAATCGCAGAACGGCTATTTCACTCGCCAACAGGTCGAGTGCGGCGGCGCCACTGAAACGCAGGGCGTTATTGCTGTGGCGGCTGCTGGCGTCATGCGGATTGCCCGAGGTAACCAGCCCGGTCCAGTTGTCGCCTTCATCAACGACCAGAGTCTTGCGGTGGTTGGCGCGGAAATTGATCAGATGCAGGTAGCTGCGCAGGGTGACTTTTCCTTCGCCCACGGGGTTGGGAAGCCATCCGCCTTCAGCGCTGTTACCCAGGTAGCTGCAACACAGAGTCCAGATGCCGGTCCAGGCCGGGTTGGAAGCGGGTAGCTGGCTGAGGTCGGTCATCACCACGCTGACGCCGGCCGCCTGCAGTTGCTCCAGATGGCCGTTGCGGATGCCACCGTACAGGGTATTGAACGGGTCGGTAATCAACACAACCGGCATTTGCGGATATTGTTCTCGGGCCTGAACCAAGGCGGTGGTGAGTTCTGCCGAGAGAGGCCGATAGCTATCCTTGCCGGCAAAGTCGTTGAACAGAAACATATCGACCAGCACCAGCTTTCGGGCCTGGGCTATCAGGCGCAGCACTTCGTCGAAAACCTGTTGTTCACTGACACGCTCGCCGCTGCTGGTGACGTAGGTCTGATCGATCAGCAGCTCGGCCTGTTGCAGGTCGCGCAGTGGCGGGGCGATTGACAGGCTCTCGGGTAGCGGGCGCAAGGCCTGGCAACCGCTCGCCAGCAAGCAGCTGAAAAGCGCCAGTAGTGTGACCCAGCGAAGTGGATGAGAAAGTGAGGTTTTACGTTGCGAAGAAACAGGCGACGAAGAAAAGGAAAAAGGCATGCAGGTTACTCAGAGGGAAGAGCGAGTGTCAGCCGGGCTGGCCACTCGCAGACTGGGTCAGACAGGAGTTTCCGCATCCATGCCTTTCGGGTCGGGACCGTATTTGTTGCTGCCCGGTGTACTGTCCAGCACGGTAAATATCAACAGCACCACAGCCCCTATTAACGGAATGAAGGCCAGGAGTATCCACCATCCTGTGCGGCTGGTGTCGTGGAGCCTGCGCACGGTCACGGCCAGACTGGGAATCAGAATGCCCAATGCGTAAATGCCGCTCAGCACGCCAACGCCAGCTTCGAGGCTGTACATGCCGATCATGCCGTCGATAAAGGACAACACCAGCATGGCGAGCAAGTTGAACAATGTGAAAAACCAATATTCCTTGCGCCGCGCCCGACCGCTGAATACCGCATATTTTCTAAGTACTTCGAGATACCAATCCATGACCTTCTCCCTGGTTGAGCCGGCTCCCAGGTAACGCCTTCTGGCGCGACAGCCGGTCGCCCGATTATAGAGAGCGTGTCTGGGCTCGGCTACAGGAGTAGTTCAACAATGTGCGCTGTCTTACATGCTAATCTGGCGAAAACCCCGACACGAGGCAGTGCATGCGCAAGGCGTTAAGCATAGTAGTGGCGTTGACCGGCCTTATTCTGTTGCTGGCGCTGACAGGTGCATTTTTGGCGCAGCGCGCGCTGACAGCCGCTGGAATCGGTCAGCTCGAATGGCAAGATCTGCGCCTGGGCTGGAGTGGCGTACAGGTAGAGCAGATTACCGGTAACTATCATACTCAGCAGGGCACGCTCGACTTCCAGCTCTCCGCGCTGCGATTACAGCTGGGCGGTGATTCCCGGTTCCGCTTGGCCTCGATCAACCTGCAGACTCTGCAGCTGGATTGGCGACCGCAGCAGGCCACTGCCGACGACACCACGGATGGGCTGCCGGATCCGTTAGCTTGGCAAGACCAATTGGCGTTGTTGCCGGACCAGTTACAGGTGGAAAGCCTGGAGTTGCGCGTGCCTTGCCCAACGGGAAGTTGTATTGCACAGGGCGAATTTCAGCTCAACCGACTGGGCGAAGAGCGGTTCGCCGCGCAATTGGTGTTGAACGCGCCCGAGGGCAGGCTGAAATTCGATGCGCAACTGCATTCAGACGTTGAGGCGCTGGACCTGCAAGCCCAGTTACAGCTTTCCGGTCAGCCCGCTGCGACGCTGGAAGGTCGCTGGTCGCAGCGGGATCAACTACCTGTTTGGGCCGGCAGCGTGCAGGTAGCCCAATGGCCGCGAGCGGATTGGTTGTTGGCCTATGCCGCACCCTGGCTGGGCCGTCAGGCTTATCCGTTCGAGCAGTTACCCACTGGCATGCGCGCCAGCGTGGACTGGAACCTGGCGCCCGTGACCCGACCGGTGGAATGGGTTGATCTGCTGGACGGGCAGGTGCAACTGAATGCCGATATAGCGCTGCCACAATCCTGGTATTGGCCCGAGGTCGGAGAGCTGCAAGGCCAAATGCTGTTGGATGTAGTGGGTGATAACGGCGACTGGGGCCTGCAACAAGGGACCGCACGGCTGGTGATAGACCAGCCGGCGTTGGCGGCGCTGCTGCATCTGCCCGAAGATCTGCGGCCCAACCAACTGGTTTTGCGCATCGACCCGGACGAAAACAGTGCGCTCGGCCGAGCCACGCCGTTGTCACTGGGGATTGAGCTTGAGGCAACTGGCCGGGTAGAACTGGGGTTGGCCGGCCGGCTCACGCTGACCTCGCGTCCGCATTGGCAGGCGGAATGGCAGCTGCTGACGCTCCAGGGCGCGGCCGCCGAGTTGGATATGGACGAGTTGCAGCTGCGCGGCCTTGAGCTGGACTGGCCTTTTGAGGGCCGTCTGGACGCGCAGCAATTAACCGCGCAGTTCGGCGAGGGGGCGCGCCTGCAGGCCAGCAGCATCATCGATGCCTCGACCGGATTGGCGTTGAACAATGTGTCGCTGGATTTTTCTGGGCTTCAGCTGCAAGCGCCGCTGGGCGACGCGCTGCAGATCAGCCTGAAAGGTCCGTTGAATATGACCGCGGCCAGCGTTAGCCATGAGGTACTTGAACCCCAGGGCTGGGCGCTTGACGGTGAGCTGGACTATTCGGCGCAGCAGGTTGGCTGGAAGGGTGTCGGGAAAACCACCACTGGTCTGGGGCTGGATGTGGAGTTTGACTGGCCAGAGCAGCAACCATGGCACGCCAATGCCAGCCTGCAGGAGGTGTTTCTGCGCGCAGCCAACCCGCTGGCGGATACATTCTCTGGCTGGCCGCCGCTGCTAAGCTTCGCCAGCGGCCGTCTGACCGGGCAGGTGCAGGCTGTCGGATCAGCTGGGCTCGGTAGCGTGCAGGGCCAGTTCACGTTGAGTGGTGGCAAGGGCATTCTTGACCGCTCCACTTTTGAAGGACTGTCGGCGGAAATGACCTTGGCTCTTGCGGGTGATGATCTGCAGTTGGGATTCGCAGATCTGCGTCTGAAAGCGCTGGATCCAGGCATGCCCTTGGGACCATTGACCTTCAGTGGGGGATATCGAGCAGAGCTGGAAAATCTGACTGGCGGTCTGGTGAATATCGATGCCGCGCATATGGGGATGCTCGGTGGCCAGGTTCGGGTGAATGCAGGGAGGCTTGACCTGTCGAGGCCCGGGCAGAGTGTGATCGTCGAGTTGGAGGGGGTTGAACTGGGTCGTCTGTTCGAGGTCTATCCAGCGGAAGGGTTGAGCGGCCGCGGGACGCTTGATGGGCGTCTGCCGGTTGGCCTGGAGGGCGGGAAGCTGGTGATTGATGCTGGGCGGCTCCAGGCTCGCGAACCCGGCGGCTATTTGCGTTACCGCTCGCAAAAGCTGGATGACCTGGCACGCAGTAATGTCGGCATGCGTCAGGTAGCGGCAGCGCTGGATGACTTTCATTACAGTGTATTAGCCTCGGATGTAGCTTATGATCGGGAGGGCCAACTGGTCCTTGGATTGCAGTTGCAGGGGCGTAATCCTTCGCTGGAAGGCGGCAGGCCGATTCATCTGAATATCCGTCTGGAAGAAAATGTGCCGGCACTGTTGGCCAGTTTGCAGCTCAGCGGGCAAGTCAGCGACATAATTCAGAAGCGGGTACAGGAGCGTTTGTTGCAGCAACGCCTGACACCCGATCCATGACCAAGGAGTAACAAGCATGCGATGGCGTCTGATCCCGATTACTGTGGTGGCGTTCGGGTTGCTGGCGGGCTGTACGCCCACCGTGCAGCTGGCGGCCCCAAATGAACCTATCAATATCAATCTGAACGTGAAGATCCAGCACGAGATCTATATCAAGGTCGACAAGCAGTTGGATGAACTCTTCAGCGAATCCAGTGGCCTGTTCTAGAGGGAAATGACATGCGCATGAATAGTCGATTTTTTGCGGTTTTACTGGCGCTGCTGGTCAGTGCGCCGGTCTGGGCATTGAGCCTTAACGAGGCGATGTCTGCTTTGCCGGCGGCCAAGTCCGCGGGCCAGCTGGGCGAGCAGCCCAATGGTTATCTCGGCGTGGTCAGCGCCTCGGGCAGTGCGGCTGAGATCGCCAAGCAGATCAACCAGGCCCGTCGTGAGGAATATCAGCGCCTGGCCGAGGAAAACGGCATCCAGCTTAGGGATGTGGAGTCGATCGCCGGCAAGAAGGCCTTGGATCGCACGCCCGCAGGGCAATACATTCTGCTTAATGACGTGTGGATGAAGAAATAGCGCCAGGCTGGTATCGGTTGGTCTAATCGCCCTCGGCGTGCCAACTGATGCTGCCATACCAGCCGGTGACCGGCTGTTGACTGTTGTCGCAGTCGGTCATGATGGCGATGCCATCAATGCTGCCCGGATCCATGCCGTGGTAGGTCTTGAAATCTTCCCGCACGTTGCGCTGTTCCTCGACCAACTTCCCTGGCGTGGGCGGCGGGCCGCTGCGCAAGGCCAGCATGTGCGCGTTCGCGGTGTAGGCATTCGGCCAGTCGGCCCCGACCGGTTGCGCGCTTGACCATACATAGTTCAGTGCCTTGGTACGCCAGGGCAGAAGCCCGCCGTCCTTCACTACATATAGCCTGACCGGGTAATCATCGCCGCCCTTGCTGGTCTCATCGATACCCTCAAAGGTGTTTTCTACCGCCCAGGACCATTTCAGGATCGGCGTTTGCTGAAGATCGACCACTTGTTCCAGATACAGCGCAGAAGCGCCGTTAATGCACTGCGCGCGCACCAGCGTCTGATTGCCACTTTGATCCATGCGGTATTGGCTGGGGCCGGCGAAATCGCGACTATCCCATGCCAGTATGTCGGCCGGGGTGATGCTTGTGGTGTCAGCCAGGGCCGCAGTTGAACTGGCCAATAGCATCGCCATGGCGATCACGCCAGGTGCGGTTCTACTCATCATGTGGCTTCTGGTCCGGCGCTTTCGTTGCGGTTTTTTCTGCTTCTCTGGCCTGGAATTTTTCCCAGTCTTCCCAGTCGTGCGGAGTGCCACTGCGTGGTTGGCCGGGGTGCAGCGCACGCTCCAGGGCTTTGCCCCGCAGGCTGTGATCGGCTTTATCGTCGTCGCCGTCCAGGCCGTATTTTTTCAGAAATTCGTCAGCGCGCATGTCTTCCTCCGAGGTTTACCCTGGCAAGCCAGCTAGGTAAGGACCATGAGTGAGTATGCGCCTGAGCTGTCGGCGTAACCAGCAACTCAGGGCGGCAAGCTGTTACGGTTTCTGTCTGGCTATTCAGCGGTCATATCAAGCAGGCTGCTGACTCGCAGCCGTTCGTTGGCATTGAAGCGGCTCTCGAGCAGTTCCTCAATCGCGGCCTGTTTGTCTTCTTCTGCCAGTCCGTTGTAGCTCAGAATGGCCTCGCGCTCGGCGCTGAAATCATCCATGCGTTGTTGCCATTGTTGACGCTCCTGATCCAGATCCTCCAGCCGGCCGGTCGCCTCAGGTCCAACCAGTGACAGGCGTAGCTCTCGGACTTCGCTGGGGTCGGCGCCCTGCTCAAGCAACTGCTCGGTTTGCACCGTCAGCTCTTGATGGATCTGCGGTATCAGCAAGTCCTGTACATCGTCAGGCAGGCTCTGGCGCAGGTTCTCGATCATCGACGCCTTGTCATCGTCGGTCAGGTTAGGGTCCTGCAGAATCGCCAGCCGCTCAAGGGTGAAATGGTTGTAGATTTCTTCTGCGGCAAAAAACGCCGCATGCGCTTCCGGACTGAACAGGCGCGCGCGTAGGCGTTGGACTTCGTCCTGGCGGGCACGTAGACCGGCAATGTCAGCGACTACCGGAAACCCTTGCTCCAGCTCCACCAGCGCGGTCTTGTAATCGATATAGTTCTGCAGCAATGTCAGCGACTGGCCCAGAGCCGGGTCCTGCAATTGGCTGGCGAGATAAATGCGAATGCGCTCGGCGGCTTCTTCAAAGCTGATTTCGCCAACGGCGGTGAAGAAATAGTCGAACAGGTGGCGCAACTGCTCGCTGATCACCAGATTGCCCTGGGCGTCGACTTCCAGCGTACCGTCCACCTCCGTTTCACGTAGCGACTCAATGCCGTCGGTTGGCGCGGCCAAACCCAGACGGTTCGGAATGTGTTGCATGGATTCATAGGTAGGCGTGGGGGCGGCTGCCTGGGGCGCTTTCGCACGCTCGGTCACGACGGCATCTTCCGGTGCCAGCAGTTGCCAGCCGACGAGTAATGCTGCGGCGGCGAAGGGCAGGTATATCAGGACTTTCATTCAGGCTCCAGTGAGCAAAAATGGCTTCACATCAGGAGGCCGGCCCCTGAGGACCGGCCCTATGGCTATACCCGCCTGTTAGAGGCCGGCGTTTTTCAGCCGGTTGGCGTGTTGACGGTAGACCGATACCGGGCTGGTCTCGAAGATGCTGGTCAGCCCGAACACCTGGTTGACTTCATCCAGATGGTTCATCCGGTAGTTGTCGCGAATCACCATACCCATGCGCGAGCTGCAGCGTCCCACCAGTCCATCATTGGCTTCGAAGCCGAAGGGAGTGGCGCTGGCACCCAGCAGGGCGTCGGAGACGTCAAAAACGTTGGTCAGCGGGCTGGTGCCGCTCCAGGAGTAATAGCGCACCCCATTCACGCTGTAGGCGCCGGTACCGCAATTGCTGGTTGGCAGGCCCTGCGGGAAGCGTGCGTTGAATCGCGCTGCGCCCGCCGAGTTCAGCGACTCCAGCGCGCCTAAGGCGTTCTGTGGGGTGGTGGTGCTGCCGCCTGAGAGAAAATTGATCAGCCCGCCGAGGCCATTCACGATCCCGGCAATCACCGTTTCACCGGCCGATCCTGGTGGCACATTGCGGATAAAGTCAGCGGTTTTCGAGCCCTTGTGCGGTGCGCCAACGCTGGTCGCCGAGGCAATCAGGTCGGGTCGAACGGCAGCGACGTAGCGAATGGTTGGGCCGCCATGACTATGGCCGATCAGGTTTACCTTGCGTTTGCCGCTGATAGCAACGATGTTCTGCACCTGTTGCAGCAGTTGCTCACCACGCTTTTCCGAGGTATCGAGCTGGCTGACCGAAGTAACATAGACGCTGGCGCCGCCACTGCGGAGGTTGGCTGGAATACCGTACCAGTAATTGATGCCCAGGATATTGTCGAATCCGAGCATGCCGTGGGCAAGTACGATGGGGTATTGGGTTTTGGTGTAGTTGGCCTGAGCCTGACCACAGACAGCCACGGTCGCGGCTAGCCCTAAGGCCAGGGCGAGCCTGGTTTTGTTATGCATAAGAAGTGTCCTTTGTGCCTTGGTACATTATTTTTGTTGTGTGCGACGACATCCGACAGATACGCCAGATCAGCATAGACACGGGTTTGCGCAAACTAAAGGCGGTCCGTCGGCAGAGGCGTGCCAAGACTGCTGCGCTTCTTTATGACTCATCGGTCGGGGCTTCTGGCGCGATATGATTCATCAGATAAATCCGATGAATGGTAATTCAGACTTTCCAGGATTTTGCCCCAGCCAGCTCATGAGCAGGCACAAGGACGAACCAACAACACGCGTATCTGTTACGCTGAACGCTTGCATGCGCCTCGAATAAGGATTTTGGTCATGGTGGAAAGCACGATCTTGAATGGTTATGCGTTCTGGCTTTTGCTGGGGCTGGTATTGCTGGCATCGGAGTTTTTTGTACCGGGCTTGATAGCCGCTTTTTTCGGGCTTGGCGCCCTTGTCGTTGGTGCTTTGACCTTGTTCGGGGTGATCGAATCCACTGGCGCGCAGTTGACCTGCTTTGCGGTCATCAGTCTGGTTGCCTTGTTCCTCTTGCGGCGGCAGTGCCAGCGTTGGCTTCAAGGTACCGAGTCCGACCGCTCGCTGAAGGATATGGACGATGCCGGCTTTATTGGCGCGCGGGTCCAGGTGATCGGGGATTTCGTCGATGGCGTGGGTGATGTAACGCTCAATGGTGCCAAGTGGGATGCTGAATCCAGTGACCCGTTGATCGCCGGTGAGCATGCCTGGGTGGTCGATCATAATGGCATAGTACTCAAGGTCAGCCGACAGCGGCCGTGAGCGAGCTTGAGTTTTCTTGGTTGTTTTTTATCAGCGTGACATAACGGAGCAAGTACATGGACATTACTACAATGATTTCGCTGGCCTTTCTGGTATTGGTCGTCATCGCGGTGGCCAAAACGGCGCGCATCGTGCCCCAGCGATCGGCTTTTATCGTCGAGCGTCTGGGTAAATATGCCAAGACCCTGGAAGCCGGTTTTCACCTGCTGGTGCCCTTTGTTGATCGGGTCTCCTACAAGCATACGTTGAAGGAAGAGGCCATCGACGTGCCCAGCCAGGCCTGTGTGACCAAGGACAACATTCAGGTCGTGGTCAACGGGGTACTTTACCTTCAGGTGGTGGACGCGAAACTGGCCAGCTACGGGATCAATGATTACCGTTATGCAGCCATGCAGCTGGCGCAAACTACCTTGCGCTCGGTCGTCGGTAAAATCGAGCTGGACAAGACTTTTGAAGAGCGGGAAACCATCAACACCCAGGTGGTGCTGGCGCTGGATGAAGCGGCCAAGCCCTGGGGCGTAAAGGTGCTGCGCTATGAGATTGCTGACATCGAGCTGCCAGCGACCATTCTTGATGCACTGGAAAAGCAGATGCGCGCCGAGCGGGAGCGTCGTGCCGTGGTTGCCCAGTCAGAAGGCGAGCGGGAAGCCAAGATCAACGTCTCGGAAGGTATGAAGCAGGAAACCATCAACCTCTCCGAAGCCGACAAGCAGCGTCAGATCAACGAAGCTGAAGGCCGTGCCCGCGAGATTCAGTTGATTGCCGAAGCGACCGCCGAGGGCCTGCGCCGGGTGGCCGAAGCGATCAATACCGAAGGCGGTAAGGATGCGGTAGGCTTGCGAGTTGCCGAGCAATATGTGCGTGAATTTGGCAAGCTGGCGAAGACCAACAACACCATGATATTGCCTGCCGAGTTGACCAATATCGGCGCTGCCGTGGCCGCGATTACCAAGACCATGGAAAGCGTCAAGCAGCCGCCTAACCTCTGAACGCTTGATTTCCAGATTAGAAAACCCGGCAATCTGCCGGGTTTTTTATGCGCGCTAGTTCAGGCGGTGCGGGATTGCCGTCTCTCTTTGTATTCTTCCAGCACTGACATCAACGCCGGGATGACCAACAGCACCAGCAGGGTCGAGAAGCCCAGACCGAAGGCGATGGATGTCGCCATAGGAATCAGGAACTGCGCCTGCAGCGAGGTCTCGAACAGCAGCGGCAGCAGGCCGCCAACGGTGGTCAATGAGGTCAGCAACACGGCGCGCAGACGTTGTACCACTGCCTCGTTCAAGCCTTCGGATATGCTCAGGCCGCGTTTGCGCTGTTGCTGATAGAAACTGACCAGAATGATCGAGTTGTTGACCACGATCCCGGACAACCCGAACAAGCCGAACAGTGACAGAATCGTCATGTTCAAGCCCATCACCCAGTGCCCGAGCAAGGCGCCGACCAGTGCCAAAGGGATAACCGCCATGACAATCAACGGTGTGCTCCATGACGAGAACACCCAGACCAGTACCGCGTACATCAGCAGCAGACCGATGACCAGGCCGGTCTGCATGTCGGCCATGGTCTCACGCTGGTCGGCGGAGCGTCCTTCAAAGCTGTAACGGACGTTGTACTGCCTGGCCAGATCTGGCAACGCCTCAGTCAGCGTAGCCAGCACCTCGCCTGCGGTAGTCTGCGTTGCATCGATATCGGCGGTAATTTCCACGGCGAGGCGGCCCTCCGCGTGGCGCAATGCTTCGAAGCCCTGGCGGGTTTCGAATTCGGCGACCTGATTGAGCGGCACAAAGCGGCCGTCATTCAGGCGGATCGCCAGATCATTCAGGCTCCCCAGCCGTTCGCGCTCAGCCCGCGGTAGCTGGACGCGCACTTCGATTTCATCCGATTGTTGCTGGTAGATCTGCGCCAGACGGCCGTCATAGGCGGCCCGCAGCTGACGTCCCAGGGTCTGGGTGCTCAGGCCCAGGGATTGGCCATAGGGCGTCAGGCTGTAAATCAACTGCTCGCGACCCCAGGGCATGTCGTCTTCTGTGCTGACCACCCCGGCAATGCTGCCAAGCATAATGCCCACTGCTTCAGCTGCCAGTTTGAGTTGCGCGGGGCTTTCACCGGTCAGCCGCACATTCACGTCTTTGCCCGGCGGCCCGCCGGTACGTTCGGCGATGATCAACTGGTCTATGCCGGCGGGAAGCTGGATGCGTTCACGCCAGGCGCGAATAAACGCGATGTTGCGCACATCGCGATGGTCAGGTGAGGCCAGTTCCACCGAGATGGAACCCAGTTGATCGCCCAGCCGGCCAGCGCCCGATGCGCCAATGACTTCGCCGCGGCGCACAATGGCGTTATCGATAAGCGGCACGCCGAAGCTCTCTTCGGTCTGGTTCAGGGTTTCATGCAGATGATCGAGAAAGGCATCGACATCCGCTTTGGGCGTGCCAGCGACAAAGTTGGCATTGGCGTAGATCGCCTGAGGCTCGGGCGTGGGAAAGAAACTGAAGCCAATTCGGCCGCCACTGATCAGCCCTATGGTCAGAATAATGCTGACCAGGGCACAGGCTAGAGTGGCCCCACGATGGCGCAAGGTGAGTTGCGACAGGCGCCGGAAGCGACCCTCACGGAAGTGATCGAAATGCCGATCAAACCCTTGGCGCAGGCGATCGACCCGCCGGCCACCGCGCTGCAACAGCCCGGTGCCGGTAGAGGCCACCACGGGTTTGAAGGCGTTGCGCAGGTGATGCGGCAGTACCACGAAGCATTCCAGCAACGAGGCAATCAGTACGCAGATCATCACGATGGGAATATCGCCGAGGATATTGCCGAAGATGCCACCGACCACCAGCAGCGGCATAAACGCCGCGATGGTGGTCAGCGACGACGCCACTACCGGCCAGAGCATGCGCTGCGCGGCACCCTCCGAGGCGAAGGCTGGATTTTCACCACTGCGAAAATGCGCGTCGGCATCCTCACCAACCACGATGGCGTCATCGACGATCACCCCCAGGGCCATGATCAGCGCGAACAACGAAATCATGTTGATAGAGCCGCCAATCAGCCAGAACACCCCCAGTGCAGCGAGGAAGGCAGTAGGAATGCCCACCGCAACCCAGAGCGCGACGCGCCCCGGGAGGAACAGATAGAGCAGCAGCAATACCAGGATCAAACCGCTGACGCCGTTGCTGACCAGCAGCCCGATACGATCGCTGATCAGTTGCCAGGCCTGGTCATAGGTGTCGAGCGAAATGCCCGGCGGCAGTGTCGGCTCGACCTCGGCCAGCCAGTCGTTGAGAATATTCGCCGAGGCCAGCGAATCACCGTTCTCGGCGCGCTGCAGCAACAGCTCGACCGCAGGATAATTCTTGTGCCGCAGTTGCAACTGGTTGCGCATCGGCTCCTGGCGGATGTCGGCCACATCGCCAAGCCGCACATAATCAGCTCCGCCAGGCTGCAGCGGCAGATCGGCAAACTCTTCCGGGTTACGGCGCTGTTCCACGGCGCGCAATTCGCGAGCGGAGTCCGCCTCGCCAGCCAGGCCGGCGGGTAGATCGCTGGATTCCGCAGCCACCCGTTCGGCTACCTGATCCAGGGACATGCCCAGTTGCTGCAGCTGGCTGTTGGGCACCTCGATGCTGATCTGCTGAGAGGGCAAGCCGCGGATATCGATGCGGTCAATGCCGCGGCTGAGCAGGTCGCGTTCATAACGGTAGGCCAGCGCTCGCAGCTCGTGGTCAGCATAGGGGCCGTAGATCACCAGGGTGGCGATCGGATCAAAGCGTGCTACGCGAATCACCTCGGGGCGCTCGGCATCGGCAGGCAGGTTGCGAAATTCGTCCACCCGCTGCCGCGCATCGTCCAGCGCAATGATGGCATCGGTCCCTTCGACAAACTCCAGGGTGATATTGGAGACGCCCTGGGCCGACGTGGAGGTCATCGACTTCAGCCCTTCCAGGCTGCGCAAACGCTGTTCCAGCGGTTGGGTAATGGCCTGTTCGATATCTTCCGCCGCTGCGCCGCTCCAGATCACCCGCACGGTGACGAAATCCAATGCAAAGGTCGGGAAGAACTGGATATTCATGCGCATCAGGCCGAGCACGCCGCCGAGCAACATGACCAGCATGACCAGATTGGCCGCGACCTTGTGGCGAACGAAAAACCCTACCGGCGTCGCGGACTGGGTCATTCTGCGCGCTCCGTCATGCTCTCCGGGGCGGTCCCCACGGCGTCGCCTTCAGCGGTCTCAACCCGCAGACCCTGCAGCGCGTTGGGCAGGTGCGTGGTGATGATGCGCATGCCGGCCTTGAGTTCCTCCGACTGCACCAGGATCCAGCGCTGACCACCTTCCTGGCGGGTTTCGCCCACACGCTCGACTTCAATCCGCGACATCCTCCCATCCACCAGGGCATACACGGTGTTATTGCCATAGAGCGCGCTGTAGGGCAGCGCTACGCTGTTTTCACTGACCGGCTTGGGCACGCTGATCGCCAGCAGATTGCCCACGCGCAGTCCTGCTACCGGCTGATCCAGTGTAAACAACGCCTCCACGCCGCTGGCATCTGCCTGGCCGGCAATACGTTGCAGCGTCATGCTCAGCGGGCTGCGAGTCTCCAGTGTGTGCGCTACCAGTTGTTGCCCAGCAGCCAGGGCGCGAATAAATTCCGGCGCATGAATCTGCGGCAGGCTGGCGCGCAGCTCCATGCCCTCGACCGGGTAGAAGTCGAACAATGCGGCATTGGCGTTGACCTGGTCACCTTCCGCCACTTGCACGCTACCAACCACGCCGGCAAAGGGCGCCATGAAACGACTGCGTTCGGCGTCGCGTTGCATGCTTTCCAACGCCGCTTCCGCGCGTTCGGCGCGGGCCTGCAGTGCGGCCAGACGCGAATCGTGACTATCGATACTGCGCCGACGGGTGGCTACGGTCAGCGCCGCGCGCTCGACGATGTCCTGGGCATTGTCCAATTCTGCGCGCGATACCAGTTCGCGACCTACCAGCTGTTCGGTACGTTTGAAACTGGTCTCGGCGTTGGCAAGGATGCGTTTTTCCAGCGCCAGGGCTTGTTGATCATTACGGTGATTCAGCTGTTCGCTGAGCAGCTGCGCCTGGGCATCGGCAAGATCGGCCTCGGCCTGTTTCACCCGGGGCAGGATGTCATCCTCATCCAGCGCCACTAGCAGGTTACCCTGCTCTACCTGCTGACCATCGCGCACCGGAAGCTCACCAATACGTCCGGCCATGGGCGCGACCACGGTAAAGCGCCGAGGCGATTCCAGCTGCCCATACAAGGTCAGACTGGGTTGCAGGGCATCGGGCTGGATCTCCATCACATCGACCCGCCAGCTGCGCTCCTGTGGGCTAACCGGGTCGGGTACGTCGCGCGTCGCCTTTAGCACCACGAAGCCGATAATGCCGACCATAATAATCAGTACAGGAATCAGGCGCTTGCGCATAAAAGTCTCGGCAGGAGTTATTGTTTGTAGCTGCTCTGTATAGCCTGTGGGGTTGGTGCCTAGCAAGAGGCTGATGGGTAAAAGACTGTTGTCAAAGCTGCCAAAGAGTATGACTTGATATATATGCGGTTGATTTGTCTTCTCGGCGAGACAGCGGCGCGCTAATTTCAGGCGCTGGATAACACTATATAAGAACAACAGGCTCTTACTGGAGGCTCGTTTTGAACGCTGAACTGCGCTGGTTAAAATCTTACCCTGACACCGTTCGCTGGGATGCGGAGCTAGAATCTCGTCCGGTGTATGAGCTGCTGGATATGGCCGTGGCCGAGTTCCCAGACAACCCGGCGATCGACTTCCTCGGTCACAAGATCAACTATCGCCAGCTGGATGAGCTGGTCAACCGTTTTGCCTATGGCCTGCAACAGCTGGGCGTTGGGCCTGGAGTGCATGTGGGTATTTATCTACCCAACTGCCCGCACTATTTTATTACCTTTCTTGGCGTACTACGCGCCGGCGGCACGGTGGTCAACTACTCGCCGCTGGATGCCGAGCGCACCCTGGCGCACAAGATTGAAGACAGCCAGACCGATATCATGGTCACCCTGGATCTCGCCGCGTTCTACCCGAAAATGCTCACCCTGCTGGAAACCACGCGGCTGCAATCGCTGGTAGTGGGCGAGCTTACCGAATTCTGTGGCGCGGTTACGGCGCAGCAAGCGGGACTGCTTGGCCCGTCGGTGGCGCTCGAGTCCAGTGAACGCTGCCATCGCTTTAGCAGCCTGTTGAACAACGCCGGTGACTACCAGGCCTATCCGCTGGATGACCCGGATTCGGCATTAGCCGTGCTGCAATATACCGGCGGCACCACTGGCGCGCCCAAGGGCGCGATGCTGACCCACGGTAATCTGGCCACGTCCTGCGCGCAGCTGCAGGAAGTGCTCGACAGTTCTCTGCAGCCGGGCCAGGAGCGGGTATTGGCCGTGCTGCCGCCGTTTCATATCTATGCGTTGATGATCAATATGCTGTTCAGTCTGCGCATGGCGTCGGAGGTTTATCTGCATCCGCGTTTCGATGCAGAAACGGTGTTGAACGAAATTCACCATAGCCGCATTACCACCTTCCCCGGTGTGCCCACCATGTTTATCGGCCTGCTGGCTCACCCGCTGACCGCCGAGCGTGACCTCACCTCATTGAAAATGTGCAACTCCGGTGGTGCGCCCCTGCCGTTGGACGTGCAACAGCGTTATCAGCAGGTAGCGGGCTGCGCCCTGCGGGAGGGTTGGGGTATGACTGAAACCACTACCAGCGGCACCTTTACGCCGAAGGAAGCCGAGCCACACCCGGGTTCCTGTGGCCTGCCAGTACCTGGTGCGCGAATCAAGATCGTGGCGTTGGACGGCGGCGAAAGCGAGATGCTTGCCGGTGAAAAGGGCGAGGTCTGTATCGCTGGGCCGAATGTCACGGCCGGCTACTGGAAGCGCCCGGACGCCACGGCTGAAGCCATGACCTCCGATGGTTTTCTGCGCACCGGTGATGTGGGCTACATGGATGAAGATGGTTGGGTGTATATCGTTGACCGGACCAAGGACATGATTCTGTGCAGCGGTTACAACGTTTATCCGCGCACCATCGAAGAGGCGATCTACGAACACCCGTCAGTGGAAGAGGTATCGGTGATCGGGGTCTACGATGCTTACCGCGGCCAGGCGCCCAAGGCGTTTATCAAGCTCAAGGACGGTGCGCAGGTGTTTGATTTTGCCACCCTGCAAGCTTTTCTCGAGTCGCGGCTGGGCAAACATGAGCGCCTCCAGTCGATGGAAATTCGCGATGCATTGCCGAAGACCCCGGTGGGCAAGCTGTCCAAGAAAGAGCTGGTGGAGGAAGAGCGTCAGCGTCAACAGCAAGTCGGCTGAGGGCGCTAGTGCTCGGGCTGGCTTTACACCATAATGGCCGGCCAAGACATTTCAAGGTATAGCTCATCATGCTTTTGGCATTTGCTGCGGTGGTCGTCGGTCTGGTTCTGTTGGTCTGGAGTGCAGATAAATTTGTCGGCGGCGCGTCCGCTACGGCTACCCATTTCGGTATGCCGCCGCTGCTGATCGGTATGCTGATTATCGGTTTCGGCACCTCCGCACCGGAGATGGTGGTCTCGGCGCTGGCTGCTTCGCAGGGCAACCCCGGCCTGGCGCTGGGTAATGCCTATGGCTCGAACATCACCAATATCGCGCTGATTATCGGCCTGGTCGCGTTGATCAGCCCGATCAACGTGCATTCCCAGGTGGTCCGCAAGGAGCTGCCGATTCTGCTGGGTATCACGCTGCTGGCCGGCTACCAGTTGATGGACGGGCAGCTTAGCCGGAATGATGCCTGGGTGCTGCTGATCGTGTTCTTCGTGCTGATGGGCTGGTCTATATACCAGGGCCTGCGTAGCCGCGGTGACGCATTGGAGTCCGATTATGACCAGGAGTTGAAGGCCAACGCGATGCCCTTGCGGCCGGCGCTGATCTGGCTGGTAGTGGGTTTGGTATTGCTGGTTGTCAGCTCGCGGATACTGGTCTGGGGCGCGGTCTATATCGCTCAGAGCCTGGGGGTCAGTGATCTGATTATCGGTCTGACCATTGTTGCTGTAGGTACCTCACTCCCTGAGCTGGCCTCTGCGCTGGTCGCCATTCGCAAGAATGAGCACGACCTGGCGTTGGGCAACGTTATTGGTTCGGGTTTGTTCAATACGCTGGCGGTCGTCGGTATTGCCGCTGGCATCGCACCCATGGCCGTGGAGTCGGTGGTGTTGTACCGCGACTGGGTGGTGATGTTTGCCCTGACGCTGGGCCTGCTGCTGATGTGTTTCACCTACAAGGCGCGGCTGGGTCGTATCAACCGGCTGGAAGGCGGTTGCCTGATGGCGGTTTACGTGGCTTACACCGGTTATCTGGCCTGGACCATCATCTCTGTGGCCTGATGCCGGGCTGCTACCGGTCGGATGAGATGGAGTCCGCCCGGTGCGGCCGTGTATCATGCCCGCACACTCTGAAGAGCGCCGCTGATTGCCCATGACCGACAACCGTCCGCACGATTCCCAGCACAGTCCGCAGAACAAGCCCCAACACAAGCCACGCCCAATGATCGACCTGCTGGTCAGTATCCTGATTCCGTCAGTGATACTGATGAAACTCAGCGGCGAGGAGCATCTGGGTGCCAGTCAGGCGCTGATGCTGGCGCTGGCCTTCCCATTGGGCTGGGGGTTGTTCGAGCTGATCCGCTACCGCAAATTCAATTTCATCGCGTTGCTGGGCATGGTCAGTGTTTTCCTTACCGGCGGCATTGGGCTGATGAAGCTCGACCCGCAGTGGTTGGCCATCAAGGAAGCTGCAGTGCCTGGTGCCATCGGCCTGGCGGTGCTGGTCTCGACCCGCACGCGTTTCCCGTTGATCCGGACCATTTTGTACAACAAGAATGTGCTGAACGTGGACCTGATTCATGACCGCCTGGCCGAGCGGGGCCTGGTTGACATCTTTGAAGAGCGCCTGCTCAAGGCCACCTACTTCCTCGCGGGCACCTTCTTCTTTTCGGCGATCATGAACTATATCGTGGCTAAATGGATTGTCGTGAGCCCGGCCGGTACCCAGGCCTTCAATGAAGAGCTGGGACGCATGACGCTGGTCAGCTATCCGATGATTGCGATCCCGTCGATGGTCATGATGGTGCTGATTCTGGTTTACCTGTGGAAGACCATTCATGGTCTGACCGGGCTGAAGATGGAAGAGATCATGGTGCAGGCGGGCGGCAAAGCCTGAGCGGCGAGCTGCAAGCCACAAGCTGCAAGCCAACCACGGTATTTAGGTTTTAGCTTGTGGCTTGACGCTTGTAGCTTGCCGCTGCGCTCTTAGAGCGCCTCGAGCGCCTTGCGCAGGTTGCTGACAGTGCGCTCGATATTGTGCAGTTTGTCCAATCCGAACAACCCAACCCTGAAGGTCTTGAAGCTGGCGGGTTCGTCGCACATCAAAGGCACACCCGCAGCGGTTTGCAGGCCCTGGGCGCCGAACGCCTTGCCATTCTGGATGCTGTCATCGCTGGTGTAGCTGACGACTACGCCGGGCGCCTCGAAGCCTTCGGCAGCAACACTGGCAAAACCCTTCTCCTTGAATAACGCCCGCACCGCCTTGCCCAGCTCCAGCTGTTCCTGTTTGACCTTGGCGAAGCCGTAGTCGCGGGTTTCCAGCATGGTATTGCGGAACTGCAATAGCGCGTCGGTAGGCATGGTTGCGTGATAGGCATGGCCGCCATTTTCATAGGCCTGCATGATCTGCAGCCACTTTTTCAGGTCGCAGGCGAAGCTGTTGCTGGTAGTGCCTTCCAGGCGCTTCAGTGCCTGCTGGCTGAGCATCACCAGTGCGCTGCACGGCGACGCGCTCCAGCCTTTCTGTGGCGCGCTGATCAGCACATCGACGCCACAGGCCTGCATATCGACCCAGACGGTGCCGGAGGCGATACAGTCGAGTACGAACAAGCCGCCAACCTCATGCACCGCATCAGCCACAGCGCGCAGGTAGTCATCCGGTAACAGGATGCCGGCAGCGGTTTCCACATGCGGCGCAAACACCAGGCTGGGTCTGTGCTGGCGAATGCTGGCCACCACTTCATCAATCGGTACTGGCGCAAAGGGAGCTTGCTCGTCAGTGGAGGTCTGGCGTGCCTTGAGTACGATCTCTTCGGCGGGCAGACGGCCCATCTCAAAGATCTGCGACCAGCGATAGCTGAACCAGCCGTTACGAATCACCATGCAACGCTGATCCTGGGCAAATTGCCGGGCTACCGCTTCCATGCCATAGGTTCCGCCACCAGGGACAACAGCCACAGCGGCCGCCTGGTATACGTCTTTCAGGGTGGTGGAAATATCGCGCATGACCTGCTGAAAAGTGCCGGACATGTGATTCAGCGAGCGATCGGTAAAAACCACGGAGTACTCGAGCAGGCCATCGGGATCAATGGCAGGGACCAGGCTGGACACGTTTGTTTCTCCATCGGATGCATTGCGTAACACCGGCCAACCTGTGGCCGGTGAGATTCAAGGCTTATCCTAACCTGATTTGCCGGCTTATTGGCGGGTCAGATGAAACACGAAGTCGGTGGGTTTGCCTTTGATGTCGCCCAGACCGATGACAACGTCGTCATTGACCTTGCGAAAGTAGTCCATGATCGGTTGGCTGTCGTAAATCAGTGCGGCGGAGGTAACGCCGTTGTATTTGATCTCGCGCATCTGCGCGCCGCCAAGCTTGTCGAAGGTCTGCACCTTGCCATCGGCATCCAATACCAGCAGTGGTTCGACATCGGTGGTGGAGTTGAAACGTTTGCCGTACCAGTTGATCGGGTCTGGCTCTGCGCCGCCGTCAAACTTGCCCCCTTTCCAGGTGCCGAGCATGAACTCGGTATCCACCGGCTGCAATTGCTCAAACAGGGGCAGCAGGGTTTCGGCGGGGTAGGCCTCACCACTGGCAATCATTTCCAGCCAGCGTTGCTCCAGATCACCGGCATTGGCGCCGGTGCTCATTGCCGCCGTCAGGACGGCGCCCAGAAAGGTCTTCTTAGTTGTGCTCATTGCTTGTCTCCACGTTATAGCTGGTTGTGGTACAGCAAGGCTCAACCGGTACACAGGCTCCAGCAAGCGTCACGTGCGGCATCGATGTCAGTCTGATCGAGGCTGATCAGGCCATCGCGTTCGGCCTTGATCAGATTGACAAAGGCACCCCAGATCAGCGCCATCAATACCTCGGCGCGGATATCTTTGCGGTACACGCCCTGCTTCTGCAACAAGCGGTAGTGTTCGAGAAGCGGTGCTCTGGTCTCGCGATCCAGGGTGCGGCTTTCATCGTCCAGATAAGGGCGATGATCCTGCAGTTCCATAAAACGGTAAGACGCGGGCGCTTCACGGGTGTAAAGCACCATTCTCTGCCACACCAGCGCAAATTTCTCGTAAGGCGTCAGGCTCTTGTCCAGATTCGAGTAGAGGCGTCGATTAAGACCAAGCTTCTCCTCCCTGAACAGCTCATTGACCAAGGCTTCCTTGCTGCTGAAGTATCGGTAAATGGTGCCCGTGCCGACGCCAGCCTGTTCAGCCAGTGCCGGCATCGGAACGCCGTTGACGCCGCCCTCGGCGAAGACTTTCAGCGCGGCCTGTAATATGGCGCTGCGCTTGTCCTTGATCCGGGGCCGAATGATTTTTGCAGTGTTCGAATGAGTATTCATTCGCCTAGTTTATCCGGTATTCCTCGGCTGTACATACTTCAGGTAATTGAATGGGCATCTTATGAAGCTAAGCGCCCTGGCTGCATGACGCCATTAATAAAATGAACGTTCATTCATATTCAGATTAACCTATTGGCAGCGCCCTGCCAAGCGCGGCCACAACGTGAAAAAAGGCAAACTGCAGGCAAACAAAAGGCGCCATTGGCGCCTTTTGTTCCTGCTTGGTGCGTTAGGAATGTTTGCGGCTGTTGATCGCCGCCTGCCAGGTGATGTGCTTGTCATCTTCCGGCGGTGGCATGCGGCTGCGCTTGTCGGCGCTGCGCACCAGGAACCAGGCCAGCAGCGTAAACAGTGCAACGGCCAGCAGGATCACACTGGCGATCGCATTGATCTCCGGTTTGACGCCCAAACGTACGGCGGAGAAAACTTCCATTGGCAGCGTGGTAGCGCCCGGGCCGGAGACGAAGCTGGCGAGTACCAGATCATCCAGCGACAACGTGAAGGACAACAACCAACCGGCGGCAATCGACGGCGCGATCATCGGCACGGTGATCAGCAGGAAGGTTTTCCACGGCGGCGCGCCAAGGTCCATGGCCGCCTCTTCAATCGACTGGTCCAGCTCGCCCAAACGGCCACTGACGACAATCGCGACATAGGCCGTACAGAAGGTCGTGTGGGCTATCCAGATGGTCATCACGCCGCGCTCTGCGGGCCAGCCGATCAACTGCGCCATGGCCACGAACAACAGCAGCAAGGACAGACCGGTAATTACCTCAGGCATGACCAGGGGCGCCGTCACCAAACCGGAAAACAGCGTACGGCCACGGAAGCGTTTGATCCGCGTCATCACAAAAGCCGCCAGGGTACCTAGCGCAACCGCGGCGCAGGCGGTGTAGAGGGCTATCTGCAAGCTGCGTTTGACGGCGTTCATAAGTTGCGTGTTGTCCAGCAGGCCGACATACCAGTGGACTGACCAGCCGCCCCAGACCGTCACCAGGCGCGAGGCGTTGAACGAGTAGATGACCAGGATGACCATGGGAATGTAGATAAACGCCAGGCCGACCCAGAGCATGATGGTGGAGAAAGCGAAACGATTTTTCATGCGTTCTTCTCCATCGCTCTGGACTGGTTGTAGTGAAACAGGATGATGGGTATCAGCAGAATCGCCAGCATCACGATGGCAAGTGCCGAGGCAACCGGCCAGTCACGATTGTTGAAGAACTCCTGCCACAGTATCTTGCCGATCATCAGCGTTTCCGGTCCGCCGAGCAGCTCGGGAATCACGAACTCCCCCACCACCGGAATAAATACCAGCATCGAGCCGGCAATGATGCCGGTCTTGGACAGCGGCACAGTGATCTTCCAGAACGCGCTCAGCTTTGACGCGCCCAGGTCCATCGCCGCCTCCAGCAGGGTTTCATCATGCTTGACCAGATTGGCATACAGCGGCAACACCATAAACGGCAGGTAGGCATAAACCACGCCGATATACACCGCAATATTGGTGTTGAGGATCTGCAGCGGCGAGCTGATCACGCCGATCGACATCAACAGGTTATTCAGCAGGCCATTACTGCTGAGAATGCCCATCCAGGCGTAGACGCGGATCAGGATCGCCGTCCAGGTGGGCATCATTACCAGTAGCAGATAAACCAGCTGTTTCTCCCGGGGTGCGCGGGCAATGGCCAGCGCCATGGGGTAACCCAGCAACAGGCAAATCACGGTGGATATCAGCGCTACCTTCAACGAGCCCAGATAAGCTGCAAGGTACAGCGAGTCCTGGGTGAGGAAAATATAGTTGCCGAGATTCACCACCACATTCAGCGACTGCTCGACGTAATCGAACAGGGGCTTGTAGGGCGGAATGGCTATGGCGGCTTCGGAAAAACTGATCTTCAGCACGATGGCGAAGGGCAGCAGGAAAAACAGAAACAGCCACAGATACGGGACGCTGATAACCCAGAAGCGTCCGCTTGGGAGTATGCGAGAGATCAGCTTGTTCATGAGTGCAGTATCACTCCTGCGTCATCGTCCCAGCTGATGTAGACCTTGTCTTCCCAGGTCATGCGCGGCAGCCGGCGTTCCGAGTTGGCGAAAAAGGTCTGCACCAGATGGCCGCTTTCCAGCTTGATATAAAACACCGAGTGGCCGCCCAGGTAGGCGATATCGTGGATAGTGCCATGCGCCCAGTTGTATTGCTGTTCAGGCATCTCGGTGCTTACCCAGACTTTCTCTGGGCGCAGCGCATAGGTAATTTTCTTTTCCTGCGCGCGAGTGGTAATGCCGTGGCCGATATAGATCGGCCGATCAAGTTCGTCACATTCGATGATCGCGTGGTCTTCCATATCCGCGACCAACTCGCCTTCAAAGATGTTGACGCTGCCGATAAATTCGGCAACGTGACGGCTGGCCGGGCTTTCGTAGATATCCATCGGTGAGCCGACCTGGGCGATCCAGCCCTGGTGCATGATGGCGATGCGTTGGGCCATGGTCATGGCCTCTTCCTGGTCGTGGGTGACCATGATGCAGGTCACGCCCACGCGTTCGATGATCTCTACCAGTTCCAGCTGCATCTGCGAGCGCAGTTTCTTGTCCAGTGCGCCCATGGGTTCATCAAGCAGCAGAACCTTGGGGCTTTTCGCCAGTGAGCGAGCGAGCGCGACGCGCTGACGTTGACCGCCGGACAGCTGGTTGGGTTTGCGCTTGGCGTACTCGGTCATATGCACCAGCTTGAGCATTTCTTCTACGCGGGCATTGACCTCGGCCTTGCTCAGTTTGTCTTGCTTGAGGCCGAACGCGATGTTCTGCTCGACGCTCATATGCGGGAACAATGCATAGGACTGGAACATCATGTTGATCGGCCGCTCGTAGGGCGGCAAATCGGTAATATCCTGGCCATCAAGAAATACACGGCCTTCGGAGGGCCGCTCAAAGCCCGCCAGAATACGCAGCAGAGTGGATTTGCCGGAGCCGGAGCCGCCGAGCAGCGCAAAGATTTCGCCACGGTTAATGCTGAGACTGACATCATCCACCGCCAGGGCACCGTCAAAGCGCTTGCTGACGCGGTCAATGCGCACGAACTCGTCCGGTTTTGCCTTGGCCATGGCCTGTTTCATGGCACCTGCTGCTCCCACCATAATCTTCTCCGCAACTACGAGTAATGGGCCCACGCAATAATCAAGGCATGGGCCGGTCAATTCGGGATATAGCTGAAACAGGGGCTGCCGTGGCAGCCCCTGTCGATTACTGCCCGGATTTGATCCGGTTCCAGGAACGGGTAACGATGCGCTGGGCTGCCAGGGGCCGTGGTTCGGCAATGAACAACTTGTCCATCACTTCTTCGGTGGGATAGATCGCAGGATCGTTGAGGATCTCCTCATCAATCAACTCGTTCGCAGCCTTGTTGGGGTTGGCATAAGCGACATAGTCGGTGATCGGCGCAACCACTTCCGGGCGCAGGATGTAGTTGATAAAGGTATGCGCGTTGTCAGCATTGGGCGCATCTTTGGGGATGGCCATCATGTCGAACCAGAGTTGGGTGCCTTCCTTGGGGATGGAGTAGCCGATGTTGACGCCGTTTTCAGCTTCGTCTGCCCGATCCGCCGCCTGGAACACATCACCGGAGAAGCCGACCGCTACGCAAATGTCGCCATTGGCCAGGTCGCTGATGTAACGCGATGAGTGAAAGTAGCGGACTGAGCTACGCACGCTCATCAGCAGCTCTTCAGCCTTCTTCAGGTCTTCGGGGTCGGTGCTGTTCGGGTCCAGACCCAGGTAACCGAGGGCGGATGTCACCATATCGTCGCCCGAATCCAGCATCGAGATACCGCAACTGGAGAGCTTGCTGGCTATTTCCGGATCGAACACCAGGTCCCATGAATCGATCGGGGCATCGTCGCCGAGAATGGCTTTGACCTTGTCGACGTTATAGCCGATCCCGTTGGTGCCCCACATGTAGGGGATCGCGTACTTGCTGCCAAGACCTACGGCGTCAAGCTGGGCGAGCAGCTTCGGGTCAAGGTTCTTCATGTTGGGCAGCTTGTCGTGGTCCAGCTCCTGATAAACACCGGCCTGGATCTGCTTGGTGAGAAAATGGTTGGACGGTACCACGACATCGAAACCAGACTGCCCTGTCAGCAACCGGGCATCCAGCACTTCATTGGAATCATAAACGTCATAGGTAACGGCGATGCCGGTTTCCTCTTTGAAGTTATCAATGGTGTCTTCGGCAATGTAATCCGACCAGTTGAATATCTTCAGTTCGCCGGCGTCCTGGGCGCTGACCGCAGTGCTGAACAAACCTGCGGTAGCGAGAGCCAGCAGTGTCATTTTTATGGGCATTTTCACTGGAACCTTCATGACTTCTCCTCTTGCAGACTCCAGCCCGGTATGGGCCTGGTCTGTTTTTTTGCTGTTGGCCGGTGCCTCATTGCGCCGGCCGGTTCAGATTACCGTTGTTTTCGTTATCAGCGTCCGGACTTGATGCGCGTCCAGGCACGGGTGCGTACCCGCTCGATATTCGCCGGCAACTCGGCCAGCGTGAAGAGTTTATTCAAGGTTTCATCGCTCGGATAGACGCCCGGATCATTCAGTACGCTTTCATCGATCATCGGCAGCGAGGCCTTGTTGCCGTTGGCGTAAGCAACATAGTTACTGACGTCGGCAATGACATCCGGGCGCAGAATATAGTCGAGAAAGGCGTAGGCATTATCGACATTCTTGGCATCCACGGGCATGACCATCATGTCGAACCACATGGCTGCACCTTCCTTGGGAATGGCGTATTTGACCACTTCACCATTCTCGGCTTCCTCAGCCCGCGCAGCGGCCTGCAGGATGTCGCCGGACCAGCCGACTGCGACGCAAATATTGCCATTGGCCAGATCCGTGATGAACTTCGAGGAGTGGAAGTAGGTGATGTGCGGGCGAATGCTCATCATCAACTCTTCGGCCTTGGCGTAGTCATCGGCATTGGTGCTGTTGGGATTCAGGCCGGCATAGAACAATGCCGAGGGAATGATTTCAGCCGGGGCGTCGAGAAAGGCTACGCCGCAGGAGGCGAGTTTTTCGATATTCTCCGGCTTGAAAACCAGATCCCAGGAGTTGACTGGCGCATCCTCACCCAGAACGGCTTTGACCTTGGCCTCGTTGTAGCCGATACCGGTGGTGCCCCACAGGTAGGGGAAGGCGTACTTGTTGCCGGGGTCGTTGTTCTCCAGCGCCTTGAGCAGCGTGGGATCGAGGTTGTCCCAGTTTTCCAGCTTGCTGCGATCCAGCGGCATGAATGCGCCAGCCTTGATCTGCTTACCCAGAAACTGGTTGGACGGCACGACTATGTCGAATCCGGAACTGCCGGACAGCAACTTGGCTTCCAGCACTTCGTTACTGTCGAACACGTCGTAAGTCACTTTGATGCCGGTTTCTTTCTCGAAATTGGCGATGGTGTCTTCGGCGATATAGTCGGACCAGTTGTACACGTTCACCGTGCCTTCAGCCTGCACAGCGGCGCTGAAGGCGAAAGTGCTGAGAGCTACACTGCAGGCCGCGGCCAGCAAGGTCTTGCCAAGCGGTTTGATCATGATCACTTCTCCATTTGTTTTCATAACGCGGTGCCAGGCCAGGCCCTGCCTCAGGCTTGTTTACACGCCCAGTTGCTCAGCCGTCAGATCCAGACAACGCCAGATCTTGCTCACCATCTCATCGATCTCCGCCGTGGTGATAACCAGAGGCGGAGACATGATCATGGTGTCACCTACCGCGCGCATCACCAGCCCGTTGCGGACACACATGTCGCGGCAGATCGAACCAGCCGCGCCTTTTTCGGCAAAGCGTGCACGCGTGGCTTTGTCGCTGACCAGCTCGATGGCGCCGAGCAGGCCTACACCGCGTACTTCACCCACCAGACGATGTTCCGCCAGTTGGGCTATTCTGCTTTGCAAATACGGTGCCGCTTCCTGCTTTACATACTCGACGATTTTCTCGTCGCGCAGTATTCGCAGATTTTCCAGACCCACTGCGGCCGCAACCGGGTGGCCTGAGTAAGTGTAGCCGTGGAAAAATTCCCCGCCCTGATCGATCAAGGCCTTGGCCACCCGTTCGCCAACGATAACGCCACCCATGGGCAGGTAACCTGAGGTCATGCCCTTGGCAATCGGCATCAGGTCGGGTTTGAGGTCGTAATACTGGCTACCGAACCATTCGCCCGTACGGCCAAAGCCGCAGATCACTTCGTCCATGACCAGCAGAATGTCGTATCTGGCCAGAATGCGTTTGATCTCCGGCCAGTAGGTATCCGGTGGGATGATCACCCCGCCCGCGCCCTGGATGGGTTCGGCGATAAAGGCGGCGACCTGATCCTCACCCAGCTCCTGGATTTTTGCCTCCAGTTGCTGCGCGGCCCAGATACCAAATTCATCCGGGCTCATGTCGCCTCCCTCACCGAACCAGTAGGGCTGCGGAATATGCACAATACCGGGGATGGGTAGATCACCCTGTTCATGCATGACCGACATGCCGCCCAGGCTGGCGCCCGCGACGGTAGAACCGTGGTAGCCGTTGACGCGGCCGATAATGGTTTTCTTGGTCGGCTTGCCCTGCAGATCCCAGTAGCGGCGGACCATGCGCAGTACGGTGTCGTTGGCCTCAGAGCCTGAACCGGTGAAAAATACATGGTTCATGTGCGCCGGGGCGATTTCGGCGATGGCCGTGGCCAGCTTGACCGCAGGTGGGTTTGCGCACTGGAAAAAGCTGTTGTAATAGGGCAGCTCAAGCATTTGCTTATAGGCAGCATCGGCCAACTCGGTGCGGCCATAGCCGATACTCACGCACCACAATCCAGCCATGCCGTCGAGTATCTGGTTGCCTTCGCTGTCCCACAGATACACGCCCTGGGCGCGCTCGATAATACGTGTGCCGCGCTCGCCCAGTTCCTTGTGATCGGTGAACGGGTGCAGGTAATGCGCTGCATCCATGGCTTGCAGTTGGGCAGTGCTGTAATGGGTTTCGTTGCTCATTCGATACTCCTTGCCTTCGGCATGCCTGGGCTCCGCATGCCGATGTCAATGTCGAAGGCGCCCGGCCCGGGCGCACTTTGATAACGCTTAATCAGACGCTTAGCAGCAGGAACTCGCGCTCCCAGGAGCTGATCACGCGCTTGTAATTCTCGTGCTCAACGCGTTTGACGGCGACGTAGCCACGGCAGAACTTGCTGCCGAGTACCGCTTCCACGTCAGCACATTGCTCCATACGCTCCAGCGCCGATTCGAGGGTCAGCGGCAGACGCAGGTTGCGGCGCTCATAGGCACGACCCTTGACGGGTGCCGATGGCTCCATTCTGCCGACCATGCCCAGATAGCCGCAGAGCAAACTCGCGGCAATGGCGATGTAAGGGTTGGCATCGGCGCCGGGCAGGCGGTTTTCCACACGGCGGTTCTGCGGCGTAGAGTCGGGCACACGCAAGCCGGCGGTGCGGTTCTCTTCGCCCCATTCGACGTTTACTGGCGCGGAAGTGTCCGGCAGGAAGCGGCGGAAGGAGTTCACGTTTGGCGCGAACAGCGGCAGCACCTCAGGGATGTAACGCTGCAAGCCGCCGATATGATGCAGGAACAGCTCGCTCATGCTCCCATCTTCATTGGAGAATATGTTCTGCCCGGTCTTGCGATCGACGATGCTCTGGTGCAAGTGCATGGCGCTGCCAGGCTCGTTGGTGATCGGCTTGGCCATAAAGGTCGCGGTCATATCGTGCTTGAGCGCGGCCTCGCGCATGGTGCGCTTGAACACCAGAATCTGGTCAGCCAAATGCAGCGGGTCGCCGTGACGGAAGTTGATTTCCATCTGCGCGGTGCCCTCTTCGTGGATCAGCGTATCCAGATCCAGGCCCTGCGCCTCGCACCAGTCGTACATATCTTCAAACAGCGGATCAAATTCGTTGGCGGCATCGATCGAGAACGACTGGCGGCCGGTCTCCTGGCGGCCCGACCGGCCCACCGGTGGTTGCAGCGGCAGATCTGGATCTTCATTGCGCTTGGTCAGATAAAATTCCATCTCAGGCGCAACCAGGGGCTGCCAGCCCTTGTCGGCATACATCTTGAGGATCTTTTTGAGAATGTTGCGTGGCGACATTTCAATTGGCTCGCCGGCCTTGTCGTAGCAGTCATGAATGATCTGCGCCGTCGGCTCCAAAGCCCATGGCACCAGATAGACAGCGCTGTCATCCGGCTTACAGATCATGTCGATATCGGCCGGGTCGAGCAGGTCGTAATAGATGTCGTCTTCGACGTAATCGCCGGTCACCGATTGCAGCAGAATACTTTCGGGCAGACGCATGCCCTTCTCGGATATAAATTTCATGGTGGGGGCGATTTTGCCCCGGGCGATACCGGTCAGATCGCTGACCATGCATTCTACTTCGGTAATCTTGTTCTCTTTAAGCCACGCTTCAATCTTGTTCATAAATCCCTCAGGAATGCCTGTTTGAACGTGCCCGGCAGGCGTCACCAAACGCCTTGAAGATCGACAGATAGAAGGCGTTTTCCTTTACCTTCCATTCCGGATGCCATTGCACGCCCAGCGCGAAATTGCTTGCCTGGCTGACCGAGAATGCCTCGACCAACCCATCTGGAGCTGTTGCTTCAGGCCGCAAGCCGGGTGCCAACTGGTCGACGCCCTGGGTGTGCAGGGAATTGACCTGTGCCGAGTTGCGGCCTGACAGTTCATAGAGTAGACCCCCTGGCTCAATATGGACTTCATGCGACAGGCCATATTGTTGCTCGACAGGATGCTCCTTGTTTTCGCGGTGTTCGATAAAGCCGCCCACTTCATACAGACGCTGGTGCAGGGTGCCGCCAAAGGCGACATTCATTTCCTGGAAGCCACGACAAATGCACAGCACCGGGACGCCCCGGTCTATCGCGGCTTTAATCAAAGGCAGGGTGGTGGCGTCGCGCTTGGCGTCGTGACGGGTGCCTTCGGCGCTGGGTTGGCCATTATAATGATGCGGCTCCACATTCGACGGCGAGCCGGTGAACATGATGCCGTCGAGGGTATCAAGCAACTGCTCGAAGCCAATCTGCTCACCCAGGGCGGGAATCAGCAGCGGCAAACCCCCTGCGCCATCGACGACGCCAAGGATGTATTTTTCACCTACTATATGGAAAGGGTGCAGACCCAACTGATCGGTGCAGCAGGTAATGCCAATCAGGGGCTTTCGGACGACGGACATGAGTCAAAGCCTGTAGTGAATAACGTACATGAATTCGATGTTGTTCAATTTTTTATACAATAGCAACAAAAAATACTTTACACAAAAGCCAAAATCGCCAGGCTGATAGGGCTGCTGGAAATGCCTCTAAGCCCGCTCTACGGCCCTATTTGGTGCGCGCTGCACTGCATTTGTGCAATCTTGATTCTATTGACTCATCATGGCCTTTCGGATTTACTCTGTTCCTAGTGCCAACGTGATTGATATATTTTACAAACAACAGGTGACATCTCATGCCATCCCTAACCGGAGCGGATACTGCGGCAGCCATCGCTGAACCCGTCAGTGTCCAGGAAGCGGAGGCCTTTCTGGCCGAGCATCCGGAAATCCACTTCATTGATCTGCTGATTGCAGATATGAACGGCATCGTACGTGGCAAGCGTATCGACCGTTCGGCCCTTTTGAAAGCCTACGAAAAAGGTATTGCTCTCCCGGCCTCCATCTTCGCCTTGAATATCCAGGGCACCACGGTGGAAGAAACCGGTCTGGGTCTGGAAATCGGCGACGCGGACCGGGTCTGCCTGCCCATCCCCGGTACTCTGTGCGTCGAACCTTGGCAGAAGCGTCCAACAGGTCAGCTATTAATGACCATGTACGAACTGGACCGCAAAACGCCATTTTTTGCCGATCCGCGTTATGTACTGCAACGTATCGTTAAACGCTTTAGCGAGTTGGGGCTGACGCCGGTCTCGGCTTTCGAATTGGAGTTTTACCTGATCGATCAGGAGAACATCACTGGTCGCCCGCAACCACCACGCTCGCCAATGTCTGGCAAGCGTCCGAACTCCGTTCAGGTCTATTCCATGGATGACCTGGATGAGTACGCTGAATTCCTCCAGGACGTCATCGAGGCTGCCCACGAGCAGGACATCCCCGCAGACGCCATTGTAGCGGAATCAGCACCCGGTCAGTTCGAGGTCAACCTGCACCACGTGGACGATCCGGTGGTTGCCTGTGATCACAACGTATTACTCAAGCGCGTGATCAAGAACGTCGCCTACGACCATGAAATGGACACCACCTTCATGGCCAAGCCTTATTACGATCAGGCCGGCAATGGCATGCACGTGCATATCAGTCTGGTCGACGAGCTGGGTGTTAACGTTTTTGCGCCGAATGCCGACGGTACTTTAAGCGATACGCTGCGTTGGGCGATTGGCGGTCTGTTGCAGACGTTGCCGGAATATATGGCCTTTCTCTGCCCGAACGTGAACTCTTACCGTCGTTTCAGCCCGAGCTTCTTTGTGCCCTGCGCGCCGACCTGGGGCATTGATAACCGCACTGTGGCCGTTCGCGTGCCAGGCGGTGATCCGGAATCGATGCGTATCGAGCATCGCTTGGCTGGCGCCGATGCCAACCCGTACCTGTTGATGGCTGCGTTGCTTTCGGCAATTCACTACGGCATCAGCAACAAGATCGAGCCGCCGGAGATGACCGAGGGCAACGCCTACGATCAGCACGAGGCGTCCCTGCCTACCAACCTGCGTGATGCACTGCGTGCGCTGGAAAACTCTGCCGTCATGAAAGAGTACATTGGCGAGGAGTATCTGGACGTGTTTGTGCTGTGCAAGGAGAGCGAGCAGGAGGAGTTCGAGCGGACTATCTCGGATCTGGAATATATGTGGTATTTGCATACTGTCTGACCTTGGCTCTGTAATACATAGTCCCGTCCTTGTGGCGGGATTTTGTTGTGTGGGGGTTGTTGGTCGGTCTTGATTTGGTTTTGGTGTTTGTTTTTGTTTTGGTCTGGCTCCGTGCTGGGTCTTGGCGTCGGCTGCCCTATGCGCGACACGCTCGCTGCCCTCCCTGGGCGCTCGGCATCGCACATCCATGTGCTCTGACGGTCACGCATAGGGCAGCCGACGCCAAGACCATATGCGTAGGTGTGGCAGCTCGAAAACCTGGGTTGGTGATTTTTTCAGCATGCACAGTGATTTAGGTGCGACGCTTCCGGTGGCCCTGCCTGGACCGTCAGAGCACAGGGATGTGCGATGCCGAGCGCCCAGGGAGGGCGCCGAGCGTGTCCAGGCAGGGCCAACGGAAGTGGCGCGGCTGCACGCCGAAGCAGAATCAAAAAGGCACGGTGTAGAAAATGACAGAACACGACTCCTGGTACCATTCCAGCATTCCCCCACAAAAAACCCGCTCGACATTGCAGGGCGAACACCGCGTGGACGTCTGTGTGGTCGGCGGCGGATTCACCGGCGTATCGGCCGCACTCGAGCTGGCAAAAGCGGGGAGAACAGTATCGCTGATTGAAGCAGAACACGTGGGCTGGGGATGTTCTGGGCGCAACGGCGGGCAGATTAACCCCGGATTGGCAGCGGATCAGGCTGCACTGGAAAAACAACTCGGCGCCGAACAGGCCCGAGAACTCTGGCAGTTGAGCCTCGCCGGCGTGGAGTTATTGCGTAAACGCGTAGCGGAATATGCGATTGAGTGCGAACTCAAACAGGGCATTTTGCTCGTCGCCAACAAACCGAGGCATGTGCCTGAGTTGAAAGCCTGGCAGGCGAGCCTGGAAGAGCTAGGCTACGACCAACTGGCCTTTCATGATCGGGACAGCTTGCAGGGTCTGCTCAATGCCGACTATCAGGCCGGCGTCATGGACATGGGCGGCGGCGACCTGCATCCGCTGAAATATGTATTGGGATTGGCACTGGCGGCTGAAGAGCATGGCGCAACGCTGTTTGAACATTCGCCGGTGCTGAGCTACCAACAGGACAGCACCGGCGTGACCGTGCATACCGATCAGGGGCATGTCAGAGCCGATCATCTGCTGCTTGCCGGCAATGCTTATATAGGCCAGTTGCTGCCCTGGCATCAACGCCGCTTTATGCCGATTGGCAGTTATGTTGGCGCGACAGCGCCATTGGGCGAACTGGCTGATCAGCTGATTCCTTCGCGCGCAGCGGTATGCGATATGAATACTCTGATCGACTACTACCGGCTAAGCGCCGATGGCCGCTTGCTGTTCGGTGGGCGCGCCAGCGCCCGGGACGCCCGCCCCGAAGCCTTGCGCCAGACCATGCGGCAGCGCATGACGCAAGTGTTTCCGGCGCTGGCGCAAGCGGATTTCGAATACCTCTGGGGCGGCCAGGTAGCCATGACCGCCAGTAAGGCCCCGCATTTCGGCCGGCTCGGTGATAGGGTATTTTTTACCCAGGGCTATTCTGGCCAGGGTGTCGCATTAGCCGGGCTGGCGGGTAAGCTCATGGCTGATGCGGTGATGGGTCAGCAGCAGGGCTTTGATCTGTTTGCACGGCTCAAACATAGGCCAGTGCCGCAGGGAACAGCGCTGCAAACCGCCATTCGGGCGCTGGCCCTGTTATGGTATGGCATACGCGACGCGCGATGATTGAACGTGAGAGCTGCGCGCCAATGTGGCGCTACGTGATCAGAGTAGATGCCGTTTAGACAGTATTTTTTGTTGTCCGCCGGGCTTGTCCGGCAGCCTATTATTTGTTGTGCAGGAGAGAGATATGAGTCGTCTTGTAACTGTTGCCGCTACCCAGATGAGCTGTTCTTGGGATCGCCAGGCCAATATTGATAAAGCCGAAAAGCTGGTCCGCGAAGCTGCGGGCAAAGGCGCGCAGATCATTTTGATTCAGGAGTTGTTTGAAACCCCCTACTTCTGTCAGAAACCCAATGCTGAGTATCTGCAACTGGCCACCACGATCGACCAGAATCCGGCGATTGCGCACTTCAAGGCCTTGGCCAAAGAGCTGCAAGTGGTATTGCCGATCAGCTTTTTCGAACTGGCCGGGCGTGCGCGCTTCAACAGTATTGTGATCATCGATGCCGACGGCAGCAATCTGGGTTTGTATCGCAAGAGCCATATCCCGGATGGCCCCGGGTACCACGAAAAGTATTATTTCAATCCTGGCGATACCGGTTTCAAGGTCTGGCAGACCCGGTATGCCAAGATCGGCGTGGGTATCTGCTGGGATCAGTGGTTCCCGGAATGCGCGCGCAGCATGGCGTTGATGGGTGCGGAGATTCTGTTCTATCCGACCGCGATTGGCAGCGAGCCGCATGACCCGAACATTACCTCGCGCGATCATTGGCAGCGTGTGCAGCAAGGCCATGCCGGTGCCAACCTGATGCCGTTGGTGGCGAGCAACCGGATTGGTCGCGAGGAGCAGGACGACTATGACATTACCTTCTATGGCTCCTCATTCATTGCCGATCAGTTCGGGGCCAAGGTCCAGGAACTGAACGAAACCGAAGAGGGTGTGCTGGTGCAGCAGTTCGACCTGGATCAGCTTGAGCATATCCGCAGCGCCTGGGGCAGCTTCCGTGATCGTCGGCCAAACCTGTATGGCCCGATTAAAACCCTGGATGGTTCACTGGAGTCCTGATCCCGATGTATACCTTGCACAGTACGCCCCGCGCCGATGGTTACAGCATGCCCGCCGAATGGGCGCCGCACAGCCAGACCTGGATGGTCTGGCCCGAGCGTCCGGATAATTGGCGCCTGGGCGCCAAGCCGGCGCAAGCCGCGTTTGCCGAAGTAGCGCGGGCAATTGCCAGCTTCGAGCCGGTGACAGTCTGTGTGTCTGCCGCCCAATATGAAAACGCCAATTTACAGCTGAGCCACCCGGGTATCCGCGTGGTCGAGTTGACCACAGACGACGCCTGGGTGCGCGACACTGGCCCCACCTTCGTCACCCACCCCCATGGCGGCTTGCGCGGCGTAGATTGGACCTTCAATGCCTGGGGCGGCTTTAACGGTGGTTTGTACTGGCCGTGGCAGCGCGATGATCAGGTCGCGGATAAAATCCTGGGCCTGGTGCGTAGCCCGCGCTATCGCACTGAGGGGTTTGTACTTGAGGGTGGTGCTATTCATGTAGATGGTGAAGGCACGCTGATTACTACCGAGGAGTGCCTGCTTAACCCCAATCGCAACCCGCATCTGTTGCGCGAGGAGATTGAAATAAAGCTGGCTGATCATCTGGGCATCGACAAGGTCATCTGGCTGCCGGAAGGTCTGTATAACGACGAGACCGATGGTCATGTCGACAATTTCTGCTGTTTCGTGCGGCCCGGTGAAGTGTTGCTGGCCTGGACCGATGATCCGGAAGATCCGAATTTCGATCGCTGTCAGAAAGCATTGAGAATCCTGGAAGCCAGTCGTGATGCGCAGGGGCGCGAGCTCAAGGTGCACCGCATGCCGATTCCCGGTCCGCTCTACGCCACCGCAGAAGAGTGTGCCGGTGTGGATCGGATCGCCGGCTCGCAGCCACGCGATCCGTCGATTCGGCTGGCTGGGTCTTATGTGAATTTTTTGATCGTCAATGACGGCATCATCGCGCCCTGCTTTGATGATCCGCAGGACGAACCGGCGAAAGCCGTGCTGGAGCAGCTGTTTCCGGATCGGCGGGTAGTGATGGTGCCGGGCCGCGAGATTCTGCTTGGTGGCGGCAATATTCACTGCATCACCCAGCAGCAGCCTCACGCCTGACGGGAGCGAAGGCCCCGCGTTGCGCAGAGGCCTTCCAAGCATGGCTCTGTTAAGTGTTAATCGGCCAACAGCTCGCGGCCACGCTTGACCGCAGCCAGCACCTGCTTGGGTGCAGTGCCGCCGATATGGTCACGGGCGTTCACCGAGCCTTCCAGCGTCAGTACCTCAAACACATCTTGATCGATCTGGTCGCTGAACTGGCGCAGCTCTTCCAGACTCATCTCGGCCAGATCCTTGCTCGATTCCACGCCGTATTTGACCGCATGGCCAACGATTTCATGGCAATCGCGGAACGGCAGGCCCTTGCGTACCAGATAATCAGCCAGATCGGTGGCGGTGGAGAAGCCGCGCAGGGCCGCTTCGCGCATGGCCGGGACCTTGGGCTGGATCGCCGGAATCATGTCGGCAAAGGCACGCAGGCAGTCGCGCAGCGTGTCGGCTGCGTCGAACAGCGGTTCCTTGTCTTCCTGATTGTCCTTGTTGTAGGCCAATGGCTGGCTCTTCATCAGCGTCAGCAGGCCCATCAGGTGTCCGTAAACACGGCCGGTCTTGCCGCGCACCAGTTCGGGCACGTCGGGATTCTTTTTCTGCGGCATGATCGAAGAGCCAGTGCAGAAGCGGTCGGGCAGATTGATAAAGTTGAATTGCGCGCTTGTCCACAGCACCAGCTCTTCGGAGAAGCGCGACAGGTGCATCATCGCCACGGACGCCGCTGCGCAGAACTCGATGGCGAAATCGCGATCGGACACGCCGTCCAGCGAGTTGCCTGAAACCGCATCGAAGCCGAGCAGTTCACAGGTCATCTGCCGATCAATCGGATAGGTGGTGCCGGCCAGCGCCGCGCTGCCCAGCGGCATGCGGTTGACGCGCTTGCGGCAGTCGAGCAGGCGCTCGCGGTCGCGGCTGAGCATCTCGAACCAGGCCAGCAGGTGATGACCAAAGGTCACCGGTTGCGCAGTCTGCAAATGGGTAAAGCCGGGCATGATCACGTGGGCATGGCGTTCGGCCTGATCCAGCAGGCCGATTTGCAGGCGCGCCAGCTCAACCAGAATGATGTCGATTTCTTCTCGCAGCCACAGGCGGATATCGGTGGCGACCTGATCGTTACGCGAGCGGCCGGTATGCAGCTTTTTGCCAGTCACGCCGATTTGCGCGGTCAGCCGCGCCTCGATATTCATGTGCACGTCTTCCAGATCCACCCGCCAGTCAAACTGGCCGGCTTCGATTTCGCTCTGGATGCTGTGCAGGCCAGCAAGAATGCTGTCGCGCTCTTCTTCGCTCAGCACGCCGACCTTGGCCAGCATGGTGGCGTGGGCAATCGAGCCCTGAATGTCGTGTTTGAACAGGCGCTTGTCAAAATCCACCGAAGCGGTGAAGCGGGCAACAAAGGCGTCAACCGGTTCGCTGAAACGGCCACCCCAGGATTGATTGGTTGTCTGATCTTGGCTCATAGGTCGCGTTGGCTCGCAATTCGAAAAGTTTGGCTGGCAAAGGTCGCTAGCATACCACTTCAGGCTTGCGTGATGGCGCCCGGCTGGCGGACACTTGGCCAATGAAGAACGGACTCTGGACACTGCTCAAAAAACCTTATGCGGGGGAAGATTTCTTCCTCCCCGATCTATGTTCCTCCATGGCGGTTTTCACCCTGGTGGTACTGGCTGAATTGCTGGTGCTGATCTGGGTGCTGGCTGTGCCGGTGGCGGAGGCGTTCGACTGGCTGAGTCTGGCCATGGCCTCGCTGTTCGTGCAATGGATAGTGCTGCTCTCGGCTGCGCTGCTCTGCCGTCTGCGGGGCTGGATGCAGCGTCGTGCATTGCTGGTCGCCTTGGCGATGTGTTTCACCGTCGTCGTCGGCCTGACTCTGTTCTTTACCGTGATGGCTGACTGGGTGCTGGATGCCGGCATGCTCGGCTATCCGGAGTTGCGTCCGGGCCAGATGCTCCGGCATGGTTTGATTGCCTTGATCATGACCGGTCTGCTGCTGCGTTATTTTTACCTGCAGCAGCAATGGCAGCGTCAGGAACAGGCCGAGCTCAAGGCGCGGTTGCAGTCGCTGCAATCGCGCATTCGCCCGCATTTTCTGTTCAACAGTCTCAACAGCATTGTCAGTCTGATTGGCAGCGCTCCGGTCAAGGCCGAGAACGCCGTGCTGGATCTGGCGGATCTGTTTCGCGCCAACTTGTCCGAAGCGGATGGCGTGGCAACCTGGGAGGAAGAGCTGCGGCTCTGCCAGGGTTATCTGCGTATAGAACAGTATCGCCTGGGCGAGCGGCTGCGGGTGGTCTGGCAGGTCGAGCAGATGCCACCGAACACACCCATTCCGCTGCTGACATTGCAGCCATTATTGGAGAACGCCATTCTTCACGGACTGCAACCGAGTCTTGAGGGCGGCGATATTCAAATTGATGGCAGTTGGCAACAGGGTCACGTCGAACTACTGGTATCAAACAGTTGTCCACCCTTAGAGGTTTCCCATCAGGGTGCGCGTATGGCGCTAGACAATATTCGTGCCCGCCTCACCGGCCTGTTCGGGCCTGAGGCAAAAGTTGAATCCTGGCGTGATGGACCGCGCTTCTTCAGTAAGCTGGTCTATCCTTGTAAGCATCCATCGTCCATTTTGCAGAGAAGTCATTAAGGCATGAAAGTACTTATCGCCGATGATGAGCCCCTGGCCAGAGAGAGACTGGCTCGATTGATTACAGCGTTGCCCGGCTATGAACCCATGCTGGAAAGCGCCACCAATGGCCATGAAGCCTTGCAGCTGGTAGCAGAGCAGCAACCGGACATCGTCCTGCTGGATATCCGCATGCCCGGTATGGACGGCCTGCAGGCCGCCGCCAAGCTCTGTGACATGCCGGATGCGCCGGCAGTGATATTTTGTACCGCGCATGGTGAGTATGCGCTGGATGCTTTTGCCGTCAGTGCCGTCGGCTATCTGCTCAAACCGGTTCGCAGCGAAGATCTCGCCGACGCGCTGGCGAATGCGCAAAGACTGAACCGGGTTCAGTTGTGCAGTCTCGGCCGCGTCAATGGGGTGGGCGACTCGGCCCAGGCGCGCAGCCATATCAGTGCCAGAACGCGCAAGGGTGTAGAGCTGATCCCGATCGACGAGGTGCTGTATTTTATTGCTGACCACAAGTACGTCACATTGCGCCACACGGACGGCGAAGTGCTGTTGGATGAGCCGCTGAAGGCGCTGGAGGATGAATTCGGCGACTACTTCGTGCGCATCCATCGCAACGCCCTGGTCGCCCGTCATCGCATCGAGCGCTTGCAGCGCAGCTCAGTAGGGCATTTTCAGCTTCATCTCAAGGGTTTGTCCGAAGAGACACTGACGGTTAGCCGCCGGCACGTCCCGGGCTTGCGCAAGCTTATGGGTCAACTGTGAATTGCTGCTCCACGATCCGTCCTGCGACACAGACCCGCGTGGATGCTGAGCCGGGCATCGCGTATCATGCGGATTGGTTTTGATCGAGAATCCCATGAGTCGACATCTGCGAATTGCCACCCGCAAGAGCGCCCTGGCCCTGTGGCAGGCCGAATATGTAAAGGCGCGCCTCGAACAACTGCACCCCGGGTTGACTGTTAGCCTGGTTCCCATGGTCAGTCGCGGTGATCAACTGCTCGACTCGCCACTGGCTAAAATTGGTGGCAAGGGTCTGTTCGTCAAGGAGCTGGAAACAGCCATCCTCAACGACGAGGCCGATCTGGCAGTACACTCGATGAAAGACGTACCCATGGCCTTTCCCGAAGGTCTGGGCCTGTACGTGATCTGCGAGCGGGAAGATCCGCGCGACGCCTTCGTTTCCAATCATTTTGACCATGTAGACGATCTGCCGCAGGGCAGCGTGGTGGGCACCTCGAGCCTGCGCCGGCAGGCGCAGATCATGGCCCGGCGTCCGGACCTGACCGTGCGCTTTCTACGCGGTAACGTTAATACCCGGCTGGCCAAGCTCGATGCAGGCGAATACGACGCGATTATTCTTGCGGCAGCGGGCCTGATGCGCCTGGGTTTTGACCAGCGTATCCGCTACGCAATGCCACCGGAAGAAAGTTTGCCGGCTGGCGGCCAGGGTGCCGTGGGCATCGAATGCCGCAGCGCCGATACCGAACTGCATGCGCTGCTGGCGCCGTTGAACGATGAAGACAGTGCGCTGCGCGTGCGCGCCGAACGGGCGTTGAATACGCACCTTAACGGCGGCTGTCAGGTGCCGATTGCCTGTTACGCCGAACGGGCGGATGGGCAGTTGTGGTTACGCGGCATGGTAGGAAATCCCGATGGCACGCTGCTGTTGACCGCACAAGCCTCTGGCGCTGATTCAGCACCGGAGGCTCTGGGTATCCAGGTCGCCGAGGATTTGCTCGCGCAAGGTGCCCAGGCGATTCTGGACGCGGTTTATCAGGATGCTCAGCCGCAGTGACCGGCGTGCTGCTGCTGACGCGGTCCGAGGGAGACAATCAGCGTCTTGCGGGTAAGCTGGATCACCTGAATGTGCGCACCCAGGGTATGCCGTTGCTGCATATCGAACCGCAGCTGGAAACGCCGAGTCAGCGGCAATTGCTGTTGAATATCGACCTTTTTCAGGCAGTGATTGTAGTCAGCCCGGTGGCGGCGCGGTTAGGGTTGGAAAGGCTTGAGGATTATTGGCCGCAGATGCCGGTGGGTATTGACTGGTTTGCGGTAGGCAAAAGCACGGCCGAGGTTCTGCAAACCGCCGGTTTGACAGTCCAGGTGCCGGATCAGGGTCAGGATTCTGAAGCGGTACTGGCGTTGCCGCGTTGGCAGGCGCTATTGCAGCCCGGGGATCTGAAAGTACTGATCTGGCGCGGGACTGGCGGGCGGGAGCATCTGGCCGAGCAGCTGCGGGTACAGGGTGCACAGGTAGATTATCTGGAGCTTTATCGCCGTTGTGCTGCGCAGGATCTACCGGCGCGACTTGCCGAAGCAAGTGCGGCTGGCGCAAGGGGCATATTGGTGCTTAGCGTCCAGGCACTGGAATACTGGCGCCATGCGGCGGCCGAAAATTGGTCAGAACAGGCCGGGTGGCGTTGTTGGGTGCCCAGCCAGCGTGTGGCTGAGCGCGCAGCCGAGTTGGGCTGCAAGGACATAATAGTGTGTAACGGCGCGGACGATAGCGCCGTGATCGAAGCCGTGATGGCTCATCCGCTGACGTAACAAGGGGAATAGCGTGAAACCGACAGACCAGAACAACAACAGCGGCAAGGACGAGCAGGATATCCCCACTACCGGGCCGCTCGGTGCACCGCCGACTTCCGATCCCGCTTCCGATCCCGCTTCCGATTCCGCCTCCAAACCAGCCTCCGATTCAGCTTTCGCAGCTAAACCGGCGAAGCCGTTGGGCGGTGAGCAGACAGCCAAACCCGAGACCCAGCCGAAAGCATCTACTGAGCCGTCCACCAGCGCTGCTTCAGCGGCAACTGCTACCGGCGCACCTTCCCTCTCTTCGGGAGTGGACAGGCCGGGCACGGATAAAACCGGCACTAGCAAGCCGCTTAGCGAACCTACCGTTTCCGATTCCTTCAAGTCCAAGACGACTGCGGGCTCGGCCTCAAGCAAAACGACGCCACCGGGTGGCGCGCCTCCGAAGCCGCCGGCCAAAACAGCGGGTCCGGGTCGCGGTCTGTCGGGTCTGGCCCTATTGGTGGCATTGGCTGCTCTGGGCTTGAGTGCCTGGCAGTGGTATCAGGCTGACCAGCGTCAGCTTGAGGGAGCGACCTTGGCCGAGCAGGTTGCCCAGTTGCAGTCTGCCCAGCAGCAACAGCAGCAGGCCTTCGATCAGCGGCTTGAGGGTTTGCCCAATGCCGATGAGTGGCAGCAGGTCGAGCGCCTGAGCGCCGAGATGCAGCGCAGTCAGCAGGCCATCAGTCAGCGGCTGGATACCCTTCAGGGTGATGCGCAGTCCGACTGGAAACTGGCTGAGGCAGAGTACCTGGTCCGGCTCGCCAGCCTGCGGTTGCTTGCTTCGCAGGATGTGACCTCTGCACGCGAGTTGCTTACGGCGGTCGACGGTATCCTGCGAGCACAACCTGACAGCGGTGTTTTTGCCGTGCGCGAGCAACTGGCGCAGTTTCAGGGTGAGCTGAGAGCGCTGCCGGAAATTGACCGCGCGGGTGTCTTTCTGCGCCTGGCGGCAATGAGTGAACAGGTGGAGCGTCTGGTCGCGTTGCCGGTGCCGGTATTCGATCCGGAAGAGGTCAGCGTCGAAGAGGAATACGAAGATCGTCTGGCCCGCCGCACTCGCGCCGAACGTGTGTTGATGCGTTTGGAGCGCTACGTGCGCGTGGACTTCCAGCGTGGCAAAGTCATCACACCGTTGTTGGATGAGGCCGAGTTGCAGCGCGTGCAGCGGACCCTGCAACTGACCATGGAACAGGCTCAATGGGCTGCGTTGCGTGGCGAGCAGGAGGTCTATGAGACCAGCCTGGAGCAGGCCGACAGCATATTGCGTCGATATTTCGAGATGGAAAACCCCCAGGTTCAGGCCATGCAGGGCCAGATTGAGAGTCTTGCCGAAGAAAACGTGAGCCTCGAGCCGCCGGATCTCTCGCCGTTGGAGCAGGGCCTGGCGGCCTATATCCAGAGCCGCCGCGCACCGGCCACGGGTAATGGGGAGGCCTCGGAATGAGTAAAAGTTATCTGGCCATCCTCGCCGTGCTGCTGGTCGCAGCGCTGCTGGGCATGGCGGTAGCCGAGGATCCCGGTTACATATTGATTGCCTGGCGCAACATGTCGATCGAGACCAGTATCTGGGTCGGTGTGGGTTTTCTATTGGCGCTGTGGCTCCTGCTGTCACTGCTACGCGCAGTGATCCGGGTGCTGAATGTCTCTGGGCGGCGTATCAATCCCTGGTCCCGGCACAATCGTGAGCGCCGAGCCAATCAGGTGGCCACGCGCGGTTTGCTGGAATTTGCCGAAGGTCATTGGAGTAATGCGCTGCGGCTGCTGAAACGCTCGGCGCCGCATACCGAGCAGCCACTGATCAACTATCTGGCAGCGGCGCGTGCGGCGCACGAACTGGAAGATTATGTCGAGTGCGACAGCCTGCTGCGAGAAGCCTACGAAACCACGCCGAAGGCAGACGTGGCGATTGCCGTGACCCAGGCGCAGTTGCAGATTGCCCGCGGCCAACTGGAGCAGGCGCTAGCCACCTTGACGCGCTTGCGCAAGGATCACCCCAAGCATCTGTATGCACTGAAGTTGATGGGCCAGCTGTATGCACGCCTGGAGGACTGGAACCGTCTGGAGCAATTGCTCCCTGAGCTGCGTCGGCACAAGTTGCTCAAGCCTGCCGAGCAACAGGCACTGGAACATCAGGTATATATCGCCCTGCTGACGCAGGCCGGTCAGCGCGGTCAGCATCAGGAGCCAGGGCAGACCAATGCGGTGACGGCGGTCTGGGAGCCGCTGCCGAAGACGTTGAAGCAGGATCCCGCACTGATAGAGGTCTACTGCCTGCAGCTACGCGCACTGGGTCAAACAGAGCTGGCAGAAGAGACGTTGCGCCATGCGTTACGTCAGAACTTCAACGAGCGCTTGGTGCACCTTTATGGTCTGGTTCAGGGCAAGGATCCGGCCCGTCAGTTGACTACTGCCGAGCATTGGCTGGCCGAGCACCCGCACAACGCCACTCTGTTGCTCGCGTTGGGGCGTCTGGCATTGCGCAATAGTCTGTGGGGCAAGGCTCGGGAGTATCTGGAAGCCAGTTATGGCAGCAAGCGTGATATCCAGACCTGTGCAGAGCTGGTGCGGCTACTGGAGCATCTGGGCGATCAAGCGGCTAGTCAGGCCATGTTGCGTCAGGGTTTCGAACTGATGGCCAACGACCTGCCCGACCTGCCGATGCCAGCTCCCCGGTGAGATGAGTAGCGTCTGCGCTTTCAGCTGCGCGGTGCGTAGCTGAAAGCGTCGGCATGCATCTGCTCAGCAGGCATGCCGGCTTCACTCAAGGCATCCAGCGTGGCATAGACCATCGCCGGCGAACCACTGACATAGAACTCGTACTGGCTCAAATCACCCAGATCCTCGCTGATGGCTTGATGCAGCAGGCCGTGACGGCCTGTCCATTCCGGGTGGTCGCTGACGATTTTGTGCAGCACCAGTTTGTCGTTCTGTTGCCAGGACTCCCAGTGCGCCGCTTGATACAGCTCGTCACCATGGCGCACACCCCAATAAAGATGTATCGCATGACTGAAGCCGACATTCAGCAAGTGCTGCACCATGCTCTGCATCTGTGACAGGCCGGTGCCGGCAGCAATCAGCACGATGGGACGATCAGGCAGCAGTGCCAGGTGGCAGTCGCCCAGCGGGATCTGCACGTGGGCAATCCGTTCGCGGCGCAGGGACTCGATCAGCTCCAGCGTAGCCGGCTCCCGTCCGAGAATATGCAGCTCCAGGTTGCGACCTTCATGCGGCGCAGAAGCGATGGAGAACGCCGAAGCTTCACCATCGGGACGCTTGAGCAACAGATACTGGCCGGCATGGAAGTGCAGTGACTTGCCAGCGGGCATCCGCAACATGACACGCCACACGTCGCCGCCCATCGGTTCGCAGGCAGTGACCTGACAGGCGATATCATTCAGCGGTAATTCGTTTGGAGCCAAAATACCCTCCCAAAAAAGTTCGCAGTCCTGCAGCGGCTCGGCTACACAGGTATAAAGTTCGCCGTCCGTCAGGATCTGCCCGGTCTGCCGAGCGCTGCCACTGAGCAGCCTGGCGGCACAGATATGGCAGTTGCCGTTACGGCAGCTCTGCGGAGCGCTGAAACCCATTCGACGGGCGCCGTCGAGAATACGTTCACCCGGCAGCAGTTCAAGCTTGTGGCCGGAGGGCTGCAAGGTTACCGCAAAACCGGGCGACACGGCGGAGTCAGTCAATCCCCAGTTCCGCCCAGATGCTGTCCACCCGCTGCTTCACTGCTGGGTCCTGACTGATGGCGACGCCCCATTCGCGGCTGGTTTCGCCTGGCCACTTGTTGGTCGCATCCAGCCCCATCTTGCTGCCCAGGCCGGAGACCGGTGAGGCGAAGTCCAGATAATCGATCGGCGTATTGTCGATCATTACCGTATCGCGCTTGGGATCCATGCGCGTGGTAATGGCCCAGATCACGTCATTCCAGTCGCGGATATTAATATCGTCATCGGTGACGATCACGAATTTGGTGTACATGAACTGGCGGAGGAAACTCCATACGCCGAGCATCACGCGCTTGGCGTGGCCCGGGTACTGTTTTTTCATCGACACCACCGCCATGCGGTAGGAACAGCCCTCCGGTGGCAAATAGAAATCGGTGATTTCCGGAAACTGCTTCTGCAGAATCGGCACGAAAACTTCATTCAGTGCCACACCAAGAATCGCCGGCTCATCCGGCGGCCGACCGGTATAGGTGCTGTGATAAATCGGCTTTTCCCGGCTGGTAATGCGCTCGACGGTAAATACCGGGAAGCGATCGACCTCATTGTAGTAGCCGGTGTGGTCGCCAAAGGGACCCTCATCGGCCATCTCGCCAGGATGGATCACGCCTTCGAGCACGATCTCGGCACTGGCCGGCACCTGCAGATTGGAGCCGCGGCATTTGACCAGTTCGGTGCGCTGGCCGCGTAGCAGGCCGGCGAAGGCATATTCGGACAGGCTATCGGGCACCGGTGTGACTGCGCCGAGAATGGTCGCCGGATCGGCGCCCAGTGCAACAGCAATCGGAAAAGGCTCGCCCGGGTGCTTTTCGCACCAGTCCTTGAAGTCCAGTGCGCCGCCGCGATGGCTCAGCCAGCGCATGATCAACTTGTTGCGGCCAATCACCTGCTGACGATAGATGCCCAGATTCTGCCGTTCCTTGTTCGGCCCCTTGGTCACCACCAGACCCCAGGTAATCAGCGGGCCGGCATCGCCGGGCCAGCAGGTTTGTACCGGGATGCTGCTCAGATCAACGTCTTCGCCTTCCTGGATAAGTGCCTGGCAGGGGGCATCACGCACCACCTTGGGCGCCATGGAGATGACTTTTTTGAATATCGGCAGTTTCGACCAGGCATCCTTCAGACCTTTCGGTGGATCGGGCTCCTTGAGAAACGCCAGCAGCTTACCGATCTCGCGCAGCTCGCTGACCTCTTCCGCGCCCATGCCCATGGCCACCCGTTGCGGGGTGCCGAACAGGTTGCCAAGTACCGGCATGCTGTAGCCGGTGGGATTTTCAAACAGCAGCGCCGGGCCGCCCTTGCGCAGGGTGCGGTCACAAATTTCGGTCATTTCCAGGACGGGGGAGACGGGCGTCTGGATGCGCTTGAGTTCGCCGCGCTGTTCCAGGCCTTTGATGAAGTCACGTAGATCGGAGTATTGCATCGGAGCTTCAAGCCTCAAGCGGCAAGCTGCAAGCAGTCCGGGGATTGCGTCAGCCTGGGGTGTCTGGTTGGAAGCACATTATGCCGACAAAAGAGCCTGTCGGGTGGCGTAAAGTGCAACAAGCTGCAAGCAGCGCGGGGCTGGTTGCAGCTTGAGGCTTGGTGCTTGCAGCTTAGTTCTTGCTGCGCTTCATCGACTGGAAGAATTCATCGTTGGTCTTGGTGTCTTTCAGACGATCAAGGAGGAATTCAATCGCGGCGATTTCGTCCATCGAGTGCAGGATCTTGCGCAAGATCCACATCCGTTGCAGTTCATCTTCGCTGGTCAGCAACTCTTCGCGGCGCGTACCGGAACGGTTGATGTTGATCGCCGGGAATACTCGCTTCTCGGCAATCTTGCGATCCAGGTGGATCTCCATGTTGCCGGTGCCTTTGAATTCCTCGTAGATCACTTCGTCCATCTTCGAGCCGGTATCGACCAGTGCGGTGGCGATAATGGTCAGGCTGCCGCCTTCCTCGATGTTCCGCGCGGCGCCGAAGAAACGCTTGGGTTTTTCCAGTGCGTGGGCATCCACACCACCTGTCAATACCTTGCCGGAGCTGGGGATCACGGTGTTGTAGGCGCGAGCCAGACGGGTGATGGAGTCGAGCAGGATGATCACGTCTTTCTTGTGCTCAACCAGGCGCTTGGCCTTTTCGATAACCATCTCGGCGACTTGCACGTGACGGCTCGGCGGCTCGTCGAAGGTCGATGCGACCACTTCACCGCGCACGGTGCGCTGCATTTCGGTCACTTCTTCCGGACGCTCGTCGATCAGCAGTACGATCAGATGGCACTCGGGATTGTTGCGTGCAATGTTAGCCGCGATGTTCTGCAGCATCAGCGTCTTACCGGCTTTCGGTGGTGCTACCAGCAGGCCGCGTTGACCCTTGCCGATGGGTGCGCACAGATCAATGATGCGCGCCATCAGATCTTCTGTGGAGCCGTTACCAGCTTCCATGGTCAGACGCTTGGTCGGGAACAGCGGCGTCAGGTTTTCGAAGAGGATCTTGCTCTTGGTGTTTTCCGGCTTGTCGAAGTTGATCGAATCAACTTTCAGCAGCGCAAAATAGCGTTCACCGTCTTTCGGTGGGCGAATCTTGCCGGCAATGGTGTCACCGGTACGCAGGTTGAAACGCCGGATCTGGCTGGGCGAGACATAGATGTCATCAGGGCCGGCCAGATAAGAAGAGTCTGCGGAGCGCAGGAAACCAAAACCGTCCTGGAGAATTTCCAGTACGCCGTCACCGTGAATGTCTTCACCGCCTTTGGCGTGTTTCTTCAGAGTGGCGAAAATCACGTCCTGTTTACGCGACCGGCCCATATTTTCCAGGCCCATCTGTTCGGCGATTTCCAGCAGTTCGGTAATTGGCTTTTGTTTGAGTTCAGTCAGGTTCATAGGGTCGGTAGGATATGTGTCTTTCGGCAGGACGGGTTAGTAACAGGCCGCCATAAGGCTATGGGGCGATGGGTTTGGCTGATGTTGGGAAGCCACGGCCGCAGGGTGCGACAAGGAATTGATGGGCAAATCTAGCACTGCTGATGGATGACGTCCATAGCTGACAAGCAGAAAAATGCCCCCGACCTAAAAAAATCCTGTCGGGGGACAATCAATCAGATGTTGCTGTCAAGGAAGGCAGCCAATTGCGACTTGGACAGCGCGCCGACTTTGGTGGCTTCGATATTGCCGCCCTTGAACAGCATCAGCGTCGGAATGCCACGCACGCCATATTTCGGCGGGGTGTCAGCGTTCTCGTCGATGTTCAGTTTGCAGATCTTCAGCTTGCCTTCGTATTCCTTGGCAATCTCATCCAGCACCGGCGCAATCATCTTGCACGGGCCACACCATTCGGCCCAGTAGTCCACCAGCACGGGGCCATCTGCCTTCAGCACTTCGCTGTCGAAGCTGCCGTCGGTGACATGCACGATCAAATCACTCATTCGTTTCTCCAGGGGATCAAGGGATCAAGGGCTTATTGCCGAGCACTATAGCATCACCGTTGCCGGTAGCGGAAGGTGGAAGCAGGCGGGCACAAGGTCACCATCGGGTGTTAGAATTCGCACAAACACCTCACGAGGCGGGCGCATGGTGCAAAGAAAACAGGCTGATTTTCCCTTGGTGGCTGCAATTGACCTGGGGTCAAACAGCTTCCATATGGTGCTGGCCAAAGTCGACCATGGCGAAATACGTATCCTTGAGCGTCTGGGTGAGAAGGTGCAACTGGCGGCCGGCCTGAATGATCAGGGCGAGCTCAGCGAAGAGGCGATGCAGCGGGGAATTGATTGCCTGCGACGTTTTGCCCAGCTGACCAACGGCCTGCCTGATGGCGCGGTGCGCATCGTTGGCACCAATGCACTGCGTGAAGCCCGCAACAGGGCGCAGTTCATGCGCCAGGTGCGGCAAATCATCGGTCACCGCGTGGATGTGGTCTCCGGTCGTGAGGAAGCCCGCCTTATCTATCTTGGCGTCTCGCACACCCAGGCCGATGACGCGGGCAAACGGCTGGTGGTCGATATCGGCGGGGGCAGCACCGAGTTCATTGTTGGCGAGCGTTTCGAGTCGATTCTGCGCGAGAGTTTGCAGATGGGCTGCGTGTCCTTTACCCGGCGTTATTTCCCTGATGGCAAGGTCACTCCCGGCCGTTATGCGCAGGCTTATACAGCGGCGCGCCTGGAGCTGATGCAAATTGAACAGGCCATTCAGCGCCTTGGCTGGCAGGAAGCGGTGGGTGCCTCGGGCACCATTCGTACCATCCGTCAGTGCGTGCAATCCGGCGGACGCACGCAGGACGAACTGACCCCCGAAGGCCTGGGTTGGCTGAAGCGCAAGCTGTTTAAAGCCGGCCAGGTCGATAAGCTGGATATCCCCGGCCTCAAGCCTGACCGCAAACCGATTTTGCCGGCGGGTCTGGCGATTCTCGAAGCCATTGTCGACGCCCTGGGCGTTCAGGTGATGAGTCACTCCGACGGCGCGCTGCGCGAGGGTGTGCTTTACGATCTGCTCGGCCGACATCAGCACGAGGACGTACGCGAGCGCACCCTGAGCGCGCTGATGGAGCGCTGCCACGTGGATCTGGAACAGGCGGCAAGGGTCGAGAGCAAGGCGCTAAGCCTGTTCGGCAAGGCCGCCGCGAACTGGAACCTGGATGACGACAAGCACGCCAATATGCTCTGCTGGGCCGCGCGGGTCCACGAGGTGGGTCTGGATATTGCGCACAGCCAGTATCACAAGCACGGCGCCTATCTGATTGAGCACGCCGATCTGGCCGGGTTCTCCCGCCAGGAACAACAGGCCTTGGCGTTGCTGGTATGGGGACACCGGCGCAACCTGCCGAGCGCCGAGCGTTTATCCGAGATGGGTGATGAGGCCATCACCCTGCTGCGCCTGTGCATGCTGCTGCGCCTGGCGATTTTGTATCACCATATTCGCGGCAACCAGGATATGCCTGAGCTTCAGGTTCAGGCGGGTGACAACTTTCTGGAAATTCACTTCCCCGAGGGTTGGCTTGATGCCAATCCCCTGACCCAGGCTGACTTCGCTCAGGAAGCGCAGTTCTGGGCCAAGGCCAATTACACGTTGACGGTGCGCTGAGGTAGGCCGACCAGCTTTTCCAGCAGCGCGCTCTGTGCGCTGCGGGCAAGCTGATTGCCAGTCGGACTGCTGCGCACGTAGGTACCGTCAGTCTGCAATATCCAGCTCTGGGTATTGTCTGTCATGAACACCTGCAGTTCCTGCTTGGCGCGGGTGATCAGCTTTTTGCCTTCCAGCGGGAAACAGGTCTCCACGCGCTTGTCGAGGTTGCGCTCCATCATGTCGGCACTGGACATCCACACCTGCTCCTGACCGTCATTGAGGAAGTAGTAGACTCGGCTGTGTTCCAGAAAGCGGCCGATGATCGAACGCACGTTGATGTTGTGCGACACGCCTGGGACGCCCGGGCGCAGGCAGCACATGCCGCGGATGATCAGATCGATCTTCACGCCTGCCTGCGAGGCCTTGTAAAGCGCCTTGATGATCTTCGCATCGGTCAGTGCGTTGGCCTTGGCAATGATATGCGCTGGCCTGCCGGCCTGCGCCGTCAGCGTTTCGCGGTTGATCAGTTCGAGCAGGCGTTTCTTCAAGGTGAAGGGCGCCTGCAGCAGTTTCTTCATGCGCAGCGTCTTGCCCATGCCGATCAACTGGTTGAACAGCTTGTGCACATCTTCAGTCAGCGCCAGGTCCGAGGTCAGAATGCTGTAGTCGGTGTACAGGCGCGCGTTGCCGGCGTGGTAGTTGCCGGTGCCCATGTGTACATAGCGCTTGAGGATCTTGTCCTCGCGCCGCAGGATCAGCATCATCTTGGCGTGGGTCTTGAAGCCGACCACGCCATAAATGACCACGGCGCCGGCCTGCTGCAGGCGGCTGGCCAGTTGCAGGTTGGATTCCTCGTCAAAGCGCGCACGCAATTCGATCACCACCGTGACTTCCTTGCCGTTTCTCGCCGCTTCGACCAGGGCGTTGACGATTTCCGAGTTGGCGCCGGTGCGGTACAGCGTCTGCTTGATCGCCAGCACGTTGGTGTCCTGCGCGGCCTGACGCAGCAGATCGACCACCGGACTGAAGGACTCATAAGGGTGCAGCAGCAGGATGTCCTGCTTGCTGATCGCCTGGAACAGGGTGTCAGCGCTGGACAGCAGCTTCGGAATACCGGGGCTGAAGCTCGGGAATTGCAGGTCGGCATGATTTTCCAAGCCAGTAATCGAGAACAGCCGGGTCAGGTTTACCGGGCCCTTTACTTCATACAGCTCGGATTCGTTCAGGCCGAACTGCTTGAGCAGAAAGTCGGTCAGCGGCTTGGGGCAGTTGTCGGCCACCTCCAGGCGTACGGCGTCGCCGTAACGACGCGACAACAGCTCGCCGCGCAGTGCGCGCGCCAGGTCGTCCACTTCATCCGGGTCAACGATCAAATCGGCGTTACGCGTCAGCCGGAACTGGTAACAGCCCAAAACTTTCATGCCGGGGAACAGGTCGTCCGCGTGGGCGTGAATCATCGATGACAGAAAGACGAAGTTGTCGCCGCCAGAGCAGAGTTCATCAGGCATGCGGATCAGCCGCGGCAGTGAGCGCGGGGCCGGGATAATCGCCAGGCCGGAATCGCGACCAAAAGCGTCGGTGCCCTCCAGCTGCACAATGAAGTTCAGACTCTTGTTTACCAACAAGGGGAAGGGGTGCGTGGGATCCAGGCCGATGGGGCTGATGATGGGCGCGACTTCCTGGCGGAAATAGCGGCGCACCCAGAGTGTCTGCTTGTGCGTCCACTGGTGGCGGCGTACGAAGCGAATGCCTTTCTCTGCCAGTTGCGGCAAAAGCATGTCGTTGAGCAGCGCGTATTGACGAGTGATCTGCTGATGGGCGATCTCGCTGATCTTGCTCAACACCTGCTGCGGCTGAAGTCCGTCGGGGCCGGTCTGCTCGCGGGCAAAGGTGATCTGTTTCTTCAGGCCGGCCACGCGGATCTCGAAGAACTCGTCAATATTGCTGGAAAAAATCAGCAAAAATTTCAGGCGTTCAAGCAATGGGTAGGATTCATCCAGAGCCTGCTCGAGCACACGAATATTGAACTGCAGCTGCGAAAGCTCGCGATGAATGTACAGTTCAGGAACGTTGATGTCCGCCGCGTGCACCGGCGGATCGCTCAAGACAGGTGGCGCTGGCGCTTCCTCGATCCCGCTTTCGGTCTCGGGAATCTCGGCCAGTTCTTCGCGCACGGATGTAACCTCTTGCATGAGTACCTCAAAAAGAATGTCGGAATAAGTCTAGCCGCGTTCCTGCAACTGACGGGCGGCGGTTTTTGCATAATAAGTCAGGATGGCATCGGCACCGGCTCGCTTGAATGCGGTCAGGGATTCGAGAATCACCGCTTCGCTGAGCCAGCCGTTGGCAATGGCGGCCTGATGCATCGCGTATTCACCACTGACCTGATAGACGAAGGTCGGTACCTTGAAGGTACTTTTCACCCGATGAACGATATCCAGGTAAGGCATGCCGGGCTTGATCATCACCATGTCGGCTCCCTCTGAGAGGTCGCTCGCGACCTCGTGCAGGGCTTCGTCGGTATTGCCGGGATCCATCTGGTAGGTCGATTTGTTGCTCTTGCCCAGATTGCCGGCAGAGCCCACGGCGTCGCGGAACGGCCCGTAGTAGGCGCTGGCGTATTTCGCCGAGTAAGCCAGAATACGTGTATTGACGTGGCCGGCTTCTTCCAGCGCCCGGCGCATGGCGCCCACCCGGCCGTCCATCATGTCCGAGGGTGCGACTATGTCGGCACCGGCTTCAGCATGGGACAGCGTCTGCTTCACCAGCGCCTCGATGGTGATGTCGTTCAGCACGTAGCCTTGCTCGTCGATGATGCCGTCCTGCCCGTGGGTGGTGAATGGATCCAGGGCCACGTCGGTGATCACCCCCAGTTGCGGGAAGGCCGCTTTCAACGCCCGCGTGGCGCGCTGGGCCAGGCCTTCAGGGTTCCAGGCTTCGGCGCCATCAAGCGACTTGCAGTCCAGCGGCGTTACCGGGAACAGCGCCACCGCCGGTATACCCAGCTCAACCAGTTCAGCAGCCTCTTCGAGCAGCAAGTCGATGGACAGGCGTTCGATGCCGGGCATAGAGGCGATGGCCTCGCGCTGCTGGCTACCCTCGAGAACAAATACCGGATAGATAAGATCATCCACGCTCAAGCGGTTTTCCCGCACTAGGCGGCGAGAAAAATCATCACGACGCAGGCGGCGCAGACGGCTGTTGGGAAACTGGCGGTGGACTGAATCAAAACTCACTGGAACTCCTCGGGCACGAAGCAGCCAGGCGAATCGCCTTTTCTACCAAGTCCCTATCTGATTGACGTTATACGTCCAGATTATGACGGAATTGCGACAGCAAGCGTAATGCCATTTCATCCTTGGGCGCGGTTCCGGGGTGTCGAGCCAGCTCCACGCGGTTACGCCCGAGCGCTTTCGCCTGATATAAAGCGGCGTCAGCGGCGCCGAGCAGAATGTCGAAAACATAGCCTTGTTGGTCGGAGCAGGCGACACCCAGGCTGATGCTTAATTGCACCGGGGTATCCTCGGCGTGCCATGGCTGGTTGCACAGACCCAGGCGGATACGTTCGGCTACCTGTGTCGCACTGTCGGTATCCAGGCCGGGAAGAATCAGAATAAATTCTTCACCACCGTAACGACCGAGCAAATCGTTGGCGCGTAGATGCTGGCGTATCCGTGCGACCATATGACACAGCACGGCATCGCCGGTCTGATGACCGAATTCATCATTGATACGCTTGAAATGGTCCGCATCGAGCATGATCAGCGTCACCGGGAGTTTGGTCTCGCTGGCCTTGCTCAAGATTTGCAAAGCCTGCTCATATAGACTGCGCCGGTTCAGGGTGCCGGTCAGAGCATCCCTTTCAGACAGACGGTGCAAGGCCATGGCGGTGCGATAGTGGGTCATCAGGATAAAGCCACTGGCCAAGCCAATCTGCGCGACCATGGCTCCCAGTAAAGTCGCGCTTTGCAGTGGGTTGTTGCTGATTGCCACCGTGGGCGACAGGCTGCTCAGGCTGGCAATCGCGCGTAGAGTCAGGCCCAGACCGCAGAAGAGCGCAACACCGCCGGCCAGCCAGTAGCCTGTACGCAGGGGTTGTTCGGCAGGGATCAGCAGTTCGCGGGCGCAGAGCAGGCTCATGGTCGCCAGCACGATAGAAGCGATGCCCAGCCGGGCGGTAAGGCTGTCGAAATGGAAGCGGAATATCCATAGCAGCAGCATCACCAGCAACGCCGCTAGAATAGGCCCGGCTTGAGGCTGGCTGGTGCCTTTGAATGCGCGCACACCGAGCCAGGTCACGCCTATGCCCAGGGTCATCAAACCGTTGGCGAGCACGACGGAGAGGCTGTGGTGGATGTGATCCTGGTTGACGTTCATCAGCAGGCCGAGCATCAATGCGAAGTTGCCCATGGCCCAATGGCGCAGGCCCTTCTCGCTGCCGGCATGCCAGGCAGCAATTGACAGCAACAGGGTCATGCTCAGGGTGACCAGAGACAGGGCAACACCTAGGGTCTTTAGATCAAGTTCGCCGAGCATTGGAGGGTTTCTTCCTTGTCCGGCCGAGTAGGTGCCGGATCCCTTGCTTGCCTTACAACAGGGTTGTGCGACCAGCATACCTGCGAAGAATTGCTCGCGGAAGCACTGCTTTCGCGTGATGCGGCAAGTTGTGGAAAGGTTTGCAGAAAGACATTTAATAACGAAAATAAATTGAACAACAAGCCATGAATGTATAATTGAACGGCAAGTTATTCTGCTATCGAGGTATTTTTGCAGACACAATCAGCGTTCCGGATCTGGCTTAAGCGCACGGTAATTGGCGCTTTGCTGTTGATCTGGATTCTCGGCCTGGCCTGGGCGTTCTGGTGGTATGAGGCGCACTATCTCAAGGCCTTTGAGCGGCCGGCCTATTTTGGCGCTGAAGCGGTGGCGCCACCGTTCGAACCCGGTCAGGTTCAGGTGCTGCATGTGTGGCAGAGCGGGTGTCCATGTAATGGCGGGCATCAAGGCTATGTTGATGAGATGACTCAGCGTTTTGGTAGTCAGGGAGTGCAGTTCGCACGCTCTGGCCAGAACTCGGCGCAGACGCTGCCAGGGGTGTTGAAAACGCTACCGTTCTGGCCTATGCCTGATGCCTGGGCAAGCTGGCCCGGCGCGCCCTCCGTCGCGATCTGGGATGCCGCCGGGAAGCTCGCCTATGTCGGCCCCTATAGTGATGGCGCGCAATGCAGTCAGGCCAGCAGTTTTATCGAGCCGGTGATCAGCGCGTTGTTGGCTGGCCGCCGGGTTAATATCCTCAATCAGGATACCGTTTCATGTCTGTGTGACATCCAATGAGGCTCTTGCAAATGAGCTGCGGTGCGCTTGAGTCGAGGCTAGAGGTTGGCCAGCAAGCGATCCAGCGAGTTGGCAAAGGCCTGCTTGTCCTTGTCGTTGTAGGGTGCGGGGCCGCTGCGGCCGGCCAGGCCGGCGCCGCGCAGTTCGTCCATCAGGTTGCGCACTGCCAGGCGTTCGCCCACGTTGGCTTTGTTATACACCTCGCCACGCGGGTTGATTGCGGTGACCTTGCGTTCGACCAGGCCCGCGGCCAGCGGGATGTCGGCGGTAATGACCAAATCGCCGGGCACTGAATGGTCGATGATGTATTGGTCGGCCACATCGGCGCCGCTGGAGACCGTAACCTGGCGGATGCCAGGGCCGGGCGGCAGCGCTTGTGGGCTGTTGGCGACCAGTACCAGTTCAATTTGCCGGCGCCGGGCCGCCCGCACGACGATATCGCGTACGGGGCGGGGGCAGGCATCAGCATCAATCCAAAGCGTCATGGCGGGCGGTTCCACAGAGCAAAAGGGTAGTTTCCCCCAAAGCGCAGGAGGTTGCAGCATGGATTTGGGTTTTGCGCCGGATCGACCGGCCTGCATTGTTGTCGCCGGTGCCAGTCGCGGCATTGGTTGGGCGTTGGTGCAGCAGCTGCTGTTGCGTACGGACGTCGGTCAGATCTTTGCGTTAGCGCGAAGCGCACCTCAGGGCGGTTGGCCGAATGACTCAAGGTTGATCCCGCTGCTCGGTGACCTGGCTGACGAGCCAGCCCTGGAGGCCTTGGCAGCCAATGTGGCGGAGCGCTGTAGCCGGCTGGATATGTTGGTCAATACCGTGGGTTTTCTGCATGAGGATCAGGGGCAGCAGCCGGAAAAATCCCTGCGCCAGGTATCCCTCAGCGCATTGCAGCGCAGCTTCACTATCAACGCGGGAATTCCGATTTTGCTCGCCAAGGCCTTCTTGCCACTGCTGCGCGGCAAGCACCGCTGCATCTTTGCCTCGCTGTCGGCGCGGGTGGGGTCCATCGGTGACAACCGTCTGGGCGGTTGGTATGCCTACCGCGCCAGCAAGGCAGCGCAGAACATGCTGCTGCGCACCTTCGCCGTGGAGTGGCAACGGTTGAACCGCCAGGGAATTTGTCTGCTGTTGCACCCCGGCACCACCGATACCGAGCTGTCGCGACCTTTTCAGGCGAATGTGCCGGAGGGCAAGCTGTTCACCGCCGACTTCGTCGCCGAACGATTGCTGGCGGTGATGGCGGAACGGGTCCCTGAAGATACTGGCCAGTTCTACGCCTGGGACGGCAAGCTTATTCCCTGGTGACAAGCTGGGCTCTCAAGCCCTGTCGCACGCGTCTTCCGCTTCAGCCATGGCTTCCAGCTCTTCGTTACTCTCGAGCCAGCGTTCTTCCAGTTGCTCGATCAGTTGTTTGCTGGCGGCCTGACGAGCCAGCAGCGCTTTGAGCTGGTCCTTGTTGTCCTGACTATAGATATCGGCATCGGCTAGGGCGGTCTCGATCTCGCCGAGTTCGGCCTGGGCCTTGCTCATTTCTTTCTCCAGCTTGTCGATGCTTTTCTTTAGCGGTGCCAGCCGCTGACGCTGTTCGGCCGCCAGGCGGCGCTGCGTCTTGGCATCTACCCGCTCCGGCTCCGCACCCGCATCGCCGGCGTTGGCGGCTTTGATTTCGTCCGCCTGTTGCTGGCGGAAGCGCGCCAGCCAGCGCGTGTAGGTATCCAGGTCGTCTTCGTAAGTCTCAAGTCGGCCGTCGGCGACCAGCCAGAGTTCGTCCGTTGTGTCGCGGATCAACGCGCGGTCGTGGGAGACCAACAGCATGGCACCCTCAAATTGCTGCAGCGCCAGCGTCAGCGCGTGGCGCATTTCCATATCCAGGTGGTTGGTCGGCTCGTCCAGCAACAGCAGGTTGGGTTTCTGCCAGGCGATCAAAGCCAGGGCCAGGCGGGCTTTCTCGCCACCGGAGAAGTTCAGCACCGGCTCTTCGGCGCGCGCACCATGGAAGTCAAAGCCGCCGAGGAAATTACGCAGTGCCTGCTCACGCTCCTGCGGCGCGATGCGGGCCAGGTGAAGCAGCGGGCTGGCTTTGGGGTCCAGGCTGTCGAGCTGATGTTGGGCAAAATAACCGATGGCCAGATGCTCCCCGGTTTTCATTTCACCGCTTTGCAATGCCAGGCTGCCGGCCAGGGTCTTGATCAGGGTTGATTTGCCGGCACCATTCGGGCCCAGCACGCCAATCCGCGCGCCGGGAACCAGTTGCAATTTGACCTGCTCCAGGATGGCCTTATCGCCATAGCCAAGCTGGCCGTGGTGCAGATCTATCAGGGGGCTGGACTGGCTGTCGGCCTCGCGAAAGCTGAACGAAAAAGGTGAATCCATATGCGCCGGGCCGATGTTTTCCATGCGCTCCAGGGCTTTCAGGCGGCTTTGCGCCTGCTTGGCCTTGCTTGCCTGGGCACGGAAGCGGGCAATGTACTTCTGCATATGTTCGCGTTGCGCTTGCTGCTTTTCGAACGCGGCCTGTTGCTGGCCAAGACGCTCGGCACGGGTACGCTCGAATTGCGTGTAGCCACCGCGGTACAGGGTCAGCTTGCGTGCTTCCACGTGCACGATGTGCTCTACCACCGCATCGAGGAAATCGCGGTCGTGAGAGATAAGCAACAAGGTGCCCTGATAGGCCCGCAACCAGTCTTCCAGCCAGAGAATCGCATCCAGATCCAGGTGGTTGGTCGGTTCATCGAGAAGCAGCAGGTCAGATGGGCACATCAGTGCCTGCGCCAGGTTCAGGCGCATGCGCCAGCCGCCGGAAAAATCCCCTACCTTGGCTTCACATTGTTCGCTGCTGAAGCCCAGGCCGGCAAGCAAAGTGCGCGCGCGGCTGTCCGCACTGAAGCCATCATGCGCTTCCAGTTCGGCATACAAAGTGCCGAGCTCTGCCGCCAACTGCTGATCTTCCGCGTCAGCCAGGCGCTGCTGAATGTCACGCAGGCGCGCGTCGCCATCCAGCACATAGTCCACGGCAACTCGGTCAAGGTTGTCGATCTCCTGCTGCATGTGCGAAATACGCCAGTCCGGGGGCAGACTGCAGTCGCCTGCGTCGGGGCTCAGTTCGCCGCGCAGCAGGGCAAACAGGCTGGATTTGCCGGCACCGTTGGTGCCCAGCAAGCCCGCTTTCTGGCCGGGATGCAGGGTGAGGTCAGCGTTCTCCAGCAAGCGCAGCGGGCCACGTTGGAGTGTCAGGGATTCGATCTTGATCATGGGGGCGGAGTATATCAGTGCCCAGGCTACTGTGCGTGTTCATCAGCTCGGGTTAAGCTGTAATCTATGACCAAGACTGCTTTGACGTTGACCGATCATGTGCACAGGCTATACCCGTTGCCGGGTGTCGAGCCGATACTGCTGCGTCTGCAGGACGAGTACGGGCTGGACGTGTTACTGCTGTTGGTCGGCTGTTGGCTGGCCGGGCGCGGGCAACCCGTGGAAGGTACAGATTGGACGAGTATTTGCGCCGAGCAACGGCCGGCGCATCAGCGGGTGATCATGCACTTGCGCGCGGCACGCAGAGCAGTGGCCGAGCATGATCGCGATACCGAGCTGTACTCCATGATCAAAGCCTGCGAGCAGGCCGCCGAGTGGCAGCAGTTGGAGCGCTTGGGAGTGTTCTGCGAAGGGATGGGCGTGGTGCTCAGTGATCCCGTGAGCCCCGACGCGCAATTGTTTGCCAGCTGCGAGGCTCAAGGGGTTGAGGTAAGTGCGTCAGTGAGCCGCTTGCTCGCCGAACTGGCCGGGCTGGTGACCCGGCAGATCAGGATGAAGCGCTAGCCGAGTCAGCCGTTGCAGGTTTTTTGCGGCGGGCAGTGTTGCCAGGCTTGCGATTTCTGACCCGAGCTGGCGCCGGCGGTTTGCCGCGTTTCTCGATCGCCTGCGCAGCCTGGCCTTCGATTCTTTCCAGGCCTTTACCAATGCGCAGCGTCTGCTGAATATCGTTCTGCAGTTGACGAGTGTAGTCTTCCGCCGCAGTGCGCGAGGTCTGTAGCTCACTCAACGCCTGTTGCAGGGCGCTCAATTTGGTCTGGCTTTTCTCCAGCGACTTGGCGTCATTGCCGTTGGCTTGGCGTGAGCCTAGTTTTTCTTCCGCTTCAGCGATTTTTTCCAGCAGCTTTTCATGCTGCCGATTGAGCTTTTCCAGCGCCTTGCGAGCGTCTTTTTCGGCTTGCTGGCAGGCTTCTCCCAGATGTTCATTGAGGGTGCGGGTCAGGGTCTGCAATAAGTGCAGTGGAGTGGTTACCTTGGCGGCCTGCTTGCTGGGTTTGCTGTCTTTCAAAAGGTGACTCCGTTAAATTACAAAGCGCTGAGCATGTCTTGGTGAGCGGTGTGCAAGACCTCAATCAGACAGTCTTCCAGCTCAAAACGTTCGTGCAGCAAGCCGCCGAGGTGGCGCAGGCGTTCCTGCATCAGCGTCTCGTCTACGCCTGTTGCGGACTCGCCATACTGATCATTGAATTGGATCGCGGTCTGGGTGATCGTCTCGATGCGCGGATAAAGCTGTTTGGCCAGTTGAATGCCGCCCAGATCGTTGAATTCTTCTGCCTCACGAATGAGCTGTTCGTATACTTCGAAATGCCCGGCGGAGGTGTAATCGACGAGGACGTCGCAGAAGGATTCCAGGTCCGTGTCGGGGCTGCTTGCCGGTACGGCCCGGTCGCGCAGTGCGGTATATTCGGAAACCAGTTGCTTGCGTTCCGCGAGCCAGCGGTCAATCAGTTTGTGTACACCGCCCCAACGTTCCTGAGCTGTTGTGCAACTGTCCAGCATGGTCCACCTCTGCGTTCTGTTTGCCATTAAGGCAGGGACGGCCAGGCCTGTTCTGCCTGGCCTGCTCCCTCGTGGAATAACAGCATAGGCCAGGCAAGGGCGCCGCATCAAGGCTTATAGAAGTTCAGGGTGACCTGGCCCAATTCCACGCCCCATTTGGACATGCTGGCGCGGTTGAGCATCACGCGATCGTCAATCAGATACATCCAGTCGTCGAAGTCTACCAACCAGGTACTGTCGTCTACTTTCAGCTTTAGAGTGTATTTCCAGTGAAAGGCATTGCCTGCCACCACGCCTACCGCCTCGCCCTCAACATCATCAGCGGTACCGCGCCAGGTGCCATCGGGTTGCTGGATCAAGGTCCAGACGCGACGCTCTTTGGTTCCATCGGAATAGGTAAAATGCTCGTCAAGAACGCCGGTATCGCCGTCCCAGGTGCCGGTCATTTGAACATGGAAGCGTCGTGCAACTTCGCCATTGCGCTTCTGGAACATGCCCCAGGCTTCCAGCTCTCCGTTGAAATAGTCCTGCAGTCTGAGCTCGGGCTTTTCGCTGGCGTAGTGGTCCACCTCGGGGCCAGCGCAAGCGGTCAGCGTCAGCACGCAGGCGATCAGCAGCAGTTTCAGTGCATGGGTCATTTTCCCTCTCCAGGTCAGTCGGTGCTGCGAAACAGTTGGACCAGGCCGAACAGACTCAGGCCAATAAACGCCAGTAGAGTACCTTCGGCGATGCTCAGGCCGAGAAATGTCCAGTCAACCTTGGCGCAGTCGGCAGTGCCACTGAACAGCAAGCCGAGGATTTCCTGCAGGGGCAACACGTCGACCATGTAGTCCAGGCTGGGCAGGCACGAGGGCAACTGATCCGCAGGTTGATGTTGCAACCAGACCTGCCTACCAGCCACGGCGGCGCCGAGCACGGAGAATAGCGTAAGCACAAATGCATAGACTCTGGCTGCCGGCCGGCGACCCTCGGCCAGTTTCGGTAGTGGATTATGCAGAACGGCAATCAGTGCGATTAGCCCCACCAGAATCACCAGCACGCGCTGAATGATACACAGCGGGCAAGGCACCAGGCCGAGCACGTGCTCCATATAGAGTGCGATCACCATCAAGGTGGTGCAGAAAATAACGGCGAGCAAATAGAAAGGTCGTGAAGCGGGCAGGGCCATGATATGTCCGTCTGTTCAAGGGCAAGCGGCTTACCTTAGAACAAGGTGCCGTGGCTGACAAGCAGGCTTGAGGGCTGGGTTGTAACGAATACTGGTAACGAACATGGGTAACAAATAAGAATGCCAGCAGTAGATGCCCGGCCGGGGTGGCCGGGCGTTACCATATCAGGCGTTACCGGCGGCTTCTTCGGTGCGGCGCTGCTCGGCCTGAGCGAACAGGGCATCAAAGTTGACCGGGGACAGCATCAGCGGAGGGAAGCTGCCGCGCAGTACCAGGTTGTCGATCGCTTCGCGGGCGTAAGGAAACAGAATGTTCGGGCAGAACGCGCCGAGGGTGTGGCGCATGCCTGCCTCATCCAGTCCGTTAATCGCAAAAATGCCGGCCTGCTGCACTTCGGCGATGAAGCTCACATCGTCTTCACCGTTGGTGACCGTAGCGGAGAGGCTCAGCACGACTTCGTGAATGCCTTCCTGCAACTGGGTATGGCGGGTGTTCAGGTCCAGATTGACCTGAGGGTTCCATTTGGCCTGAAAAATTGCCGGTGATTTCGGCGACTCAAATGACAAGTCCTTGACGTAGATACGCTGCAAGCTGAACTGAACCTGTGGCGAGTTGCCTTGGGCGCCGTTGGCGGCTTGGCTGTTCTGGTTTTCTTCGGCCATGGTGAGGTCCTTGTATGTTGTGGTCTTGTTAGGGGGTGAAAGGCCGAGTGCTTAGCTGGCCAACATCTTGGCAAGCTTGCCTGAGCGTTCCAGGGTCATGAGCTCATCGCAGCCGCCCACGTAGGTGTCGCCAATCCAGATCTGCGGCACCGAGGTTCGGCCGCCAGCCAGACGCGTCATTTCCGCACGCACTTTCGGTTGGCCATCTACCGAAATCTCTTTGTAGTCGGCACCTTTGGCAGCCAACAGCTGCTTGGCACGAATGCAGAAGGGGCAGTATTTGCTGCTGTATATAATTACATCTGACATATTATTTCACCAGCGGCAGGTTGTCCGCACGCCAGCCAGCAATGCCGCCTGAAAGACGGTTGACGTTGCTGTGCCCGGCGGCTTTGAGTTGTTTTGAGCAAGGCCCGGAATGCTGGCCATTGGCGCAGACCAGCAGTATTGGCCGGTCTTTGTACTTGTCCAGTTCGCTGAGGCGTTTGGTCATCGTATCTGACGGAATATTCAGCGAATCGACAATATGACCTGCGGCGTAATCCTTCTTCGAGCGGATATCCACGACCACTGCGTTTTCGCGATTGATCAGCGTGGTGGCCTGCTGAGTGCTGACGCTCTTGCCACCCTTGCGGCCTTCGGTAATAACCAGCAGCGTCATCACGACCAGAAAGGCCAGCGCCAGCAGATAGTGATTGCCAAGAAACTCGGCCATTTGGGCAAAAAAGTCTAAAACGCGTTGCATGGGGATGCTTCCGGATCGATAAAGTGCGCCAGTATACACAGCCGGACGCAGTGGCAGAACCTTCCGGGCGCAATGCGGGTCGAAGATGCACGCATGACAGGCACCAGTCGGCAAAGTAAACTGTGCCGACACGCTTGTCAGGCGCCACAAGGTCCCGGCGCCGCCAGCAGTCAACCCTCCAATCGGTGAGTTAATCCGTTATGACAGCAATCCCGAAACCCCTGGTTCTGATGATTCTGGATGGCTTTGGCCACAGTGAGTCGCCCGAGTCCAACGCCATCATGGCCGCCAATACCCCGGTCTGGGATCGCCTTTGGGCGCATTCGCCGCACACGCTGGTATCGGGTTCGGGAATGGATGTGGGCTTGCCCGATGGGCAGATGGGCAATTCCGAAGTGGGGCACATGAACCTGGGTGCCGGGCGTGTGGTGTACCAGGACTTTACCCGGGTAACCAAGGCGATTGCCGATGGTGATTTTTTCACCAATCCAGAGCTTTGCCAGGCCGTGGACAAGGCCGTGGCCAAGGGGCGCGCCGTTCATATTATGGGGCTGTTGTCGCCGGGCGGTGTGCATAGTCATGAAGAGCACCTGGTGGCGATGGTCGATCTGGCGGTGCGCCGCGGCGCAAAAACCGTGCTGGTACATGCCTTTCTTGACGGCCGCGACACGCCGCCAAAAAGCGCGCAGCCTTCGTTGCGGTTGCTTGAAGATGCCTATGCGCGTCTGGGTGCCGGACGTACGGCGAGTCTGGTTGGCCGCTATTTCGCCATGGATCGCGACAACCGCTGGGACCGGGTCGAGCAGGCTTACGACGTTATTGTCGATTCCAAGGCTGAATACAGTGCTGCAAATGCGGCCGATGCGCTGCTGGCAGCTTACGAGCGCGGTGAAAGTGATGAGTTCGTCAAGGCTACACGCATCGGCGCAGCCGAGCCGGTGCAGGATGGCGACGCGGTGATTTTCATGAACTTCCGTGCCGACCGCGCCCGCGAGCTGACCCGGGCGTTTGTCGAGCCTGGTTTCAGTGGTTTTGCCCGCGCCCGCCAGCCGCAGCTGGCGGGCTTCGTCATGTTGACGCAATACGCCGCGGATATTCCCGCGCCCTGCGCTTATCCGCCGGCGTCGCTGGACAACGTGCTTGGCGAATACCTGGCCAAGCAGGGCAAGACCCAGCTGCGTATTGCCGAAACGGAAAAGTACGCCCACGTGACCTTCTTCTTTTCTGGTGGGCGGGAAGAACCCTTCGAGGGTGAGGAGCGCATCCTTATCCCGTCGCCGCAGGTAGCCACCTATGACCTGCAGCCAGAGATGAGTGCGCCGGAAGTGACTGACCGTATGATCGAAGCAATCGATCAACAGCGCTATGACGTGATCATCGTCAATTACGCGAATGGCGACATGGTTGGCCATACCGGTGATTTTGCTGCGGCGGTGAAAGCAGTCGAATGCCTGGATGAATGTGTGCGCCGGGTTACCGAGGCGCTCGCGCGGGTCGGCGGTGAAGTGTTGATCACCGCCGATCACGGTAATGTCGAGCAGATGTCCGATGACCACACCGGCCAGGCCCATACGGCGCACACCTGTGAGCCCGTGCCTTTCGTCTACTTCGGTCCGCGGCGGGTAAGCATGCGCGAGGGTGGTATCCTTTCCGATGTAGCGCCGACCATGCTTGCTCTGCTGGGCCTGGAGCAACCAGAGCAGATGTCGGGCAGGTCGATCATTACGCTTGAATCCTGATTCCCCAATCATCATCGGACATTGAGCATGCAGCGACAGCGAGTGAGTAAAGGATTGTGCAGCGGCAGAGCGCTAGTTCTGCTGTTGGTGCTGTCGAGCGGTGGTATGGCGGCCGGGACTGTGGCTGCGCAGGAGAAGGACTCCCGTGAGGCGCGCGCCGAGCTGAAGCAAACCGAGGAAGAGATCGCTCGCCTCAAAGCGTTGCTCGACGATTTCAAGCAGGAAATGTCCGGCCTTGAATCCAATCTGAAAGAAAGCGAAAGCGAGATCGGCCGGCTGCGCCGCGAGAGCCAGAAGATCGAGCAGCAGATAAAGGAAGGTGAGACCAGTCTGCTGGACCTGCATAAGCAGGCGGCCGCGCTGCAGGTGGCGTTGAGCGAACAGGAAGTACAGGTCGTTCGGCAGATCAGGGCCGCCTACATGGCGGGCCAGCAGGATTATCTGAAAATGGTCCTGAATCAGGATGATCCGGCGCGGGTCGCCCGCATGATGCGCTATTACGAGTACGTCAGCCGCGCCCGCGTGACGGAGATGAGCCGCTACACCGATACCCTGGAGCAGGTACGCCTTGCCAGTGCCAGTATTGCCGATCAGCAGACAGCATTGCGGCGTGACCGCGAGCAGTTGGCGGCCAATCAGCAGCAGCTGCAGGCCGAGCAGGCGTCCAGAGGTAAGTTGCTGGCCGGGCTGCAAAGCCGTAGCCGCAGCCAGAGCGAAAAGCTCAAGAGCGCTCAGGCTGAACGCGCAGGGCTGGAAAAACTGATCAAATCGATTGATGAGGCCATTGTCAGTATACCGACGCCAGCGGGCAGCCTGCCTTTCGCGCAGGCCAAGGGCAAACTGCCCTTGCCGGTCAAAGGCCGGGTCCAGGCCCGCTTTGGCAGCCAGCGGGGTGAAGATGCGCGGTTGAAATGGGACGGCTTATTGATCGCGTCAGAGCAGGGTAGCAACGTGCACGCAGTGCATGGCGGGCGGGTGGTGTTCGCCGACTGGCTGCGTGGCTCGGGCTTGCTGCTGATTCTTGATCATGGAGCAGGTTACCTCAGCTTGTATGGGCATAATCAAAGCCTGCTCAAGGAAGTGGGCAGTTGGGTTCAGCCCGGCGAAGTGATTTCGACCGTAGGTACCAGCGGTGGCTTGTCTACGTCGTCGCTGTATTTTTCCATCCGTCACCAGGGCCGTGCCCTGGATCCGGCGGCCTGGTGTATGCTGTCCGGGTGAACACGCGGTTATCAGAAGCCAGTTCCCGCCTGCCCGCTCCGTTTTTTAGCCTCTTTGGGAGAGTTCGATGACTGCTGTGCGTATCCTCTTTGCGAGCTGTCTGTGTTTGCTGCTCGGTATGCCATTGGCCCATGCGCAGGAGCCCGCCGAGGTTCCCGCGCCGCTGCCCCTGGACGAGTTGCGGACCTTTGCTGAGGTGCTTGAGCGCATCCGCACAGCCTATGTTGAGCCAGTGGATGACGCCACGCTGCTGGAAAACGCCATCCGCGGCATGCTTGAAGGCCTGGACCCGCATTCTGCCTACCTCGAGCCTGAGGCGTTTCGCGGCCTGCAGGACAGCACCAGTGGTCAGTTCGGTGGACTAGGTATCGAAGTCGGGCAGGAGGATGGCTTTATCAAAGTCATTTCACCGATAGACGATACCCCCGCTGCGCGCGCCGGCATTGAAGCGGGTGATCTGATTATCAAGATTGATGATCAGCCGGTGAAGGGCATGAGCATCATGGACGCCGTGGAAAAGATGCGCGGAGAAGTCGGCACCAGTATCAGGCTGACCTTGGTGCGCGGCACTGGCAGCCCCTTTGAGGTGGAGCTGAACCGCGCGGTCATCAAGGTCGCCAGCGTGCGTGCGGAGATGCTCGAGGACGGCTATGGCTATATCCGCGTGACCCAGTTCCAGAATAACAGCGGTGACGAAGTGCGGCGTGCCCTCAACACTCTGGCTGAAGGCAAGGAGCTGAAGGGGCTGGTACTCGACCTGCGCAATAATCCTGGCGGCGTTCTGCAGTCCGCAGTGGAAGTAGCCGATGCGTTTCTGGATGAGGGTCTGATTGTGTACACCAAGGGCCGGCTGCCCAACTCTGAGCTGCGTTTCAATGCCACCAGCAATAACCCGGGACGGGATATACCGCTGGTGGTACTGATTAATGGTGGCTCCGCGTCAGCTGCGGAAATTGTGGCGGGGGCTCTGCAGGATCAAGAGCGCGCGGTAATCATGGGTACCGACAGTTTCGGCAAGGGTTCGGTACAAACAGTGTTGCCGTTGAACAATGACCGCGCACTGAAGCTGACTACGGCGCTTTATTACACACCCGATGGCCGTTCTATTCAGGCCCAGGGCATTGAGCCGGACATTCGCGTCGAGCGCGCTCGTCTGACTCAGGATGTCGAGGAGCGGGGGCTGCGCGAGGCGGATCTGGCGGGTCACCTGGATAACGGCAACGGTATCGAAGAGCAGTCCGGCGTTGTTGGGGAGGCTGCGGAGCGGCCGCAGGATTCCGATTATCAGCTGAATCAGGCCTTGATTCTGCTCAAAGGCTTGAATATCACCCGCGCGAAAAAATGAAGTATGCGCTGGTCTGGCTGCTGGCGTTATTGCTGGCAGCCTGCAGTGACAGCGAACCCGCGAAAGAACCGCCAGCCGAGCAACAGGATGTTGCGGCTGAGCTGCCCGCGGCCCACCAAGCAAAAACCGCCGCAGATAGCCTGCTTAGCGAATGGCTGCTGATCGAACATGCAGGCTGGCCAACAAAGCCAGCTGCCACCCCTGACTCCCCCGTCCTTGAGCCACGCATAGGCACTCCCGCGTTGCGTCCGGCGCAGGTGGGCGACCGACCGCTACTGGCTATCGTGATTGACGATGTTGGCCAAAATTATTCGCAGGGCCAGCGTCTGATTGATCTGCCGGTGCCGATAGCGCTGGCAATATTGCCGCAGACGCCTGCTGCTGCCCGGTTGGCGGAGGAAGCGTACGCGCGGGGTCAGACGGTTATGCTGCATCTGCCTATGGAAAACGGGGCGGGCCTTTCCATAGGGCCTGGCGGGCTCTTCAGCCATATGTCACGTGAGGAGCTGCTGGCCAGTCTGGTCGACAGTCTAGACCGTTTAGGGCCGATTCAGGGTGTGAACAATCACATGGGCAGCAGGCTGACCGCCGAACGCGCGCCGATGGATTGGGTTATGGGCGAGCTAAAAAAGCGCGGCTTGTTCTTCGTTGACAGCCGCACCACCGCGCAGACGCAAGCGGCTTTTGCCGCAGACGCAGCGGGTGTGCAAAATCTGTCCAGAGATGTATTCCTGGACAATAAGCGCGAGCCGGAGGCGATTCATCGAGAGTTCCAGCGGGGGTTGGCGTTGGCGCGCAAGAACGGGTATGCGGTATTGATCGGTCATCCGTATCCGCAAACGCTGGATTATCTTGAGCGCTGGCTGCCAGGGCTGGCGGACCGCGAGGGCGTGCAGGTGGTCAGCCTGCAGACACTGCTGGAGCGCAAATACGCTCCGACGCAGACCAGTGACTAATTACAGGCGCATCTCAATGCCGCGTGCTGCCATATACGCCTTGGCTTCGCTAACGCTGTATTCGCCGAAGTGAAAGATACTCGCTGCTAACACCGCATCCGCACCGCCGAGCAACACGCCATCGGCCAGATGCTGCAGATTGCCGACGCCGCCCGAGGCGATCACCGGAATGTGCAGGGTATCGCTGATGGCGCGGGTCACGCCCAGGTCATAGCCGCTCTTGACGCCGTCCTGATCCATGCTGGTCAGCAGAATCTCGCCAGCGCCGAGATCTTCCATTTTCTTCGCCCAGGCCACTGCATCCAGGCCGGTCGGCTTGCGCCCGCCGTGGGTAAATATTTCCCAGCGGCCGGGCTCGCCGAGCGCGGAAACGCGCTTTGCGTCAATCGCGACGACAATGCACTGTGAACCAAATCGATCTGCCGCTTCACCAACAAACTCCGGATTGAACACCGCTGCGGTATTGATCGAGACCTTGTCGGCACCGGCATTCAGCAGGTTGCGGATGTCCTGAATCGTGCGTACGCCGCCGCCCACTGTCAGCGGAATAAAGACTTCGCTGGCCATGCGCTCGACCGTATGCAGCGTGGTGTCACGCTCCTGATGGCTGGCGGTGATGTCGAGGAAAGTGATCTCGTCCGCGCCCTGCTCGTTGTAACGCCGCGCCACTTCCACCGGGTCGCCGGCATCACGGATATTCTCGAACTGCACGCCTTTGACCACGCGGCCGTTGTCGACGTCCAGGCAGGGGATGATTCTCTTGGCCAAACCCATGGGCTTTCTCCGAAAGCAGCTTCAAGCGGCAAGCCTGAAGCTGCAAGTAAATGCTTGTGGCTTATGGCGTGCCGCTTGCCGCTGCGCGATCACAGAGCGCTTGCGCCTCTGCCACATCCAACGTGCCTTCGTAGATCGCGCGGCCGGTAATGGCGCCGATAATGCCGGGTGAGCGGGCGTTCAGCAGGGACTGGATATCGCCGAGATTATGAATGCCGCCGGAAGCGATTACCGGGATGCGTGTGGCATTGGCCAGCGCGGCGGTGGCTTCGACGTTGCAGCCCTGCATCATGCCGTCTTTGGCGATATCGGTATAAACAATAGCGGCCACGCCGTCGGCTTCAAAACGCTTGGCCAGATCAATCACCTGCACGGTGCTGACTTCGGCCCAGCCGTCAGTGGCCACAAAGCCGTCTTTGGCGTCCAGGCCAACAATGACCCTGCCAGGGAAGGCGCGGCAAGCTTCAGCAACGAACTCCGGCTCTTTGACCGCTTTGGTACCGAGGATCACGTAGCTGACGCCGGCGCGTACATAATGCTCGATGGTGTCCAGTGAACGGATGCCGCCGCCGATCTGGATCGGCAGCTCGGGATAGGCGCGAGCAATCGCCGTTACTACGTCGCCATTGACCGGCTTGCCTTCAAAGGCGCCGTTGAGGTCGACCAGGTGCAAACGGCGGCAGCCACCGTTGACCCATTTCGCGGCCATGGCCACCGGATCATCAGAAAATACCGTGGCATCGTCCATCAGGCCCTGGCGCAGGCGCACACAAGCGCCGTCTTTAAGGTCGATAGCGGGGATTATCAGCATAACTTTTTCCTTTGGAAAAAGCTTCAAGCCTCAAGCGGGTGCTTGCAGCTTACAGCTTGAGGCTTGAAGCTCTAGTTTTTCTACCAGCGTCCGTCCCAGGCCAGAAAATTCTGCATCAGCTGCAGGCCATTGGTATGGCTTTTTTCCGGGTGAAACTGGGTGGCAAATATATTGTCCTGGATCACCGCGGCAGCGAAGTCGACGCCATAGCGGCAGCGGCCGGCAATGTGGGTGTGCTTGCCTGGCTGGGCATGGTAGCTGTGCACGAAATAAAAACGCGCATCCTGATCAATACGATGCCACATGGGATGGTCAATGTTCTGTTTGACCTGGTTCCAGCCCATATGCGGCACTTTCAGGCGCACGTCGCCTTCGTACAGCTCATTGCCGAAGAAACTGACCTTGCCTGGGAAGAGGCCGAGGCAATCCACGCCGCCATTCTCTTCACTGCTTTCGAATAGCATCTGCATGCCGACACAAATCCCCAGCAGCGGCTTTTCCTTGACCACTTCGCGCACAACCTGATCCAGCCCCAGTTGCCGCAGCTCACTGACGCAGTCCCGGATGGCGCCCACGCCGGGCAGTACCACTCGGTCAGCCGCCAGAATGATGGCAGGATCGCTGGTCACTTCCACGCGCAGGGCGCCGGCATGCTCAAGGGCTTTGGCTACCGAATGCAGGTTGCCCATGCCGTAATCAATAACGGCTACTCGGCTGGCAGTCATCGGTTACAGGCAGCCTTTGGTGGAGGGCATCATGCCGCTCATGCGCGGATCTTCTTCCACGGCCATTCGCAACGCGCGGCCAAAGGCCTTGAACACCGTTTCGATCTGATGGTGGGTGTTGACCCCCTTCAGATTGTCGATGTGCAGCGTCGTCTGCGAGTGGTTGACGAAGCCCTGGAAGAATTCGCCGAACAGATCCACATCAAAGCCGCCGACACTGGCGCGGGTGTAATCTAGGCTCATGTGCAGCCCCGGGCGACCAGAAAAATCGATCACCACGCGGGACAGAGCTTCATCCAACGGCACATAGGCATGGCCGTAACGACGGATACCTTTCTTGTCACCAATGGCCTTGGCAAAAGCCATGCCCAGGGTGATGCCGACATCCTCCACAGTGTGGTGGTCGTCGATGTGCAGGTCGCCACGCGACTTGATCTGCATGTCGATCAGCCCGTGCCGGGAAATCTGGTCTAGCATGTGCTCTAGAAATGGGACGCCAATATCAAAGTCGGACTGGCCGGTGCCGTCCAGGTTGATCTCAACTTTGACCTGGGTTTCCAGAGTGTTGCGCTCGACGCTTGCCTTGCGCTCCGCCATGGCTGTTCTCCGCTGAATAATCTATCAAGGGCGTGCATTATACGGGTACCACGGTGCCCGGGGCTACAGCAGGCTGATCGCTTGTGCATATCGTGCCGATAGTGGGGCGCAGCCGGTTTGAAAATAGTGGGAGGGTGATTGATGTGCTGGGTAATCGATAGTGGACTCTGAGGTAGTGGTGGTTGGTGCGGGCGTAGTCGGCCTGGCTATCGCTCAGCGGCTGGCGCGCGGTGGGCGCGAGGTGCTGGTATTGGAGCAGGAGGCCTGGCCGGGTCAGCATGCATCAAGCCGCAATAGCGAAGTGATCCATGCCGGTATTTATTATGCGCCGGGGTCGCTGAAGGCGCGCCTGTGTCGCGAAGGTCGTGATCTGCTTTACGCCTGGTGCGCCGAATACGCCGTGATGCATCGGCGGGTTGGCAAGTTGCTGGTAGCCGTCGAGGCGGCAGAGCTGCCCGCACTGCAAGCGCTCCAGACCAATGCCAAGGCCAATGGCGTAGAGCTGCAGCCACTGACCGCCGCTGAGCTGCATGCTCGCGAGCCAGCAGTGCGTGGCGTGGCAGGTCTTTTTTCGCCACTCACCGGCATTATTGATAGTCACGGTTTGATGGGCTCCTACGAAGCGGCATTGCAACAGGCAGGCGGCGCGCTGCAATGCCGTACCCGAGTCGACCGCGTGGACACAATTGCCGGCGGTTTCCGGCTCAGCGGCGACAGCGCGGGCGATGTGTTCACCTTGACCTGCCGTTACCTGATCAACGCGGGCGGGCTATTTGCTCAGGCGCTGGCCGCCTCCGTAGAAAGTATGCCTGAGCAACAGATTCCGCCGCTGCATCTGTGCCAAGGGCAATATTTTGCTTACAGCGGTCGTTCGCCCTTCAGTCATCTGGTGTACCCCATGCCGGAGGCGAACGCGACGGGTCTTGGTGTGCATGCCACTCTGGACCTGGCTGGCCAACTGCGCTTCGGCCCCGATGTGCGTTATCAACAGCAGCTGGACTATGCGATGGACGAGTCGCGCCGCGAGGCGTTTGCCAAGGCAGTAATGCGCTACTGGCCCGAATGCCAAGCCGAAAAGCTGGTGCCAGCCTATGCTGGAGTGCGGGCCAAGCTCAGTGCGGCGGGGGAAGCGGCGATGGATTTTTTCATCCAGGATCATTCAAGCCACGCAGTGCCTGGCTTGATCAATCTGTTTGGGATCGAATCGCCTGGACTCACCGCCAGCTTAGCTCTGGCAGAAGAGGTGGCTACTCGATTCAAGAGCCTTTACCCTATCCGATATTAATAGGGGCACCCATTACTGGCCCCTTGGTCCTTTTCGCGTGTTGATGAATATAAGGAAGCATCCATGAAATCCTTTGCCAAAGTGCTGGGGCTGGTGGTCTTTGGTGTCGTACTACTGGCGGCAGGCGTACTGTTTTTCCTGACCCGCATGTTCGTCCCGAATGACTACAAGGACGAGATCCAGCAAGCAGCCCGTGAGCAGGCGAATATCGAGCTTACTTTGGGTGGCGATATTGGCTGGTCACTGTTTCCATGGCTGGGGATCGAACTTGAGGATGTCGGTGTGGCCGCGCTTGATGCTCCGGATGATGCGCTTGCGCAGATTGGTAATCTCGGATTGGGCGTCGAGGTGTTGCCTTTGCTTCGCCGGCAGCTGCGCATGAGCGATGTGATCCTCGACAACGTCAGCCTGAACCTGGTCAGGAATGCCGAAGGCAGGGGTAACTGGGAAAGTATCGGCGCTGATCAAGAGGCCGAGGCTGCGGCGGAAGAAGAGGTTGCCCAGGCTGACGAGGAGTCTGCAGACGAGGGTCGCGATTTTGAGGTGGCGATTGAGAGCGTGCGTATTACCAACGCGCGGGGTCGTTACGAGGATCTGGCTTCCGGGCAGATTTTGCAGTTGGAAGACGCCAACCTGACTACCGGGGCGCTGATCGAGGGTGAGCCCTTTGATGTGAATTTTCTTGGCCTGTTGACCGCGGAGCAGCCCGCCCTGCGTGTACGTATTGATCTGAAAACCCTGGCGCAGTTTGATTTTGAGCTTGAGCGTTATCAGTTGGATGCGGTGGATCTGAAGGTGGATGCCAGCGGCGAGCCCTTCTCCGGGCGCGCATTGGCTATGCAATTGCAGGGCGATGCTTTGCTGGATCTGGGTGCAAATATTGCCGAGTTCAATCAGATGCGTTTGTCCGTAGCCGATTTGCGCGCCACGGGACAGGTCAGAGCCAGCGAGCTCAGCGGTGATATGCGCCTGGACGGCCGCCTCGATGTAGCCGATTTCGATGCCCGCGCGCTGCTCGCGGCAGTAGGTCAGGAAGTGCCGGAAACCGCCAGGACCGGTGCGCTTGAGTCGGTGGCATTGAGCTCGGTCATCAGCGGTTCAGCTACCAGCCTGATGTTGGAAGAACTCAAGTTGTTGGTGGACGGCACCGAGCTGACGGGGAATCTTGGCATTGCCGATTTCGAGCGCCAGGCGTTGCGCTTTGACCTGTCTGGCGGCGCGTTGAATCTGGATGATTATCTGCCGCCAGCAGAAGAGCCCGCTACTGCTGAAGCCGCGGCCCAGGCTCCGTCTGGCGGCAGCCGGTCCGACACCGCACCTGAGGCCTGGAGCGATGAGGAGGTGCTGCCGTTGCAGGCCTTGGCTGGCCTGGATGTCGACGGCAAACTGGCGCTGGATGAGGTGCAACTGACGGGCCAAACGATAAAGCCGTTCATCGCCGCAGTGGTTGCCCGTGATGGCAAAATTCAAATCAAACAATTCGATGGCGGCGTGTTTGGCGGCCGCTTCAGTGTGACAGCAGAAATTGACACCACCAGCACGCCAGTCAGTCTCTCAGTGGCCAAGCAGTTGACCGGTATGGATTCATTGGCCATTCAGCAAGCCTACGATATGGGCGAGCAGATGCGCGGCAAACTGGATTTCAATCTGGATGTCAGTGCCAGCGGCAATAGCATCAAGCGCTGGATGGATACGCTGAACGGCAGCGCCCGCTTCAACGTGCTGGAGGGCGCGCTTATTGGTGTGAACCTGGAACAGCAGATGTGCGAGGCCATTGCCCTGGTTAATCGCAAAACGCTGGGTGAGTCTCGCGGCGGCGAAGATACGCCTTTCTCGGCTCTGGGCGGCAGCTTCCGCATCGTTGATGGCAAAGTGAGAAATGACGATCTGCTAGCGGCTTTGCCGGGCCTGGCGGTGAAAGGCACCGGCGAGGTGGACCTGCCACAGCAGCGCATGGATTACCGCCTGGGTTTGCTGATTCAGGGCGACAGTGCCTCGACGCCGGACCCCGCCTGTGCGGTGAACGAGCGCTATGTGGATGTTGAGTGGCCAGTGCGTTGTCAGGGCTTCTTGCACAATGCGGCCAGTAGCTGCAACGTCGACCGCGATGGCGTGCAGCGCATCGCCGGGCAATTGCTGGGCAATGAAGCGCAGCGCAAGGTCGAGGAAAAGCTGGAAGAAAAACTCGGTGATAAAGCCCCTGCGGTGCGCGACGCCATTCGGAGCCTGTTCGACCGGTGAGCAGCGCGGCTGACTTTTCGGCGGCGGTGCTGGAATGGTACGACCGGCACGGCCGCAAGGATCTGCCTTGGCAGCAGGATATGACGCCGTACCGGGTCTGGGTCTCGGAGATTATGCTGCAGCAGACTCAGGTCGCTACGGTGATCCCCTATTTCGAGCGCTTTATGCAGACGCTGCCCGATGTTGGGGCGCTGGCGGCGGCCGAGCCCGACGAGGTCCTGCATTTGTGGACTGGTTTGGGTTACTACAGCCGGGCGCGTAATCTGCACAAAGCCGCCAAGCTGGTGGTAGCCGAGTTTGCTGGCGAGTTTCCCCGGGACATTGATCAACTGATCAGCCTGCCGGGCATCGGCCGCTCCACTGCGGGGGCAATCGCCAGCCTGAGCATGGGCCTGCGCGCGCCCATTCTTGACGGCAACGTCAAGCGCGTACTGGCGCGCTACCACGCGGTGGCGGGCTGGCCCGGCGAGAAGGCCGTGCACGATCGATTGTGGGTGATTGCCGAACGTTACACCCCGCACAGCAGGGTCAACCACTATACTCAGGCGATGATGGATCTGGGCGCCACGCTTTGTACGCGCAGCAAGCCTTCCTGCCTGGTGTGTCCGCTGCAAGCCGGCTGCGAGGCGCGCCTGCTGGGTCAGCCAACGCAATATCCGCACTCCAAGCCGCGCAAGCAGATACCCGTGCGCCAATGCCTGATGCCCTTGGTGATGAATGCCGAAGGTGATATCTGGTTGCAGCGTCGTCCGGATTCTGGTCTCTGGGGTGGTCTGTGGTGTCCGCCGCAGTTGGATGATCGCGAACAGTTGGCCCGTTTGATCGAGCAGCAGGGCTGGCGCGCAGAAGCGCCGGAGCTGCTGGAGCCGCTGCGTCATACTTTCAGCCACTTCCATCTGGATATTCAGCCGCTGCTGGTGCGGGTGATGGCAGGCCATAGCGTGGCCGAGCCGGGCCAGGTCTGGTATAACCTGCGCCAACCATCGCGCCTGGGGCTTGCTGCTCCGGTAAAAAAGCTGCTGGCGCGAGCTGAATTGATTATCTGACCTGGCGTTTGATTGCCTCATTCAAGGAGATGCCCATGATCCGCATGGTGATGTGCCGCAAATATAAAGAACAGCTGCCTGGTATGGAGCGCGCGCCCTACCCAGGCCCCAAGGGCGAGAAAATCTTCAATGAAGTGTCGAAGAAAGCCTGGGATGAATGGCAGGCGCACCAGACGATGCTGATCAACGAGCGCCGCCTGAACATGATGGATCCTGAGGACAGGCGCTTTATTCAGGAAGAAATGGACAAGTTCCTTTCCGGCGAAGAATACGCTCAGGCCGAGGGTTACGTGCCACCTGAGCAATAAATGATCGGTAAGCGGCTGAAACAACGGAACAATATTTTCCTGCGGCGCTTGACACATACATCCTTAAACCGTTTAATAGCGCCCCGTTGCCCAGATAGCTCAGTTGGTAGAGCAGAGGATTGAAAATCCTCGTGTCGGCGGTTCGATTCCGTCTCTGGGCACCATTATTGTTAAAACCCGCTAGCGTCTTTGGCGGGTTTTTTTATGTCCGTACGAAATGTCTCCGCCGGGTTTAATCTGGAAAGACTTTTGCATGCATATTCGGGACATGACCCCAAGAGGGTTCTTGGTCATGCGCATTAGCTGTGCTAGCTTTGCCGCATGACAGGATTATTGCAGACGGATCTGTCGATACGCCGGAATCCGGTATGCCGGCCCACCGGTATGCCGGCTCAGCCGGTAGTCATTCATAATCAAGTACCTGTAGCCAGGTGCTATTTGCGCTGACTGGAAACGATACGTGACACCGCCCGCTCTCGAAGTGCGTAATCTGCATAAACGCTACGGCGACCTTGAAGTTCTCAAGGGCGTTGATCTTGTTGCCCACGACGGCGACGTCATCTCCATCCTCGGCTCTTCCGGCTCCGGCAAAAGTACTTTGCTGCGCTGTATCAACCTGTTGGAAAACCCCCACGCAGGACAGATCATCGTCGCCGGCGAAGAAATGAAGCTCAAGCCCGGTCGTGACGGTGCACTGGTTGCAGCTGACAGCAAACAGATCAACCGTCTGCGCGCACGGGTCGGTTTCGTGTTCCAGAGTTTCAATCTGTGGCCGCACATGAGCATCCTCGACAACATTATCGAGGCGCCGCGCCGTGTGCTGGGTCAACCCAAGGCCGATGCGATCGCCGCAGCGGAACTGTTTCTTGAGAAAGTCGGCATCGCCGACAAGCGCCACTCGTTCCCCGCACAGCTCTCCGGCGGCCAGCAACAGCGTGCAGCTATTGCTCGCACCCTGGCTATGCAGCCGCGGGTTATTCTGTTTGATGAGCCGACCTCGGCGCTGGACCCGGAAATGGTCAATGAAGTGCTGACCGTGATCCGCGCGCTGGCCGAGGAAGGGCGTACTATGTTGTTGGTAACCCATGAGATGGGCTTTGCCCGGCAAGTGTCCAGCCAAGTGGTTTTTCTCCATCAGGGTCAGGTCGAGGAAATCGGCACCCCTGAGCAAGTGTTTGATAACTCCAAGTCGGAACGTTGCAGACAATTCATGTCCAGCCAAAAGTAAGGAGCAGTACCCATGAAAAGCTATAAGAAGGTTCTGTTAGCCGCCGCTACCGCCATGCTGATCAGTGCTCCGGCACTGGCCGATGAGCTGCGTATCGGCACCGAAGGGGCGTATCCTCCCTTCAACCTGATCGACAAGAGCGGTGAAGTGGTCGGTTTCGACATCGACATCGCCAAGGCTCTGTGTGAAAAAATGGACGCTGAGTGCACCGTGGTTACTTCGGACTGGGACGGTATCATTCCCGCGCTGAACACCCGCCGTTTCGACTTCCTGGTCGCCTCCATGTCGATCACCGAAGAGCGCGAGCAGGCCGTTGATTTCACCGAGCCCTATTACACCAACAAGCTGCAGTTTGTTGCGCCGAAGGACTCTGACTTCAAGACTGACGAAGCCAGCCTGAAAGGCAAGACCATTGGTGCCCAGCGCGCGACTATTGCTGGCCAGTGGCTGGAAGACAACATGGGCGACGTGGTTGACGTGCGTCTGTATGACACCCAGGAAAATGCTTACCTGGACATGAACTCCGGTCGTATTGACGGTGTGTTGGCGGATAACTTCGTGCAGTACGAGTGGCTGCAAAGCGAAGCCGGTGCCAATTTCGAATTCAAGGGTGACCCGGTATTCGACAACGACAAGATCGGCATCGCTGTACGCAAGGGCGACCCGCTGCGTGAGCGCCTGAACAAGGCTCTGCAGGAAATCATTGATGACGGCACCTACGCCGAGATCAACGACAAGTACTTCCCCTTCAGCATCTATTGACCTGACTGGCCGGGCCCCTCGGGGCCCGGAACTGATACCTGCCCATGCTTGATTTACAAGGTTTTGGTCCAGCCCTGCTCGAAGGGACCTGGATGACCATCCGCTTATCCCTCGCATCTGTCGCACTCGGGCTGCTGCTTGGCCTGTTGGGTGCAAGCGCAAAGATATCCGGAAACCCACTGTTACGTGGTGTGGGCGGTTTCTATACGTCGGTTGTGCGTGGCATTCCTGAAACGCTCTGGGTGTTGCTGGCCTATTACGGCACCACCTCCATTTTCAATTACCTGGGTAGTTTTTTTGGCAATCCCTACCTGACGCTGAGCCCCTTCATTGCGGGCACCATGGCGTTGGGTCTGTGTTTTGGTGCCTACGCTACCGAGGTATTTCGCGGCGCATTATTGGCCATTCCCAATGGTCAGAAAGAGGCTGGGTTGGCGCTGGGCATGTCTGGCCCGCGAATTTTCTGGCGCATCACTTTGCCGCAATTGTGGCGTGTCGCGCTGCCTGGCCTGGGAAATCTGTATCTCATCCTGCTCAAGGATACCGCTCTGGTGTCGCTCATCAGCCTGGAAGAAATCATGCGCAAGGCACAGGTGGCATCGAACGCGACCAAGGAACCTTTCACCTTTTACTTTACCGCCGCAATGATCTACCTGGGACTGACAGTGATCATTATGGCCGCGCTGCACGTGTTTGAGCGTCGAGCGAATCGGGGCTTCGTGAGGACTGAACTGTGAGCTGGGCCGAACGCTGGGAAATGGTTGCGCGGTTCCTGCCAGCTCTGCTCGATGGGATGTTGGTGACGCTGGAGCTGGTCGCCGTCGCAATAGTAGTCGGTTTGATCCTCGCGATTCCGCTGGGCATCGCCCGCGCCTCTCGCCATTGGTATGTTCGCGCGCTGCCGTACATCTATGTGTTCTTCTTTCGCGGTACCCCGCTACTGCTGCAGTTGTTTCTGGTCTATTACGGCATTTCGCAATTCGAGGCCGTGCGCGAGAGCATATTCTGGCATTACCTGCGCGAGCCATACTGGTGTGCACTCATCACTATGACGCTGCATACAGCGGCTTATATTGCCGAGATACTGCGCGGTGCCATTCAGTCGGTTCCCGGTGGTGAAGTCGAGGCGGCTCGCGCCTTGGGTATGTCCCGTCGGCAGGCTCTGCAATACATCATTTTGCCGCGCGCAGTGCGCATCGGTCTGCCCGCCTACGGCAACGAAGTGATTTTGATGCTCAAGGCCAGCGCCGTGGTCTACACCATTACGGTGATGGACATTATGGGCGTGGTAAAGGGCATCAACTCCCAGACGTATCAGTTCGAACTCTTCTATCTGGTTGCGGGCGTCATCTATCTGGTCATCACCATTGCCTTCACGCAGCTGTTCAAGCTGGTCGAGCGCTGGTTGAAGATTGAGGCCAGCCAGAAGCGCTGAGGACCGCCATGGACTATGTTGAGCGATTCCAGCAGTTGGATGCCTGGCTGGTTCAACATCAGTCCGTGTGGCGCGCCACGCCCTTTACCCAGCTCAAGCTATCCTGGGAGCAGGAGTGGCCGGAATTGGCCGCCTGGCTGCGCTCACGTAGCCTGAGTGAGGCCGAGCAAGCCCATACGCAACTGCAAGCCCTCGACGCCCCTGACCCTTTTCGCCACCTGTGTGAACAAGCAGGTATCTTGAGCCAGGTTCCAGATTGGTCTGCGGAGCCGACGCGAAGCTGGCCGGAGTTGCTGGAGCGGCATATTCCTGGGCGCAAATGGCAGCAGATCACCCGATTTGCCCATGCCAGTCAGCGCGGCTGGAGCCGGCCGCCACAGCATTGGCTAGACTGGTGCGCTGGTAAGGGGCATCTTGGGCGCTTACTGGCGTGGCAGGGCGGTGAGCCGCTGACTTGTCTGGAACAAGATGCACAGCTCAACCGGGACGGGCGGATGCTCAGCCAGACGCTGCAGGTGGATGCTGCGCACCTTGACTGCGACGTACTGACGCCGAGAGCCTGGCGCCAGTTGCGGCCTGAGCATAGCCTGGTCGCGCTGCATGCTTGCGGTCAGTTGCATATGACCCTGCTGCAACAGGCCGCGCACGCGGGTTGCGCACAAATAGCTCTGTCGCCGTGCTGCTATAACCGGATTGACGGGGACAGCTATCATCCATTATCCACACTCGCACAGCAGTCCCGCCTGCAGCTCACCAGGCACGACCTCAGTCTGCCGCTGCAAGCTACCTATACCGCAGGCCGGCGCGCGCGGCGGCTGCGCGACCAATCGATGGCCTGGCGCCTGGCATTTGATCTGTGGCAGCGCGAGGCCAGCGGGCGCGATCTGTACTTGCCCACGCCCTCCAGACCGGAGAGCGCACTGGCGCAGGGCATTGCTGCATTCTGTGCCGACCTGGCCGCGCATCACGGCCTTATACTGCCCAACGGTTTCGACTGGGCCGCGCTGGAAGCACGCGGCTGGCAACGCTTGGCCGAGGTGCGCAATCTGGAGCTGGTTGGCGGCGTATTTCGTCGGCCATTGGAGCTCTGGCTATTGCTTGACCGTGCACTCTTTCTGCAAGAAGCGGGTTATACCGTAAACCTCGGCCTGTTCGCCCCGGCCCACCTGACGCCGCGTAATTTTCTGCTGCTGGGCGAGCGAAATACTGAACAGGCCATCACCAGTCTGTGAACCGGTTGCACACAGACTTATCCACAAGATGCCCAGATAAAACTTATCCCCGCCATCTGTGGATAACAATGTTGATGACTTCTTGGTAGTTTCATAGGAGCCCCTGAATGCGTGGCTTGCAGCGCGCTGATCAAAAACAAACCAAAGTGGATATCTTATTGTAAACAACGGCTTGAGGCAGCTTTGTCAAGTGCTGGTAGAGATTTCATGCACAAGCTGGGCACTAGTCTAAATAAGCAGAAAATTTGGACTTTTTACCCACAAGCGCTGTGGATGGCTTTACACAGAGGCCAAGCTCTATATAATGCGTGCCCATGCCGGTATAGCTCAGTTGGTAGAGCAACTGACTTGTAATCAGTAGGTCCCGAGTTCGACTCTTGGTGCCGGCACCATACAAATCAAGGGCTGCAGCGATGCTGCAGTTTTTGACACCGCATTCAGATGTTCCCGAGGTACAGTTTCAGTACAGTCGTACTGATCGCCGCCTCGGAGAACAGCATGGCAACACTCGTAAAAACCCCCTCTGGTACTTGGAAAGCCCTCATCCGTAAACACGGATGGCCTACCACCTCGAAGACTTTCCGCACAAAACGCGATGCCTCTGACTGGTCCAGACGAGTCGAGGATGAGATGGTGCGTGGCGTTTACATTCAGCGTACCGCTTCTGAACGAATGACTCTTGAGCAGGCTCTCCAACGTTACCTCTCAGAAGTCAGCCCTACCAAAGCGCCGAAAACCCTTTTAAGCGAACAAGGCAGTGCGAAGAACCTAGTCCGAAAGCTTGGTGGTTACTCACTAGCTGCATTGTCTGCAGAGTTGATTTCTGGCTACCGCGATCAGCGGCTGTCAGAGATGACTCGTCGGAAAACACCTGTCAGCAATAATTCGGTTCGTCTTGAACTAGCGTTGCTCAGTCACATGTTCAATGTCTGTATCAGAGAGTGGGGCGTCGGCCTCCCGTTCAATCCGGTCTTGAATGTGCGAAAGCCTGCGGCGGGGAGGGGGCGGGATAGACGTCTGACGCCCGATGAGGAGCGTCGTCTTTATGCAGCCGTTGACGCTCATTCGAACCCTTTTCTAGGCTACATCGTCCGGGTCGCTATTCAGACGGGCATGCGGTCCTCCGAAATCACTAATCTCCGACGGTCGCAGGTAGACATCCGACGCCGGATTATCACATTGGGCGCGACCAAAAACGGTGAACGTCGGGTGGTGCCCCTTAGTAAAGCCGCTACTGCGGTTTTCAGCCAGGCGCTCGACCACCCATACAGACCTATCGACACTGATCTAATTTTTTTTGGGGAGCCGGGCGGCAACGGTCGTCGACGTCCTTATGCATTCAATAAAACATGGCAGCGGATCAGAAACCGACTGGGTATGCGTGATCTGCGTTTTCACGATTTGCGCCATGAGGCTGTTAGTAGGCTAGTTGAGGTCGGTCTATCCGATCAGGAGGTTTCCATGATTAGCGGTCACAAAAGCATGCAGATGGTGAAGCGATACACCCATCTCCGCGCAGAGGATCTCGTGGAGCGGATTGATCTGCTGCGCAAGCAGCGGCAAATCTAGAGAATTCAGCCATCTTTCGCATGCGAAAGATTATATTTGGAGTCTTTTGCGAGGACGCCCCAAAAAGGGCCGAAAAAGGGGCACCTCTTCGCACTATTAGTGAAACCCATAGAATATTGGAGTTTCACGATGGCGAAAGATTGCGAAGCAGCAAAGATAATTGAAGAGCAATTAATTGAAGTTTATGGACTGTTGCTCACTCGTAAGCAGCTTGCGGAAGTTCTGCAGCGAAGGATTGGAGGCCTTAATTGGGAGCTTGGGCGCCATGATAGCGCGTTGAGACGCGCGCTCGGCCGGTAATCCCCCCATTTTTAGCGGGGCTCAGAAGTAGAGTTAGGCCGCCATGGCCAACTTCTGTCGCGGTGTAATGCCGCCCAAGGCCATATTTGGCCGCTCGTTATTGTATGTCCATAACCAATGTGTCGCGAAGTCCTGAACCTCCTCAACGGAGTCGAACAGGTATTGGGCCAGCCAGTCATAGCGCACGGTGCGGTTGTAGCGCTCGATGTACGCATTCTGCTGTGGGTTGCCAGGCTGGATAAAAACCAGCTTAACACCCTGCTTCTCGGCCCAGGCTGCCAGCGTGGCACTGATGTATTCCGGACCATTGTCGCAGCGGATCTGGAGAGGCTTTCCCCGCCACTCGATGATCTGATTCAGAGCTCGTATAACGCGTTCTGAGGGCAATGACAGATCTACCTCAATGCCCAGTCCTTCCCGGTTGTAATCATCGATCACATTGAACAGCCGGTAGCTGCGGCCATCCTCTAGCTGGTCGTGCATGAAGTCCATGGACCAACTGGTATTGATGGCCGTGGGCACAGCCAGTGGTTCTGGTTTCGCACGTATTAACCGCTTGCGGGGCTTGATACGCAGGTTCAATTCCAGCTCCCGGTAGATCCGGTAAACGCGTTTATGGTTCCAGGGGTATCCCTTCACGTTGCGCAGATACAGAAAACACAGACCAAAGCCCCAGTTACGCTGGTTATGGGTCAAACGCACCAGCAAATCAGCGATCTCGGCGTTTTCACTGCTGAGCTTGGCCCGGTAGCGATAGCAGGTCTCACTGATACCGAAGATCACACAAGCCTGGCGAATACTACAGCGAGCAGCGGCAACGGCTTTTTGCGCCATCTCACGGCGGAGAGACGGCTTTACCACTTTCCCTCAAGGGCCTCCTGGCGTAGCTCGGCCTTGAGCCGTTCTTCGGCATACATCTTTTTCAGCCGCCGATTCTCGTCCTCAAGTTCTTTCATGCGCTTGATCATGGAGGTATCCATGCCGCCGAACTTGGCGCGCCACTTGTAAAAACTGGCGCTGCTCATGCCGTGCTCACGGCAGAGGTCAGGCACCGCTACACCGTTCTCGGCTTGCTTCAGGATTGCCATGATCTGGCTGTCGGAAAAACGTGATGTTTTCATTGCAGAATCTCCCTGCGCTTAGCTTACGGAAAATTCTACTTCTGATCACCGCTGTTTTTTGGGGGGATTACCGATGTCAGTGTCCTTGAATTTAGTGGTTCTTGCAGGTCTGAATCATACCCAGGTTATCGAGTCTGTTTTATTTAAGTCAGGTCTTGGTGACTGTGGTTGTCTTGCTGGAAGAAGCTCCTCTCAGCGCGATTATCCTCCAACTGGTTTTTGTTTTTCCAAACAGGGGCCAACAAAAACGCAGCCATAGAAACCTGCAGATAACAGGATTGTCACTTGCGGTTCACTCTCTGGTTAACCTCATCCGGGATAATGGCTCCACGGATTACATTCGAATACCACGGCGAGAGCGCTATGAAATATCGCGAAATATGGACGAACTGAAGTTAGCTTTCGTCCTGTTTGGAGTGAGCACGGGAGTTATGCCAGAAGATCGCGGCTTACGCCTAATGATGACGCCCACCTATATGGATTCGGTGTGAACGCGGATGAGTCTTCGCCTAAAGACGAAGCTTGAAAGCGTGAAACGTTGATTGTGAAAAGTCACCTAGGCAGCGTCACTGTGATCTCCAGCGAAGCTGACCCTACGACATTTCAATTGTTGTTCAACCTAACATGAGGTGGCTTATGCTTGCCCTTTTTTGTTGTCGTCTGCGTGCGTCCGGGTGGTCGCGTCAGGCGAGGCTTTTGCTCTTCGGTAGCATGTTAATGGGATGGTCTAGCTATGGTTGGCCAGCCGATCGTGATACCGCGATCCTGACCTTGTCAGAGACCCTGGCTCGTGTTCTGCAGTCCAACCCCGAACTGGCTGTTTACCCCTATGAAATCCGTGCAGCCGAAGCAAGAACACTACAGGCGGGTCTGCGACCCAATCCCCGTATCTCTGTGGACGTCGACAATGTTCTTGGCAGTGGAGCACTCTCCGGTATTGACGCAATGGAAACCACGCTTGCGCTTAGCCAGGTAATTGAGATGGGTAATAAGCGTAGTCTTCGACGTGACGTCGGTAGTTGGCAGCGCCAGGCGGTAGAGCGTGACTATGAACTTGCGCGCCTTGATGCTCTGGCTGCAGCTGCAAGCCGCTACCTTGAAGTCGCACAAACCCAGAGGTTGCTGAATTTCTCAAAGCAGGTTGTTGAATGGACTCAAGCTTCTGAAGCCGTGGCCAAGAGGCGTTTCGACGTGGGTGGCGCTAGTAGGGCCGAGCTCGGCCGCGCCCGCACAGATTCGATGCAGGCTTCGCTTGAGGTTAGCAATCTCGAAGTACGGCTGGCGAGCGCCAAGCGCCGCCTGGCAGGTTTATGGGGAGAGACTGAACCCGATTTCGCTATTGTGGGGGCGGAACTTTTTTCATTGGTGGAAATACCAGACTTTACCCGCGTTCGGGCCCAGCTTGAGCAAGCGCCGCAGTTGCAACGGTTCCTGACCCAGCGCAGGTTGCGCCAGGCCCAACTTGAACTCGCCATCGCGGCGGGCCGGCAGGACATTGAGGTCGGTGCCGGTTTCAAACACCTTCGGGAAACCAACGATATCGGAATGGTGCTGCAGTTCTCCATGCCGTTGGGCTTGAACGACCAGAATCCGGGGAATATCCAGGCCGCGCGTGAGGACCTCGCGGTACTCGACATGGAGGAGGAGGCAACACGGGTCAGGATTTTTACCGAGCTACGCAACGCATACGCTCAACTCGAGCAGACCCGTCGCCAGGTCACGGTTCTGCGTGACGACATACTGCCCGAAGCACGGGAGACTCTGGAGTTGATCCAGGAAGGTTACCGCGCAGGCCGTTTCTCCTACCTTGAGGTCGTGCAAGCCCGACAGCAAGTGCTCGCGGTCGAGAACGATGCAGTTGTGGCTGCAACCGACTTTCACCAGACCCTTATAACCCTAGAATCCCTTACTGGTCAGCCTCTGACGGGTGCCGGACAAATTCTTACCGGTACCAACACCACCAACGGTCCGCCCTCCGAATTCCGTTTGCCATACCTAGATGGGTCCGCTGTTGATGAGCAAACGTCACGACAGGAAAAGTCACGATGAACAAACTATTGAATCTGGTACTTGGCTGTTTGCTCCTAGTTGCGCAACCGCTCCAGGGTGTCCTTGCCGCAACCGATCCTAAAAAGGAAACACAAGCCACTCACGCCAAAGAAAACGCTTCGCATCAGCATGCAGCGGAGGAGTCAGACGCTGAAGCACAGGACTCTGAAGAGGGACACTCTGAGGAGGAACGTAATCCTGCCGCGGAGGAAGCAGGACATGCCGATCATGCTGAAGAAGTTCAGGGTGAGGGCCACGAAAGTCATGAAGACAGCGAAGAGCCGGTTCTGACTCTCAGTGCCGATCTGTTACGGGATTTAGGTGGTGAAATTGCCGTCGCGGACGCGGGTATCATCCGCCAGCAGGTGTCATTGCCGGGAGAGATCCAGCTTAACAAGGAGGCAGTCACTCACATCAGTCCGCGTTTCGCCGCGAAAATCGTAGAGGTGCGTGCCAAAACTGGTGACAAGGTCAGCGCAGGCCAGACCCTTGCAGTGGCAGAGAGCTCGGAAACTCTTGCACGCTTCAGTCTTCAATCGTTAATCAACGGCGTGGTGATCAACCGGGAGGTTACTCTGGGCGAGCATCTGTCTCCAAGCGACACTGCCTTTGTGGTCGCGGATATGTCAACTCTTTGGGCCGACATTGCGCTATATCCAAGGCAAGTGCCATTGGTGAAGGTTGGCCAGTCGGTCCGCCTGAGCACCAACTATGGCCCGGAGGCGGTTGATGCCCGTATTGATTATGTCTCTCCCTCGGTAGATGAGCGCACGCGTACTGGCTTGGCCCGTGTGTTTCTGTCCAACGAAAACCAGGCGTGGAAACCGGGTATGTTCGTTCAAAGTGACATAGCCATAGGCGAATATCCGGTAGACGTTGTCGTTCCCGAGAGCGCAATCATCGATTTGGAAGGTCAAGCAACGATTTTTGTAAAGGAAGGTGAGCGTTGGGAGCCGCGACCGGTAACCGTAGGTCGCGGCGATGGAAAAATGGCAGAGATCCTCAGCGGTCTCCAGCCCGGTGAAAGTTACGCAATCCAAGGCGGATTCGTGCTCAAGGCGCAGCTGCAAAAGAATGAATTCGAATCCGGTCACAACCACTAGTCTAGGGGAACAGTATGCAAGGCATCATCCGTTTTGCGCTGGATAACCGGCTACTGGTAGTCGCGTTAGCTCTGGCGACGCTTGTTGGAGGCTATTTCGCCTATCGTACTTTGCCGGTGGACGCTTACCCGGATATCTCGCCTGCACTGGTTCAAGTGTTTGTGGAAACTGAAGGATTGGCGCCAGAGGAAGTGGAAAAATACGTTACTTACCCGATCGAAAGTGCCATGAACGGGCTGCCCAAGCTTGATCATGTGCGCTCAATTTCCAACTTCGGGCTATCTGTTGTCAATATTTACTTTGAGGAGGGAACGGACATTTATTTCGCCCGGCAATTGGTGGGCGAACGACTTCAAATGGCTCGGGAGTCAATCCCCGAAGGCTTTGGTGAGCCGGTAATGGGGCCGATTACTACTGGGCTTGGGCAGATCCTGTTTTATGTGCTCGAGGATACCACGGGCCAATATAGCACTACCGAGCTGCGCGAGATTCAAGATTGGATTGTCAAGTTCAATTTGCAGACCGTCAAGGGCGTAACAGAGGTCTTATCTATTGGTGGTGAAGTAAAACAGTTTCAAGTCAATATTGAGCCGAACGCATTGCTCCGTTACGACGTCAGCTTGCCGGAAATCAAGGCGCGAATTGAAGCTAACAACGCCAATGCGGGCGCTCAGTTTATTGTCAAGAATGACGAGGAGTACATTGTGCGCTCGGTAGGTCTCGCCACAGACCTGGAGTCCTTGCGCAATATCGTGGTGAAGACCAATGACGGTACACCTGTATATCTGCATCAACTTGGCGACCTTGAAGTTGGCGGGGAAATTCGTCGTGGACTGACGACCAAAGATGGTAACGGCGAGGTGGTTGTTGGGATGGTATTGAAGCTGATTGGCAGCAATACCTCGAATGTCATCGGCGCTGTGAAGCAGGAGTTGGCGGCGATCAACGACAACCTTCCGGAAGGCATCGAAGTCCAGCCTTATTATGACCAGGCCACTCTGGTCAAGGCGGCTGTAACCACTGTAATCAGTGCACTATTGCAAGGCATTATTCTGGTGGCTCTGGTGCTGTTGGCTTTTATGGGTGGGCTGAGGCCAAGTCTGGTCGTCGCACTGTCCATCCCATTTTCGGTAGGCTTTACCTTTATCGCGATGAAAATCTTTGGCATCTCCGCGAACCTGATGTCATTGGGCGGGCTTGCGATAGCAATAGGCATGATGGTTGATGGCGCGGTTGTAGTTGTTGAAAATGTTGATCGCATGTTGCGTGAGGCTCAACCTGATGAGTCTCGTATGCATATCGTAATGCGTGCCTGCCAGTCGGTTGCACGGCCGATCCTATTTGCAATCAGCATTATCATTATCGTATTTCTGCCGCTGTTTACCTTGCAGGGTGTAGAGGGCGCCACGTTCAAACCGCTGGCATATACGGTGGCGGTGGCAATGTTCGGCTCGCTTATTTTTGCCCTGGTGGTCGCGCCGGTGGTCGCTACGCTACTGATGAAGAGCCCCAAGGTGCGCGAAGACAAGCCACGCAAAGATATTGTCAGCTTTCTGCTCAAGGGCTATAAACCGCTGGTAGAGGCCATGGTCGCCCGCGGCTGGATCGCTTTGGTGCTGGCGGTGGTCGTTTTAGCCGTGGGCGCTGCAGTCGCGCCGCGTTTGGGTTCAGAATTCGTGCCGCGCCTTAACGAGGGTGATCTGTTGATCCGAGCCACCATGGCGCCTTCCATTTCTCTGGAAAAGGCTGAGACCACCATCACCGTCTTCGAACGGCAACTGATGGAAGATTTTCCGGAGGTAACACAAGTGGTTTCGCGTATCGGCCGGGGTGAGGTGGGTGCACACGCTGATCCAGTGAACAACGCAGAAATATTCGTTGCTCTCAAGCCACAGGATGAATGGGTCAGCGCGGACACGTTGGACGGTCTGTATGCCGCGATGAGCGAGCGATTCGAAAGCTTCCCTGGTGCCAAGTTTAACTTTACCCAGCCTATCGCTGCGGCCGTAGATGAGTTGCTCACAGGCACGAAGGCCGAGCTCGCCGCCAAGCTATTTGGTGATGATCTCGATCTGCTGGTTGAAAAGGCCCAAGAAATCGAACAGGTGATGCGTACTGTAAACGGAGCACAGGATGTTCAGCGTGATCAGATCGGTGGCACCCCGCAATTGCGCATTACGCTGGATCGGGCCGCCATTGCCCGCTATGGACTGAATGTTAGCGATGTTCATGACACGCTTAGTGTAGCCGTGGGAGGAAGTGAAGCGGGGCAGGTGTTCGAGGGTATTCGTCGTTTTGATATCTATGTGCGGCTAAAAAAGGAGGCGCGCAATGAGACGGAGGTCATTCGGCAATTGATTTTGGAGAACACCGCTGGGCAGCGAATCCCGCTGGAGGAGCTAGCAGCAATTGAAGAGGTGGTTGGGCCGAGGCAAATCACCCGGGAGAACAATCAACGCTTCATTACCATTCAGACCAACGTACGAGAACGGGACATAGGCTCCTTTGTAGCCGAAGCCGACGCGGCTATTGCCAAGCAGGTTGAATTGCCGCCCGGGTATTTTCTCAAATGGGGCGGCCAGTTTGAGCTTCAGCAACAGGCCAACAAGCGGCTGATGATTGTGGTGCCGATTACCCTGGCGCTAGTTTTCGTGATGCTTTACGCAAACTTCGGCTCACTTCGTAATGCGTTGCTGATCATGCTTAATATTCCGTTGGCTTTGGTAGGGGGTATTGTAGGCTTGTGGATGACAGGGCAGAGCTTGTCGGTGCCCGCGTCGATTGGTTTCATCGCGCTGTTTGGTATCGCATTGGAGAATGGTTTGGTGCTGGTCAGTTATCTCAACGAGTTGGTCAGGGACGGCGTTTCCGTTGCTGAAGCCAGTGTTCGCGCGGCTTGCGCACGGCTACGTGCGGTAATCATGACTGCGGTAACAACGGCGCTCGGTCTATTTCCACTCCTATTTGCCAGTGGTACAGGCAGCGAAGTGCAACGGCCTCTGGCGACCGTCGTGGTCGGGGGGCTGGTGACGGCTACGATTCTCACCCTGTTGGTTATTCCAGCCCTGTATCAATGGTTCGCTGATAAACCAGATGATATCGGCGAAACGCGTTGAAAGGAGATAACGTCATGCAAGAGATCAAAGCTTACATAAAGAACCACAAGCTTGAAGCGGTGACCCTCGCGCTGCATCGGGTAGAGGGTATCAGTGGTATGAGTGTGTCCGAGGTACGTGGTTTTGGACGAAGTAAAGCCCATACCAGCGCATCTAATCCAATTGACGGTACTGCAGATTTCGTCAAGCACGTGAAGATCGAAATAGTGTGCCACGACCAGTACGTGGACGAGGCGCTTGAGGTGCTGAAAGGTTTAGCCCATACAGGGCTTCGCGGCGACGGTCGTATCTTCGTCAGCGATGTCAGTCGGGCGATCCGGATTGAAGATGGTGTGGAAGACAACACAGTGGTGTGACTTCAATACCGTCGAGATTTTGTGGGTGGTATTCGAAAATACCCGCCCGGCAAATTGTCGGGCGATTTTCAAATAGCAATGAGCCTAGAGTTCAGGTTTTGGAACACAAAAACGCTATCATGCTAAACCCATGTGGAGGTGGACCCTATGAGTCATGACCATACCCATATGTCTGGTGGGTCCAAAGACAAACGCGTTGCTATTGCCATCTGGGCTAACGGAATACTGACCATCGCTCAGATAGGGGGCGGGATCTTCGCCGGCAGTCTTGCGTTAATTGCGGACGCCCTACATAACTTTTCGGACATGGCTTCGTTAGTAATTGCTTATGCGGCTCGAAAGATAGCGCGCCGTCCCGCAGATGCAAAAATGACCTTCGGTTACGGTCGAATTGAGGTCGTTGCAGCGCTGATAAATTACACTTCATTGATTATTATCGGGTTTTACCTCGTATACGAAGGCGGCATGCGCATTATTGATCCACCGGAAATAAAGGGCTGGTGGGTAGTCTGGCTGGGCGTTGTTGCGTTGACAGTCGATACATTGACCGCCGTACTCACCTATTCGATGCAGAAAGATAGTGTCAACATTCGCGCTTTGTTTCTGCACAATCTTTCCGATGCACTTGCTTCTGTCGCCGTCATTATTGGCGGTGCCCTTATTCTGCTTTACGACCTACGGTGGGTTGATCCTGCAATCACGATAGGTATCGCCGTGTATGTGCTCTATCTAGGTTTCACCGAAATTGGTGGCACCATCCGGACGCTGATGCTGGGAAGCCCGGTTGATCTGGATGTTGATGCTGTTATTTCCGCGCTCTCAAAGGTCGATGGTGTTATTGATCTACACCATGTGCATTTTTGGCAAATGGAGGAGCACGAGGCATCGCTGGAAGCTCATGTGGTCATCGAACAAAATGCATGGAATCACTTTGAAGAGATAAAACGCGAGATAAAACAGCTTTTGAAGCAAGAGTTCAACATAAAACACTCTACGCTGGAGTTCGAACATTCCGACCACGCCGATATTGATTCGCAATTTTGCGAGCACCGTTAATCCGGGCAGGCTCATTGAAATCCGGATCGTGATCGCCAGATAGCCATCCTTGGATTAATTTGTGAGAAGTCAAATAAGCTGCGTATCATGACTCCAGCAACCATAGTTACGAATCATTAGATCATCCTATGATCCAGCCCGGCTCAGGACACCGGATGTCTGTCCTGCAACTGCCTACACAGGCCGCCGATTTCTCCCCACGTTTCCGCTACCGCCTCGAGCGTCTGCCTAAAGGCTAGTCGCGCTGCAACGCAGATTTTAAATAATTTTTGCGTCTTTATGTTGTTATTTTTGTTTGACGGCGATTGGCACGCGCGTGCAGGCACTGGCAGACATTGTATGTCCTGGATATTCCTGACTGGTCTGTTCGTCATGATCGCCGAAGCGCGGGCCTACAATGTCGCCGAGGGCGACAAGAGGTAAATACACGAAATCACCGGGATGGATCTCTTTGCGTTCATGTACCTCGAGGCCATTGGCAATTCGGATTACCGGTTCAGATGCTAGTTGGTGCTGGCCGATTGCTGCCGTGATTCTTTTCAGTCGATTCGAAGCTCTGACAACGGGATTTCTTTTCCACCGATCATAAATGTACGAGGGGCGTCAGAGTCGACCTCTGCAGGTTTAGCTTCAATTTTTTTTGCCTGAGGTGCCTCCTTACCATAGTCTTTTAGCCAATTTCGGTGCCCAAATGTCTCTTTGAATAAGCTGAGCAGATGGTCGTGCCAGTCATCCAACGCCTTCGCTTTTTCGTCAAAATATGCATATCTGTCGTAGATCGCGTCCACGCTTAGATTCGCGTGATTAAGAATTCGGCTGCGTACGTTCTTGCCCAGGCCCCGGCCTGACATATGAGTCGTGGCGGTTCTCCTCAGGTCGTGAGCAGTGGGCCTTGGATACCCTTCGGCAACTCGGAGTAACCCTTCAGACTTCACTAGCTCCGCGTCGGCGACATACGTGTCATAAAGTCTGCGCATTGCTCGGTTTAATGAAGGTTGGGTCTGATGGGATGTCGTACCTCGACCAGGCAGAACCCAAGGGCTAGGTTTGCCGGTATCGCCGCTCTTTTCCAGTTTTACCGCTTGAAGATGTTTAAGGTGTTGCAAGATTTTGATGATGGGCGTGGAAAGGGGGATTGCGACGGGATTATTGTTTTTCTCAAAGCGGCCAGATCTGTCCCAGATCCCTTTCTCCAAATCCAAGTCGACCCAGCGCATTGCAGCGATAGTCCCCGAACGCTGTGCAAGCATCAAGGAAAGCAATAACGCAAAACGAGTGGCTACGGTAATCGAAGGATTTGCTAAGCGTTTTAAAAACCAAACTAATTCATGCTGATTGAGAGCCCGCTCTCTCGGGGTTTCTTTCGCAATGCTTTTCATCTGTACCAAGGGTGTGGCTTCGATAATTTCCCGCTCTACGCAAAAATTGAATAGCTTTCGGACTACTGCTTGTAAGCGATTTGCTGCGACTGGGGCGGTTTTTGCTTTGTTGTCCAACAGAGCCAGGACCTGTTTGCGCTTAACGTCTTGAAGCTTCATGTCCCCAATGGATTTTACAAAATCGTTCTTGAGCATCCGCTCGTCTTCTTTCCAAGATTTTTTGTTGGCCATGGCCCATTCGAGGTATGTGTCGACGGCATCAGCGACGGAAGGGCTTGTCCGGTACTCGAATAGTTCTAGCGTTTTTTTCTGACCCGGATCGATACCTTGCTCTACTAACTGAGCAGCATGCCTTGACCTAGCTCGAGCATCCGCCAGTGACATTGTTGGATAGGAGCCTAAAGTCAGCCGTCTTGGTTTGCCGTGAAAGCTGTATAGCAGGATGTACGCTATGGATCTTTTGTTAACCCGTACGCCGAAAGTCCCTTGGCCGTAAAGAGGAGGATCGAAGAATTCCTGGCGGTCTTTCTTCGGGTCGTACTTTAGCCGCTTCAGAAAATGCTCTTTCAATGCAGAGCGATTGCTGCTCATGGCCGATCCTTTTTGGGGTAGGTTTCGGGTAGGAGTTTAGCGTTTCGGGTAGGATTCGGGTAGGAGTTTGACCATTTTTATTTCGCGGTTATACGTTGCCTGTTTTGGGCGTTCCCGTTAAATAATCCTTAATTAACATAAGGATAAGCTATAGGTATTTTTTGTTTAAGGCTCGCAGAGCCACTGATTTCGGAGCAATGATACTGACTTGTAATCAGTAGGTCCCGAGTTCGACTCTTGGTGCCGGCACCATACAAATCAAGGGCTGCAGCGATGCTGCAGTTTTTGACACCGCATTCAGATGTTCCCCGAGTACAGTTTCAGTACAGTCGTACTGATCACCACCTCGGAGCGCAGCATGGCAACACTTGTTAAAACCCCATCTGGTACTTGGAAAGCCTTGATCCGCAAGCACGGATGGCCTACCACCTCGAAGACCTTTCGTACAAAACGCGATGCCCTTGATTGGTCCCGGCGGGTCGAGGATGAGATGGTGCGTGGCGTTTACATTCAGCGCACCGCTTCCGAACGAATGACCCTCGAGCAGGCTCTCAAACGTTACCTGTCAGAAGTCAGCCCTACCAAAGCGCCTAAAACCCTTTTAAGCGAACAAGGCAGTGCGAAGAACCTCGTCCGTAGGCTTGGAGGTTATTCGTTAGCAGCACTGTCAGCTGAGCTAATCTCTGGGTACCGCGATCAGCGCCTTTCTGAGACGACGCGACGGAATACTCCTGTAAGCAACAACTCAGTCCGTCTCGAGCTCGCCTTGCTCAGCCATATGTTTAACGTCTGTATCAGAGAATGGGGCGTTGGCCTTCCGTTCAATCCTGTCTTAAATGTGCGAAAGCCTTCGGCTGGTAGAGGGCGGGATAGACGTCTGACGCCTGACGAGGAAAGGCGTCTTTATTCTGCCGTTGACGCCCATTCGAACCCGTTTCTTGGGTATATCGTCCGTGTCGCTATTGAGACTGGAATGCGGTCCAGCGAGGTCACTGGTCTCCGACGGTCTCAGGTAGACCTTCGGCGCAGAATTATCACATTGAGCTCCACAAAGAATGGAGAGTCTCGCGTGGTGCCGCTTAGTATGGCCGCTACTGCAGTCTTCAGGCAGGCGCTCGACCACCCCTTTCGGCCCATCGACACCGATCTGATCTTTTTTGGTGAGCCGGGCGCATATGGGCGCCGACGTCCTTATGCGTTCAATAAAACCTGGCAGCAAATTAGAAACCGGCTAGGCATGCGTGATCTGCGTTTTCATGACCTCAGGCATGAGGCAATCAGTCGGCTGGTTGAGATTGGCCTGTCGGATCAAGAGGTGTCCGTAGTTAGTGGCCATAAAAGCATGCAAATGGTCAAAAGGTACACCCACCTGCGGGCGGAGGACCTCGTGGAGCGGATTGATTTGCTGCGCAAGCAGCGGCAAATCTAGAGAAATACAGCCATCTTTCGCATGCGGAAGATTTTATTTTGAGTTTTTTGCGAGGAGGCTCCAAAAAGGACCGAAAAAGGGGCACTGCTTCGCACTATTAGTGAAACCCATAGAATATTGGAGTTTCACATGGTTGACGCTAGTAACCGCGAGCATGCGGCGGAAAAAATCGAAAAAAACCTGATAGCGACTTACGGCATGATGCTTAGTCGCGAACAGCTCGCGGATTTGCTCGATCGTCGTATTGGCGGACTGAACTGGGAGCTTGCTCGGGAAGAGTCTCAGCTTCGACGAGAGCTCGGTCCGTCAATGGTCCGATTTGGCCGTCGCGTGTATTACAGTGCGCCTGAGCTTGCTCTAATCCTGGCTGCTCGGCTGGGCCGTGATTGATGGAGCAAGAACAAACTTCTGCTGATGATGACGAGACCATAGCAAGCGGATTTGGATTGAGCAGCCCCAAGTTAAAGCGCGAAGAACGCGCTATCGAACAAATGCTTGCTATCGAAAACCAAACTGCTCAGGAGGCGGGAGAAATTGGCTTTTTAGCGAAAAGCTTACTCCAGGCTAACCTACCGCATAGTAAGCGTTCCGAGAGTTCCTGGACTCGTATCAATGGAAATTTAACTTTTCATATTACGAGTCCCGCGGCAATAGGTTTACCCTACGGGAGGTATCCCCGGCTCCTCTTGGTTTGGATAACCACCGAGGCGGTACGCAACGCGGCTAAATTAGCACGTGGCCAAATTACGAATTCCGAAGCTCGGCTGCTAAGTTTGGGCGTTTCTTTAAAGCGGTTTATGGGTGATCTGGGGCTTAGGGCTACAGGTGGGGAAAGTGGATCCATATACCCATTTCGCGACCAAATGGACAGGCTATTCAATGCTACGGTGACGGTCAGCGTAACTAAAAATCAAAGAGAGACCGGGTCGGTTGTTATGAGCTTGGGGCCTTTGCGCGTAGTAGATAGGCTCGAATTGTGGCCTAAGACCTTCGATAGCACAAAGGACTCATACATAGAGCTTTCATCGGGATTTTACGAGCTCGTTACCAGTAAAGCGGTGCCCATTGATAAACGCATTATGCGGCATTTGAAATCATCGATGGCGTTTGACGTCTACTGCTGGGCGACTTACAGAGTTAGCTATTTATCCAGGTGGACTGTCATATCATGGTCCGACTTGAAGGGCCAAATAGGAGCGAGTTACCCAGATACCACCCAGGGTCGCAATGATTTTCAAAAAAACTTCAGAAAGGCGCTTTATGCCGTGCAGTTGCTTTGGCCACAATTAAAGGCGACACCCACTAAAAAGGGGCTGACTCTTAAGCCTTGTGCACCTCAAGTTCCTCGACGCACCTCGGAAGCGATCTAAGCTACCCCGCCGACGCAGTCGCTAAGCTGCAAAGTTATCCACGCATATTTATTCCCGCATGCCCGCACATAGTTGCTCCATTTCAATGAATATTTGCTCCTTTTTCACGCATATTTACTCCTTCTGACCTGTATCAAGGCCTTTGAGAGCAGGCCTTTAAGAGGTGTTCCTGTTGGGCCTGTAACTTCCCCTGTACAAAAGATTTTCCTCTACGCGAAAGAGCGACTTTCCGTATGACACAAAAAACCGCCCCTGGAGGCGGTTTTTCACTTTTATCTCACTCAGTCGAAGGTTTCTCCTCCAGCATACTCGGAGTACTTGTACACCGTAGACTGCGTTATCTCTGCTGCGTCCGTGAGGGATAGGTTCAGCAGTTCGTTGTAGGCCTTGAGTTCGGTCCAAAGCTCACTCTCGGATAGGAGCGGGAGGTTTCTGATGTGCTCAATCTCTCTACCCTGCTCATCGCACTTGATAAGGGCATGTGGATTCCGCGCATCATCACTATTAACCAAGCAATAGCCCTTGCGATTAAAGGGCTCTATCCCAGTAATTGTCTCAACAATGCTGTTGTACATAGGCTTGTGCGAGGCACCGTTGAAGTAAATCGGTGAATCACTCAGGGCGGAGAAAGTCACAAGCCAGAGGGTCAGCTTGAAGGAAAACCTCCCTGTATGATCAGCGAAGGTCACCATGATAGGGGTGTGGTTCTGATGACAGTAACTGATGTCGTTGGGGTCTAGCAGCTCTCTGTGCTCGGTGTACTCGCCGACAGCCCTGCTAAAGCCAATGGTGAGAAATCTGGGCTTCTGGGCTAACACAGGGGTAGGCCTTGTGTAACTGGTAACCCCAAACCCATCGGGGTCCAAGGATTGGGCGATCAGGTAATCACGAACCACCAATGGCATTTTCCAAGGCGCGGCACGACCATGCTCCAGAAACGTCATTGGTGTTTGGCCAGGAACCTCCAACAAGGCGATCGCTGCCGCAGTTTCCTCAGGGATCGTCTCTGGGAGTCCAGCACTTGCCGCATTCCAATGACGGTAGCCCAGCAAATGACTGAGTTTTTCTTGATGTGTAGATAGCTTGCTGCTTTGGCCAAGGGATTTGGTCGTAGAATGCAGGATTTTGGCTAGTTCAAGGACTTGCTTGCGAGATAGGGACATACGGGGCTTCCTCAGATCTGGTTTGCATCTGCTCCCCCGTTCCAGACGATTCAAAGATCGTAGGATTGACCCAATGTATGGTTTAACGCGATCCGCTGACGCGGACAGGGGAAGGCATTCACCGCGGCGCAAATTGCGCTGGGGAAGGGCAGGGGCTCCCGGAACCTGCCTTCAGGTTATGTCCTAACCGACGAAGATGCAACTGCGTTACTGCACCATCAAGATGGCCTGCTGGATGATCGGCGCAACCGTCGCCTCAGAGAAGCCTAGTAACCACGAGGGTTCTCGCGCCTGTCCTGTATTTTCTCCTGTAGACAAGCTTTTACCTGTAGTTAGCCTGTCATTCACAGTGGATAACGTAACAGCAGAAGATTTCCGGTTACGTGAAGCTTTAATGTCTTCGACGCGATTAGCAGACCATTACACTACTAAAATTACACCGGGTTCGGTTGTGTGGAAATTTTAGTGGGTTATGGTTGATCGGGTGAGTGAAAACAGGCATCCGGAGAATTGTATGAGTACAAAGATCGCGCTCCAAGGCGAAGCAAACGATGAAATAGGCAGCGACTCGCCGTTCCTAAAATATCGAAGCATACTGGTTAACGAGGGCTACAGCTCTGCCCGTTCCTTGCAGGACTTTGCTCTAAGTTGTTACAACGGCAGTCTCGGCCAGTTCCAAGGTAGCTCCATCAGGAACTTTGACAGCAACCACTTCGAAATTTTTCTGGAGCTGGTTAATTCTTATTATCATCAGGGGGAAAGCGATCCGCACTTGCTGACCGTCGGCGCTGCTATCTGGGCGAACCGCCTTGAGCGGGGGCGCAAACTTCTGGCCGAAATCGCTAGGCACCGAGCAATCAAACCCTCGGACTATGAGGACGGAGATGAGAGCGAGTATCGGCAGCAAATGGACTGGCTAGAACGCGAGTGCGAAATGATGCGTGCAAAAGGCTGGATCGACTAATCCTAAGCGTCCCCGTCTGAATATTGATGTTTTTCCGGATGGGGTCAGGCTTACGCATTAATGCGTTTTTGTCGGTTTGAGCTTGAGGGACTGGAAATCGAAGTTGGTAGGCTTGAAATCGCCCCGATTATCTAGACAAGTTATGACCGCATTTGGCCGAAACCAGTCATGCTGACCGGCACGCAACGGCCAAAAGCAGATGATTCCTTGGCCTCGATTTCAAGGGTTTTTGAGACGCCTACTAACTAAAATCGATTCAGAAATGAGAAGATGTATTTATCGTGATAACTAGCTGCTTCTGGAAGAAGTAGACCTCTACCTGTCGATCGTTTCCAGCCAAAAGCGGTGATCGAGCATCCACGAGTTCAGGATCATGCGTTCGACTACTTCCCCCGGTGCATCTGTTCTTATTTAGGGATACAGCATGAAGGTACTTCCCTCATGCCACTGACCTGGGGCTAGATCGGAGACATCCAGCCCGTAGGTGCGTAGCAACCAGCGTGTCTGTCCGCCAAATTCCTTGCCGGGCGCGCTACGACCGTGCAGTGCGATGCGGTTATTTACTAGAGCGATGTCACCAGGCTGCAGAGGCACTGCAATAACACACTCAGCGCACGCTTTCTTCAGAGCATCCATCGCCTCCTGAGCGGACTTTTGGCCGATTTCAGCAATTTGTGTGGTGCTGTGGCTAAAGCGGATCCACCAGCTTCCGTTCATAGGGAAGATAAGCTGGGCATCATCGACTTCAAGCTCGTCGCCAAGGATTTCTACCATACCATCGCGGAAGGTCAGTTGTGAGCCGATGATGTACTGAGGTTTTTGCAGTTCTTTAATGTGTTCAGAGCTCAGACGCTCCATGAGACGCTCAAGAGGCATGACCGTAGTAGGCACTTCATTTGGGTTGCGGAGTGCGGACAAGCAGACGAAGTCTGGAGAGGGCGCAATGCGCTCATTCACAGGGTCGCTATAACCGCGCAGGGGGAAGGTCACACCATCAGTGTGTCCAGTCATCTTGTCCGCCGACTTCTCAGTGAATTTACCTCTGCCAGGAGGAAACACCACGAGGTTGACGAACAAGTCCCCCCCGTTTTCGGATCCGTAGGAAACTGAGGCGGAATTGATTATCGCAAGGCAGGCGATTGCAGAAACCCGTGCGAGCACTGTTCCCTCCGCATCAGGGACGGGGCAAAAATTAATCGGGGTGTCCGGAAGCTCTGATGGCTGGAAAACAGCCTCCAGCTTCAGGAAGGGCTGTGACCAGGCAAAGGCTCTCACCTCAGCGCCACTGCAATTGCGCTTGTTTAACTCATGCTCGATCGCCGGCAACAGCTCACGGCTAAGGTCCCCAGGACATGCCAAGCCGTTAAGCATTTGCTCAAAGGTAACGCCCGTTCGCCAATTGGTGACAGCGAAACGCACTGCTTGTGAAAAGATTTCCTCGATCAATTGTGTCCCTACGAGTGCGAGTGATACAAAAATGATATACAGTTGATATACACACGGTGATTCTTACACACCATTCTACCAACGACCAAATCCGTCTATGAAAACGCCCACGCTTCAGCCTGCCGATTATCTCCAAGGGTGCGCTAGCTTCCTAGCCTGCCTCAAACCATTCATGCGCTTGCGGGAAACGTCCCAGGGTATTGAGTGTGAGATGACTCTAGCTAATGGTCATTTTGTGGTAGTCACTGGTAAGGATGAGCCACGTTTGCTGCTCAGCCTGATGTCTGTGCTGGTGAAACAAATCCCACAAGCTCACGCTGATGAAGCGTCAGTTATGGCGCCTAACTCACAAGCAGCACCTGTAGATGAGCAGATTTTGGAGACGACCATGAAATCTACGGCTACCACCCAGGAAGCAGATGAGCGAGCTGCTGCACGCTTGCAGGTTGGGTTGACTACCAAAGTCTCGCTACACCAGCTTGTAAAGGAAGTAGCAGACAGGCGTGCGGTATCGGTATCGACTGCCGCTCGGGATTTGTTTAAGGATGGGTTGGTTAGGTTTGATGAGGAATCAAGGACAGTAAGCCCCTCAAAGTTACTGAGCGAGTATGAGTTCAAGGCCAACCATTACGACGGTATCGAGTCGGAAAACTGGATTATTCGGGCTGACCGACGCTTGGTGATGAGGGCTCGCTTACGGGCAGGAGAGTATGGCCGCTCACTGTCGTCATTTGCCAACTTCATACTCGCCAACGCGTTGAGCCATTGCCCCCACGCTGCGGCTGTGCGTGCGGATTCTTCTGGATCAATTATCACGGATGAGGCTGTCGCAGAGGCTGTGCGGGCAATTGAGCAGTCAAGCGGTGTCAAGGCACGAGTCCTGGCTCCTCAGATCGATCTGGGTGAACAGCGTGGGCTGACCAATATGATCTTAGGCGGTACGGTGCTGGCACCCGCACGAGTGCTTGCGAAGTTGGCTGCGGCTTTAAAGCTGCCTCTGGATGTATTGTCGGTTGCGTTGGAGCGTCGGTTTGCCACTCAGCCGGTGCCCGCGTTCAAGGCAACTGACGGCAAACCAACTGTGCAAATAGAGCGGAAAGCTTGGAGTGTTGCAGTCAGGGAGCTTCAGCTTCCAACTGACGAGCAAGAGCGTCTTCTAAAGCTGGAGGGTTAAGTGTGAACCCATTTGACCGGGCGCGTCGGCAAGCATTTGAAACCCGAGAAGCCCTGGTCGGTTTGGCTGCCTCTCTCGGAGGGGTAAGCTCCACCGAATTACTGGCCCAAGTTGAAGATGCACTCGAAATTGCAATCGAGCGATTGCCCTTCGGACATCCTGAGTTGGGCGGCGGCAGTGGAGTCTTGAAGCGAGAAATCCCAGCCGTGTATATTCGGAACGATGCCTCCCCCGGCGAAACGGCCTATCTCATCGCTCATGAGTTGGGTCACTGGTATCTTGATGGTGACCGCCCGGCACAGACGATTGCTCATTTGAGCAGCTTGACGGACTCCTATGGCAGTCAGGCGACAGTCGCGGTCGAAGCTTATGGTGCACGTGAGCGTTTGGAGCTTCAAGCCAACGTATTTGCCCGCGAACTTCTGTTACCGCGTGGAGTCGCAAGCCAGTTATTTCAACACGGTCTAGGAGCCACGGCTATCGCGGCCAACTTTCAGGTTCCGCTGGAGATCGTTCGCCTTCAGTTGTTCGATGGGGTTTTGCTCCCTATATTGCCTCCTGCACCACCTCCACCCTTGCCGCTTATGACGCAAGGGCAGCATGACGCTGCTACTGCTTCGGAAACTTTCGTCAATGTCGTTGCCGGACCAGGTACTGGTAAAACAACCACGCTCATACACCGTATCAAACACCTGGTTGAGCGAGGAGTTCCACCCTGCCAGATTCTTGTGCTGACCTTTACCAACAAGGCTGCTTATGAGCTGGTAGAGCGCCTCAAGGTTTCCGGCATCGCCGGGGCTTCCGATGTTTGGGCCGGGACATTTCATGCTTTCGGGCTCGAATTTCTTCGCAAATACCATCAGATTTTTGGTCTGCAATCAGACGTTCGGCTCGCAGATCCACTGATGCAAGTGCGTCTTATGGTAAGCACGCTGCCCAAGGTGCAGCTCCAGTACTATCTGAGGCTTCAAAACCCCTATGATTGGCTTCCTAAGGTCTTAAGTCATATCAAAAGGCTGAAGGAAGAGTGTCTCACAGCGGCTGACTACCGAACGCGCTTAGCTGCACTGCCTGCCTGTGCGCCGGATGTGGCCAATGAACGGGAAGACATTGCTACGCTATTTGAAGCCTACGAAGCAGCAATGCGTGCTGAGCACCTGGTTGACTATGTAGATTTGATTGCCTTCCCCTCAACCCAGGCTAAGCGAGACCGTACATCAGTTGCTCAGTACATTGATCATTTCTCTCATGTGCTAGTGGATGAGTATCAGGACGTCACCGAAGTGATGGTCGATCTTCTTCGTCAATTGGCCCTGAATGCTCAATCTTTCTGGGTGGTCGGTGACGTACGCCAAGCCATCCACCACTGGCGAGGCGCATCGATCAGAAGCCTGATAAACTTCGATTCCACCTTCCGCAGCACTGTTCCGGGCGCCACTGTGCGGCGTTACGCTTTGGATCTAAACCGGCGAAGCACTCCAGAAATTCTGGAGCTATTTTCATGCGCAGGTATCCATCATGCATTGACTGGCCGAATGATCTTAGAGCACGTCAAGGCATATCGTCCCTCGATCGGGGTTGTGCCTACCCTGTACGAATGCGACTCCAAATCCTCCCAAGCTGTCACAATCGCACAGCGCATCGATGGATTAGTGCAGAGGGGGGTCCCCTACAGAGATCAAGTCGTAATCAGTCGAAAATCTGCAAACGTTGAGCAGATTGTTGAAGCGCTCGAAGATTTGAATGTGCCGGTGCTGCATATTGGCGACGTTTGCCAGCGCCCTGAGATAAAGCGCCTGCTATGTCTGATGGAGCTGCTGTGCATGCGACAGCCGCGCTCTTTGGTGGGGCTGGTGTCAGAGCCAGCATTCCGAATGCCCCCTCAAGATATCGAATATCTCATGTTCCTGACGCGCAAGGGCGCTGGATTAAGCATGCAGCGAGGGCGGTGGTTATGGTTGCCCACTCCCGGCCTATCGCCGGCTGGCCAGCAAGCCAAGGCAAACCTCGCTCTGCTTCTCAGTGGGCTCAAACGAAATTCCAGGCCTTGGGATTTTGTATCCAGGGTGCTGCTCGATCAGCGTTACGGATTACCCAACCACTCCGATCAATCGATCCAAGCACATACCCAGCGCCTAGCTCTTTGGCTGTTTGTTTACGCCGTACGCAATGGTGACGGCGACATCCGTCAGGCAAGGCTTTCCCAGTTTTTGCTCCGTGAAGAGCTGCGCCGCAGAATCGGAGAGAAGCTAGGAGATCGAGGTTTGCCTCCTGAGGCCCGAGTTTTGGATGCTGTGAGCGTCATGACTGTGCACTCAAGCAAAGGACTTGAATATCCAGCCGTCCACGTGACTGATGTGGATGACGGTTCATATGGCGCCAATCAACCTTTTGCTTATGATGTACGGGGGTTGGAGCTGATGCCTCCTGAGGTGCTGAACAGCACCGCGTCAGAGTTCATGTTTGAGGAGCGGGTAGAGCGTAATAACCTTCTATATGTCGCTCTATCTCGGGCCCGCGACTACCTCTACCTATATGAGATCAGCGGGTGGCCGCGTCCCGTGCCGCTGGATCGCGCCCCTGATGCGAGCTTGGTCAAGCGCGCTGGAGTGAAGGTTCCGCCGTCTGCACCAGTGACGCCGATGCCGCTAGCCAGCAGCTCCGTGGTGCCCACCGTGAGCTATGAGGCTTTTCAGGCTTACATGAGCTGTCCCTTGCAGTTCCACTATCGCTATGAGGCTGCGCTGACTGCCGAACAGAACATCGACATTTCGATCCGAGCTCGCTGGGCCATCATGGACATGCTACTGGCTGTTGCAAGGGATGGGGCTACTCCTTCAACGGCATTCCAAGCTGCTTGGGCTTCCCATGGTCTACCGAGCAAAGAAGAAGATCCTGGCCTGATGGGCGATGCAATAGCTGCCGCCAAGCGCGGGCTATCGGTGGTTAGAAGTGTCAGCGGTACCGTCGAAGAGGGCATGCTTTCCGAAGCCAACGGCGTACGAATTGAACTCCCCTGGATGCTCGCGGATAGGGGACAGCTGCACTGGATCCGTGCACAGATGGGGATTCAGTACGACCTTAGCTATCTGCGCCCTTTGATGCTGAATATCAACGGATCGCGGACTCATAGTGCAACGATTTACTCCATCGTTACCGACCAAAACGTTAAGGACGGCCCTTCTAGGAGGGCCGAGAGCACGACCGTTTACAAAATGGCCCAGCGCTTTGCAGCAGGCGACCGGTCGGCCTCCAAAGGTCGACATTGCGGTCGTTGTTCTTACCTGAGTATTTGTCCCAGTATCCCCTGACGTACTTGATGATCTATCTCACCCTGGCACCGACATCGAGTCGCAAGCACCACCCAGAAGTTTAAGCGCAGCCGGATTAGATCAAAGGAGTTGCTAGTACGTAAAAAGTCGGGAACTGTGGACCCATGTGATGGCTGCTATTGGCCTTTAGCCGCACCTCACCCATGTTGCTGCTGACCAAAGCATACCGATCGAACCATGCTTGAGCTCCCCTGCATTGAAGGCTCCGGGGTTATTAAAAGTCGTATTGATTCGGGGTCATCAAAGGACATGGTTAGACATGCAAGGGTTGTCACAGTCATTTAGAGTGTGTTTTAGGGATGTCAGGGAGTTTGAGAAAAGATCAAGTGAAGCGGTTTTCTGTTTGTTCAGGAGCTAATGAGGGCGTTCTGCGTATTGCAGGGAGACGGATAAGGCTGGCAAGGGTGAGCAAGGGGGCGGCAAAGTAATTCATCATGAGTTTAGATGAGGTTTACGAGGCAGGCCTCGTGGGAGTCAGTCTCGTCAGCGCAGGTAAATCTCAGTGATCTCCGGTCGGAAGTGTCCTAATTCCTGACTCACCGTCTCCAGTGCCTCGCTCCTCAATAATCCTTTGGATTGAAGCTCGACCATTCTCTGCTGGGCATAGGTATGCCGCAGCCCGTGCGCTCCAGTAGACCAGCCCAGAGCTCTTTGGGAGGCCGCTGTGACAGACTGGCTCCACGAGTGTCCCCCGGGTAGTTTGTAATGCTGCTTATAATAGACGCCGCGATCTGCAACGACCACTGCCATCTCCAGCCTTAGCGTCTCCAGGCGTTCGGCTAAATCGGTCGGCAGTAGGACTTCTCTAGTTAACCCTCCTTTGCCAATAACAACGTATCGGCGCCCTGACCTGCCCAGAAATTTCTCATTTCTAGCTGGCCGGCTGTCAGCTCTTCTTTCTTTGGCTGGTTGCAGAGTGATCAATTCGTGGGCCCTCAGTCCTGCTGCGTAGGCGATCTCCGTCGCCAGTGCATTGGCTTCTCGCTGGTGCGAAGCAATTCGACGCACCTGCTCTTTCGTGTAAGCACGAGACTGGAGTGCTTGGGCATGCTCTGACCTTATAACGGGCAGGCGTTCTGGGGGTTGCAGTTTGCCAATGGAGCGTAAGAAGCCCTGCACGGCCTGACGATCTAGATCAAGGGTCTTTTGTCCTACAACCTGGCTTCGTGTCTCCAGGAAACGGATAGCCTCCTCGCGGGAGAGTCCGTGGAGACCACCCGGGACCCGCTCTGAGCTGGCGTATTCTGCGGCTCTTGTGAGTGCCTGGTGATAGTTGCGACCCGTCCCGACACTTTTCAGATTGCCACTGCGCTGGACCTGTCGAATCGCTGAGAGAGCCTGCTTGGCGGGCTTAGCAAATTTCGCCATTCGTTGCCCCCTTGCGCTTGAGCCAGCGGGCTACTGTCGAATGTGTTACTCGAACCCTTTGCTCGAGCAACCAGCGCTGCAGCTCGGCTGGACGCGCACCTGCTTCATGCAAACGCAGAAGCTCGCCGGTGTATTTGTCCAGCCGGGAGGTGCGATAGGGTTTTTTGCGCCTAGCCAGTGAATCCTGGCGTAGGCGCTTAGCTAAGGCGTTGGGGTCGAATTCTTGTGGCATCTTGTATTCCAGTCAGAGCAATTGGAACACGATATCCAAGAGGAAATAGGCGCGCCACCGAAGTGGGGTGTAAAAACGAGATGTTCGAATGCATTGTAAGAATGACTGGCCAAACTCTGGCTCAGCGGCTTGTAGCCTATTCGCCCCTGTTCGCATGTCACATGCGGGCTCGGACTGGTCTCGCCCTATTACATTGACTCGTAAAGCAGCTTTCAGCTCAGCCGTCGCGTCGAACATGCGATGCGGTATGGCTCGGCAAAAAGCATCCCATTTTGAGCAGATGAGTTACTGCGCATCCAAATTAAGAGCCGGAGCAAGCCCTAGTGCATCTGCCGCTGAATTGCAGCATGGCGCAGAAACACATCAGATTAACGTGGTGGTGCACGCGTGAACAAAGTGCTCACGATATCAACAAGGTCATCATAGCGCGCCGGCGATGGGCAGGATATGGCCTTTTGAAATCGTGCGTTGAACTCTGTGCGCGAAACTCGTCTGTAGGCTCTAGCACGGCTATGTCAGGCCGGTTTTTGAGCCTGACATAGCCGTGCTATGCACGGATGCGCGACGTAGTCGCGCTGGGTTGTGCGAGTGGTACTCGCACAGCACGTGGTTGGGTCATCCACGTGCGCAAGGAGCGCAAATCCAACTATTAGGGGAGGTGCTGACACAGAGTCCGTAGCTGCAAAGTAGGGCTGGGTCTTGGGGAATGGGGCATGTGCTGCAGGGTGCGTATAGGCATCACTTGCAGCACCAAACATCTCGAGACGGATGTTCACCTGCTAATTTGAGACTACTCATCTTTCACATTGGCGCAACTCAAATGGGGGGTAGAAATGGTGTTATTCAATTTGGCTAACCGGTTCCCAATCTTGGGCGCTCAGTTAAAAATTCTGATGCGAGACGAGTCGTCAGCGATTGGAGTCATTGTGTGGATCGAAGAGTATTTATCATGCCTTTGTGATGCGGGAGTCATTGACTGGCGCCAGCGCCTCGAATGCCAAACTGCAGTGGTCATGTGTATTGGTGTCGGGGAAACGCATTTCCAGACGCTTGTGACACCGATAATGCACTAGACAATACGCTTTTGGCTGAGGTTTACATTATGCAAAAGGGTAACGAAGTCGCTCTTGATGAACTGGTCGGTCAGTATCCGAGTTACCAGTGGCGCATTTGGACGCGTCGATACTGCGAAGAATTGGGCAATGAGGTCCTTTCGGCGAGCTCATTTTTCCTAGATGTGCCGCAGGAAATCCTTTTCTTCGCGCCAGCCATTGGCGACGGCAAGCTTGATGCTCTCCTTGAGGAGTTGAATGCGCGCGCAGGTTGGGATGGTGCAATTCAGAATTGGCAATCGAGGCGTCTTCGAGCTTTGATAGCTGAATTACCGTTACCAACGCCGGGGGTCGTCGGGCATGGGTAAAATTGAGTAAGTGATAGCCAGCGGTGATCAATGTTTTTGACCCCTGATTCGGATGAACGGGATAGCCGTTATTGGTAGCGTTTCTTCTCACACTTTTGAGGAGTACCTATGTCGAGCCTTACTGAAATAATCGCAATGAAAATCCCGGTTACCGCTGTATCGAACCCTAACGGCTGTAAGCCTGGGTTTGTGAGCTGCTATGACATGAGGCAAATACTTAATGACGCGGCGAGTTACTTTAAGCTAGGTGACGCGCTGGCCGCGGTAGGTATTCTGGAAGACGTCTTATGGTCACCGAAGGCATCCAAGCTATCCATAGTGCATTGGCTTCGCTTGCCGATTTATCTGCAGCATGCGGGCTCTAATGAAATGGCATGGCAGGTTCTCGAGATTTATCGCTATCGGCGTAAGGATTGGGGATCGCAGAAGGAAATCGCTCGTACAATGAAAATAATGGCGGAAAATGAAAAATGGGCAGAGGGCTTTTACGTCGCTCTGATCTGGTTTATCTGCTGTGAGGATAGGGAGAGGGCATCGCAAATCAAAGCTACTCGTTCATCATTAGGTATGAGCGCGCAGGACCTGAAGCAGTTTACAAAGACCTTGGCTGAAAAAAATGGCACTTTATCAAAGATAAGAAATAACTCAGACGATGGTTTTTATGCACTCAAAAAAACTGTCTGGCAGCACATCTGTTCACTGAATCCAAAGCGTCTGCAGACGCGACTACAAAACTACGCGCACAGGCAAGATATGCCCTTTCCGAAGCAGTTAACAGAAGCGTTGATTCAATACCGCCTAACTGAAAAAGAGTATAGGTACGATTCGATCGTCGCCCTTGTTCGCTCGCAAAATCTGGGAGATTAATGATTTTGCGCTGGTGACACCGTTTCACTGATTGATGATGACGACTCCAACCAATGAGGGAGTCGTCATCATGAATGTATCTAGCAATAAAGTGGTCAAAATCGGTAAGCTCTCGATGTCGCGGTCCCAATTTATGGTGGCATGCGCTATCGGAGGAGCGCTGGCAGCAATCCCGGGCGCTCTCGCCTCGAGGTCCCTTCCATGGCCTTGTTCAAATTTCCTCGAAATCCTCATGAGCCGACAGCTGCTCAACGCTCTAATGCTTGGGGCGTTGCTCCTAATCGTATGTGCAGGGCTGGCCAGCTTCAAGACACCAGTCGAGATGCGTCGGATTGAGCGGTTGACCTGTCTATTCTGGGGAGCTTACGCAGGGTCCTCACTCGGTCCGCTCCTCAGCGGCACGGGTGTGGGATAGTCAGGAGTAACAGTAATAATCCTACGATTATTACTGTTAATGCGTGATCGCAGCTCATCCGCAAAAATGAAACAGGGTTCGCGGGAAGTGAATCAAGCTGGGTTTTATGACGGCCATTTCTACCATTGGCAAAACCCAGCAGGTAAGCTGCCCCCAGAAGAATATATTTTTCAGGAGCAGTACCTTGAACACGGAAAATCACTCCCAAACCGCCGCCTTCCTATGGTCCGTTGCCGATCTGCTGCGTGGCGATTTTAAGCAATCACAGTACGGCCGAATCATTTTGCCCTTTACCCTGCTGCGGCGTATGGAGTGCGTGCTTGAGCCGACGCGGCAGGCGGTTATCCGTGAGGCCAAAGCCCAGGAGGGCCGACCAGATCTGGTACGTGAGCAGATGCTACTGCGCGCTGCGGGAGGGCTGCAGTTTTTCAATGCTTCGCCTCTGTCCCTTGGCACCCTGTCGGATACCCAGACTGCCGACGACCTGATGAGCTACGTGCAGTCCTTCAGTAAGGACGCCCGGGAGATCTTCGATCATTTCCATTTTGAGGATTATGTACAGCAGTTGGCCTCCGCCGATCTGCTCTATCAGGTAGTACAGCGTTTTGCTGCCACGGACCTGAGCCCGGCGCGCATCAGCAACTTTGGCATGGGTATTGTGTTCGAGGAGTTGATCCGCAAATTTGCAGAAAGCTCGAACGAAACGGCCGGGGAGCACTTCACCCCGCGTGACATCGTTCACCTGACTACCTCGCTGGTGATCACTGGTCAGGACGACAAGCTCAAGCCCAATAGCATCGTGACTATCTATGATCCGACAGCGGGCACGGGTGGCTTCCTGTCCGAAGGCGAGGAGTACATTCAGTCCATCAGCGACAATGTCACCGTTTCGCTGTTTGGCCAGGAACTGAACCCCGAGTCCTATGCCATCTGCAAGGCAGACATGCTGATCAAGGGGCAGACGGTAGGCAACATCAAGCTCGGCAATACCTTATCGGATGATCAACTGCCCGGCAGTGAGAACCACTTTGACTTCATGCTCAGCAACCCGCCTTTCGGTGTGGAATGGAAAAAGGTACAGAAGCAGATCACCGAGGAGCACAGCCTCAAGGGTTTCGATGGCCGATTTGGTCCGGGTCTGCCGCGAGTGTCTGACGGCTCATTGCTGTTCCTGCTGCACCTGGTCAGCAAGATGCGCAAAGCAAAAGACGGTGGATCTCGCATCGGCATCATTCTCAACGGCTCACCGCTTTTTACGGGGGGCGCAGGTTCCGGGGAATCAGAGATCCGCCGTTACTTGCTGCAGAACGATCTGGTCGAAGCCATCGTCGCGCTTCCCACCGATATGTTCTACAACACCGGTATCGCTACCTATGTGTGGGTGCTTTCCAATCATAAGGTGGCTGCGCGCAACGGCAAGGTTCAGCTGATTGACGGCAGCAAGTACTTCTCCAAGATGCGCAAATCCCTCGGCAGCAAGCGTCAGTACATAACCGACGAACAGATCGATGAACTGGTGCGGCTCTACGGTCGCTTCGAGGAAACGCCGCAGAGCAAGATCTTCCCCATCGACGCCTTTGGCTACCGGCGCATCACTGTCGAGCGCCCGCTACGGCTTAACTTCCAGACCACTGCCGAACGCATCGAGCGGGTGCTGGAAGAAAAGGCTATCCAGAAGCTCAATGCTGCCGCCCAGCAGCGCCTTACAAGCGCCTTGGAGTCGATGGACGCCAGCCTGCAGCACCGCAACCGGGAACAGTTCACCAAGCTGCTGAAAAAGGCGCTGAGCAACCACGATGTATTCCCGGCCACGGCAGAACTTAAGGCGCTGCTCAATGCCCTGAGTGAGCGTGATCCGGAAGCCGATATCTGCATGAGCAAGGGCAAGCCAGAGCCGGATACAGGATTGCGCGATAACGAGAACGTGCCGCTAGGTGAGTCGGTCTACGACTATTTTGAACGGGAAGTGAAACCTCACGTCTCAGATGCCTGGATCGATGAGAGCAAGACCGATGCGCAGGATGGCGAGGTTGGTATCGTCGGCTTCGAGATCCCCTTCAACCGGCACTTTTATGTTTTCCAGCCGCCGCGTCCGCTGGAGGAAATCGATCGTGATCTGAAAGCCTGTACCGACCGCATCAAGCAGATGATTGAGGGGCTGTCGGCATGAGTTTGCCGGCGTATGCAGACTACAAGTGCTCTGGGATAAAGTGGCTCGGCAACGTGCCGCGGCATTGGCCAATATATGCACTGAAGCGAGCCGTAGACGGTTGCAAAAATGGCTTGTGGGGGGAGGAGCCTGACGGCGAAAACGATATTGCGGTCATACGAGTAGCCGACTTTGAAAGATCGTTTGCCACGGTCGGGCTTGATAAACTGACCTACCGCAGTATTACTCCTAAAGAAAAAGAGTCGAGATTGATCAAGCTGGGGGACTTATTGATCGAGAAGTCTGGAGGCGGCGAGAAAACGCTTGTAGGCTGTGTAGTATTGTTCAAGCACGATTTCGAGGCCGTTACATCGAACTTCGTAGCGCGAATGCGCCCGCTAATTGGGTTCGATAGTCAGTTTCTCTGTTATGCCTTCGGTTGCCTTTATGGGGGACGAGTTAATTACCCTTCCGTGAAACAGGTTACGGGTATTCAGAACCTAGACGCCGAGTCTTATTTGCAGGAATTCTTTTGTTTTCCGACTCCTTCAGAACAAACCCAGATCGCCCGCTTTCTCGATCACGAAACCGCCCGCATCGACACCCTGATTGAAGAACAGCAGCGCCTGGTCGAACTGCTCAAGGAAAAGCGCCAGGCGGTGATCTCCCACGCCGTCACCAAAGGCCTCGATCCCACCGTGCCGATGAAGGACTCCGGTGTTGAGTGGCTGGGCGAAGTGCCGGCGCACTGGACGGTGACAAAACTGAAGTTCGTAACAGATCAGGTTGTAGACTGCCCGCATGAGACCCCTATTTATGATCCAGATGGTGACTATCTTGTAATTCGAACTGCAGATATTGATCAAGGCGTACTTAAGCCTGACCGGATGTATCGATTAGATCGTGAGCAGTACACCCATCGTACGCGCCGCATGATTCTCGGAAAGAATGACGTCGTATATAGCCGTGAAGGAGAGCGGTGGGGGCATGCAGCTTTGATTCCTAAGGCCGACCTGTATGCGCTTGGACAGAGAATGATGCAATTGCGTGTCTGTGACGGCATTTGTCCTGAGTTCTTCATGTATCAGCTAAATTCTGTCGCCACATATAGGCAAGGCGAGGTTGATACGGTGGGAGCAACGGCCCCCCATGTGAATATTTCAACGGTCATTAACTACTGTCTGATGCGGCCTGGGGTTTCCGAGCAAAGGAAGATTGCCCGGTATTTGAATAAAATCTTAGGTGGTCTGGATTGTTTGCTCGGCGAATCCCTTGAGATGAAGGGGCTACTGCAAGAGCGCCGCTCTGCTTTAATCTCCGCCGCCGTCACCGGGAAAATCGACGTACGCAGCTGGCAGCCACCAGATTGGAAGCAAACTCCCGTACAAGAATTTGAAGAGGTCTTATAAATGGCGGACAGCAAGGAAGCTCAATTCCAGTCGGATATCATCGCCGCGATGACCGCGCAGGGCTGGCTGGCAGGTCCTGCCAGCGGCTATGACCGTCGCGTAGCCCTTTATCCAGAAGACCTGTTGGGCTATTTCAAGGAAGCCTGGCCCGACCGGTGGGACAAGTTCAGCAAGGCTAATCCCAAAGATCCGGATGCAGTGTTGATTCAAAAGGTGGTACGCGAACTGGAACAGCATGGCACGCTGGATGTGCTCCGCCATGGCTTCAAGCTGCCAGGGGTAAAGATCGATCTGTGCAGTTTCCAGCCTGACCATGGCATGAATCCCGATACCCTTAACCGCTACCAGGCCAACCGCCTGCGTGTGGTTCAGGAGGTTTCGTACTCGCCCCATGCCCGCGAAGCGGCTGACGCAGGAAAGGGCTACAACCCCAGGCTGGATCTGGTGCTGTTCGTCAACGGCATCCCAGTAGCGACGCTAGAGCTGAAGAGTGAGTTCAAGCAAACGGTAGAGAATGCCAAGCGCCAGTACCGTTATGATCGACCGCCGCTGGACCCGGTCACGCGCAAACCCGAGCCGCTGTTGACTTTCAAGCGCGGCGCATTGGTGCATTTTGCCGTAGGCCAAAGCGAAGTGGCGATGACCACCAAACTGGCAGGCAAGGACACCTTTTTTCTGCCTTTTAACCAAGGTACAGAGGAGAATGGCGCTGGCAACCCCATGCCCACAGATGAAAGCCAATACGCTACTGAATATCTGTGGAACCGGGTTTTCCAGCCAGACGCCTGGCTCAAGGTGCTGGGACGCTTTTTGCACCTGGACAAGCAGACCAGTGAAGGATTTGACGGTAAGCGGATCACCAAGGAAACGCTGATCTTTCCCCGCTTCCACCAGTGGGAAGTGGTCAACAAGCTGATTGATACCACGCGCAGCGAAGGCCCAGGGCAGCGCTATTTGGTTCAACACAGCGCTGGCTCGGGCAAATCCAATTCGATCGCCTGGACTGCCCACCAGCTAGCCTCATTGTACGACGCTCAGGGCAACAAGCTATTCAACTCGGTGATCGTGGTTACTGACCGCACCGTGCTGGACACCCAGCTGCAAAACACCATCTATCAATTCGAGCATGCCCAGGGTGTAGTTCGGCCGATAAGCAGGGATATTGGTAGCCAGAGCAAATCAGAGCAGCTGGCCGAGGCGTTGTCTGAGCAGACGCGCATCATCATCGTTACCATCCAGACCTTTCCTGCTTTGTTTGCTGCCTTGGATAAACACCCAAAGCTGGCTGCTGGGCGTTATGCAGTTATCGCCGACGAGGCCCACTCCTCTCAGACCGGTTCCTCAGCTAGCAAACTGAAACAGATCTTAGGTAGTGATGCTCTAGAGCAGGACGAGGAAGAAGTGTCGGTTAGCGCCGAGGAGCTGCTGGATGCAGCCGTTGCCGCACGCGGACCGAACGAGCGGATCAGCTACTACGCCTTTACTGCTACGCCCAAGGCCAAGACGCTGGAGCTGTTTGGTCGTCCGCCTGAAGCTACGTTACCGCCCAGCTCGGACAACAAGCCTGAGCCCTTTCACCTGTATTCCATGCGTCAGGCAATCGAAGAAGGTTTCATTCTCGATGTGCTGCGCAACTACACGACCTACAGCACCGCCTGGAAAATTGCTCACCCCGATGCCGACGACGAGGAAGTCGACAGCAAGAAAGCCCGCATGAAACTGGCGCGTTGGGTACGGCTTCATCCATACAACATCAACCAGAAGGTCGAGGTTATTGTTGAGCACTTCCGCGCCAACGTGCGGCACCTGCTCAATGGGCAAGCCAAAGCCATGGTGGTCACTGCAAGCCGCCAGGAGGCTGTGCGTTACCAGCTTGCGGTCAAGGCTTACGTGACACAGCAAGGCTATGACGATGTGCATCCGCTAGTCGCCTTTTCTGGCAGCGTATTGCCTGATGATGTGATTCCTGAGGAAGTAACGGAGAACAGTAGTCTGCTCAATGATGGGCTGAACAATCGCGATCTGGCAAAAGCATTTGATACCCAGGATTTCAACGTAATGATCGCGGCTAACAAGTATCAGACCGGCTTCGATCAACCCAAGCTGTGCGCCATGTATGTGGACAAAAAGCTGCAGGGCGTTGATTGCGTGCAGACTCTGTCGCGTTTGAATCGGACCTTCGGTGACAGCAAACAGACGTTCATTCTCGATTTCTTCAACGATCCGAAAGACATCCTTGATGCCTTCTTGCCCTATTACGCCAAGGCCGAACTGAACGACGTTACGGATCCACAGATCCTCTATGATCTGCAAAAGAAACTGGATGCCGAGGGTATCTACTACCGTTCTGAGGTGGAGGCTTTTGCCTTGGCTTTCTTTGATCCCAAGGCCCCAGCTTCCAAGCTGAGTTACCACTGCTACTCGGCCAAGGACCGTTTCGCCAAGCGATACCGTTTCAGCCAGGATGCCCGCCAACACGCACTGGATTACAAGCGCAACGCTGAGGCCAATGGCGACAGCACGGGCTTGAAGAGGGCCGAGCACGATCTTAAGGAAGCCGGCGAGCAGCTCGACCAGCTCACGTTGTTTCGCAAAAACCTGCAGAGCTTCGTGCGGCTATATGAGTTTCTGTCGCAGATAGTCCCTTACGAAGATCGGGACCTGGAAGCCTTGTGTGTATTCGCGCGCCATCTGTACCCGTTGCTCAGCGTTGAGCAGCTTGAGCAGGAGAACGTGGATGTGGGCGACCTGCAGCTTACCCATTACCGCCTTACGAAAACGGCTGAGCATCAGTTGAGGCTGGAGGACGAGAAAGGCGAATGGGGCCTAGACCCTGCTACCGGTATTGGCTCAGGCAAACCTCACGACGCAGAAAAGAAGCGCCTGGCGGAGATCATAGAAGCCTTGAATGATCTGTTTGGCGCTGAGGTTGGCGACGACGATCAGCTGCAGTTTCTCACCGGAATAGCCCAGCGCATTAGCCGGCAGGACGATGTAATGGCGCAGGTAAGCAACCACAGCGAAGAACAGGTAATGCACGGTCTTTTCCCAAAGCGCGTCGTCGACACCGTGCTGGACGCCATGACGGACCATGAAAAGCTGTCGCTGGATGTGCTGGACAACGAAGTCAGCGGTCGCAAGTTTGCGTTGTTGGTCTTGCAGATGTTGAAGAGTCTGGGGCCGCAGCCTGAGAGGGAAGAGTTGTAAGCTGATAAAGCGCCTCTCTGGCTTAGCAAGGCTCCGCATCGGTTTTGAGCCACTCCAGTTTGTGACACCCGATTGGGTCGCGGGCGAATAATTTTTTGTGCACGATCGTATCAACTCATTTAAAGGAGATACGCGATGCACCCCACGACCCTGATTTATTCCCTAGTCACCAACACCAGGACCAGAATACATTCCATAGAGCTGCCCATCAGAGCTACTGCGCGCAGCCTGCAATTGGAGTTGCCGTTTGCCAACGTTGACGTTTGGCTGGGCGGCTACGGAGAGATAAATGGGCGGATATTGCAGAGCTTTTCATGTGAGGAAACAGCGCGTTCTTCGTATAATCGGTTGTGCGACAGGATAAAAGTCTGCACGTCTTCGCTAGCAAAAGTTGAGGCCGCCGGCAAAGGCCCGACCGAGAAAAGCAGGAAGGTACGGGTCCTGGCAGTCTACGTTGGGTATCCCGAAGACTATCGCGTTCCAGTTGAAGCAGTGTATACGCACACAATCACTATTCCCGCGTCCATGGTTAAAGAAATTTCGGGGAGCCTTTACGTTCCGCGCTGGTTTCTAAGGAAAGCCCTGATAGATAGGCAAGTACGCCAACCCTATGAGCACTTAGTTCGCGTGGAAGGGGAGTGGGATGGTGAAGAAAAGCTTTGGAGGGAAGTATTTGAGCCTATGCTCAATTACTTGAACGAGCCCGCTTCAAGTATCTCGAAAAAATGTAGCTCTAGGGCGTTGAGCCATAGCCTCGCGGATGCTCAATAGATCGCTGCTTACCCCTTGCGGCCCCCTCAAGCGGTAATACTGTATACTCAGATTGACGATGTGGTGAAACTGGTATCACGCCCGCCGATTAAAGGCCAACCATCTTGAAAGCGGGAGTCATGGGTTCGAGTCCCAGCATCGTCATGTCAACCGAGGGATGCAATGCTAGGCTCACAGAATGAGGCTCAACTGAGCAACACTGATCACGCACGAGGCGTGGCAGAACCCGCGATTACTTTCGGTACTCAGGCGTTAGCGGACTTTCTCAAAGTCGTAGGCGGCGGGGTAGCCGACTTGAATACTATCGCTGTCGGCCTAGCAGCTATTGGCCCTGATCATGAGAAACCTGCAGGATTGAACGTCAGCTGGTCCCCGAGGGATCCTGAAGTCGCGGCGCGCAAAGCTCGCAAAGCTGCTATGCATGCAGCAATGGTCGTGACAGTGGAAGCACTAGCTCAATATGTCCGCACTATCACGAAGCTACCCCGATTTGGGCCGCTGACTGATAAGTGGAACTCAAGGTCACCTAAGCCTTCTACAGCTGAACGCTTTTCCGAGTTGGCAGAGCTGCTATTTGTTCCAGCCCCCTCTGAGAAAGGTGCGGCGGGGTATGAGACTCGTTTTAGAACCGCTTGTGTGGCGCTGCTAATCCATTGGCGCAACCGACACGTACATTCAGACTCTAATGCAGAGCTGACTTATCAAGAAAAACAGCTGATTCACTCCCGTGACGATCACATTCGCGAGGCTTATGCGGGGCTCGACGTTGATCAGCTTTTTGGAGACTTCAAGCAGAACCGTCCGACCTTGAAAGAAGCAACCACCCTTATAGCAATGTCCATCCAAGAGGTTCGAGCGATGGACGAGGCGGTATACGCCTGCAGCGATGCAGCTGATGTGCAAGCATGGCTCGACCATTACAAACTTACTGAAAGAATCGACAAAATCCGTCGCGAATCCAAGACTGAAAAGCAGAGGGCCTCTATCCTTCGTATGTTGGGTACCCATGCCCCTCATTTGAAGCCGTGGTACGAGAAATACTTTCCCGAGACGATCGGCATCGCACCCTAACCTTAGTTTTAGATCAATTATCGCTTAGGATTTTCGTCTGCGTAAACTTACTCTAGCGACGGACTGATCGGGCTGCAAATCACCCTGAAGGACCATGTCCGATGCCAGCGCTGCACTTATTTATCGATACAAATATCTTTCTCAATTTTTACTCCTTTTCAGACGACAAGCTCGAAATCCTTGATGAGCTTATAGTGCTCACGGCGCCGGGCCAGATTATTCTGCACCTGCCTAAGCAGGTTGAAAATGAGCTAAAACGTAATCGTGAGTCGAAGCTGCAAGTGGCTTTGTCTGACTTCAAGAAGGCCCAGCTCCCAACCGGTGTGCCACACCATATGCGAGGGTCTGAAGCCGCTAGGCAGTATGACGAAGCCGTAAAAAGTGCTGAGCAGGCTAAGAGGCTATTGATCGCAAATGCGATAGCTCTAGCGTTGAGTGATGAACTGGAGGTTGATCAGAAGCTCTCAAGACTGTTTGAAAAAGCGACTCGTTATCCCGAAGACGATGAGTTATACCAAAAAGCGCTGGTGCGAATGAATAAGGGTAATCCTCCAGGAAAAGCGCAAAGCATTGGTGATCGGTACATCTGGGAGACACTGCTGGCTCAGGTGCCAAACGGTGATTTATTTTATCGTCTCGAAGGATGGTGATTACGCCTCCCCTCTAACGATGGACAAAAATACTCGCCCACTTGCGTTTTTAGCTGAGGAGTGGAACGAGCGAAAGCAGGGCGGCCATCTAACTATTTTTAGGACTATCAATGAGGTAGTGGCTTACTACAAAAACACTCAGAATCAACCAGATGTCGGGGAGCTTGTGGCTGCCAGGATTCCGGAGGAGCCCGAGAATCCAGAGGTGGAAGATGTCGGTCAGCGGCAGATCCCTGAGGCTCCTGCTCCGGCACCTCAGTTCGGTTTGAATCGCCCCCAGTATTCTAGACACTCGCCAGACTCTGGTAATGACGCTTTTCGTACTCGACCGGTGACAGGTCACCACTCGTGCCGTGCCGGCGCCTTGGGTTATAAAACATCTCAATGTAATTGAACACGTCTTGTCTAGCAGCCTCGCGTGTCGGATAAATCTGCCGCTTGATTCGCTCCCGTTTGAGTAATTGAAAGAAGCTTTCAGCTACCGCGTTGTCATGGCAGTTTCCCCGGCGGCTCATGCTGCCCACCAGGTGATTCGCTTTCAGGAAGCTCTGCCAGTCCCCGCTACTAAACTGACTGCCTTGGTCCGAATGAACCATCACACATCCTTGCGGCTTGCGACGCCACACTGCGGCTAACAGCGCGTCTAGCGCCAAGTCAGATGTCATGCGCGGCTTCATCGACCAGCCGACAACCTGACGGGAGAACAGGTCGATAACCACGGACAGATACAACCAACCTTCGTAGGTGCGGATGTAAGTTATATCGGTCACCCATGCAACATTGGGCGCTGCTACATCGAATTGGCGATCCAAGTGATTGGGTGAAACTACCGCAGGCTTCCCACCGTAATGACCAGGGCGGCGGCGATAACCCGTCTGTGAGCGCAATCCCTCGCAGCGCATGAGCCGGGCTACCCTGTGCTTACCGCAAGCCTCACCCGCTTCACGAAGATCCAGATGAATTTTGCGATAGCCATACACGCCGCCGCTTTCCAGCCAAGAGTGTTTTATCTGGCCCAACAGACGCTGATCTTCCCGAGCGCGATCAGACAGCTTGTTGCGACACCATGCATAGTAACCGCTGGGGTGCACAGTCATCATTTTGCACAGGCGGCGCACGGGATATTTGTCCACTTGGCTCTGAATAAACGCGTACCTCAGTCGGACTCTCTGGCGAAGTACGCGGTGGCCTTTTTTAATATATCTCGCTCTTCTGATACGCGCTTGAGCTCGGCCTTCAATCGACGGTTCTCAGCCTGAAGATCATCATCCTGCTGTCGCTGGGCGGTGGGCTTGGAGTAGCGCTTGAGCCATTGATACAGGCTGTGTGCCGACACGCCTAATCGAGCGGCGACCTCGGCAACGGAATGGCCTCGATCTGCCACCTGCTTGACGGCTTCGATTTTGAATTCTTCGGTGTAGCGTGGATTGCTCATTGGACCTCCTGGGTGCCTCGATTATAAGGCCTGGAGGTGTCTACGAAACTAGGGGCGATTCAGGTTTCATCTCCAGTCCAATCACAAAAAGAAACATCACCACCCCCAACTCGGCCACCTCAATGATGGTGTGGGGGTCATTGATCAGTTGCAGACCGAAGGGGCCAATTATCAGGCCCGCCGCCAGGTAACCGACCACTGAGCCGAGCCCGATGCGTTTGAACAGTGGTACGGCCACCACGGCGGCGGCTAGCAAAATGACGATACCGAGTAATTGCCCTGCGCTGCCTTCACCGGCCATAGCGTTGCCCCTTATCCCTCACCTCACATCAGGACCGATAATGCGTCCACGGCCAGACGTGTTGAGCAGAGCTTCCAAGCTGAGCGCTCAGTTCCGCAAATTATTCAGGACTAAGCAAAAGATCCGGAGCGTTCGCCAAGAACTCTCCGGGATGGGAATGGCAACTGAAGTGTAGTACAGCACACCGGCATCGTTTGACAGGGTGACAATAAATTCAGTAGCGACCCTGTCCGTACCGTAAAGGGCAGGCGGGCCCGGCCTCTCGGCTGATCAACTTTGAAACGACCGCAGCATCCGCCCCAGCAACTCCATCGCTTGCTCACATTCGGCTCCCCATGGATGCCCATAATTCAAGCGGGCACAGTGCCGAAAATCCTGGCTGGCGGAGAAGATCGGGCCGGGTGCCAGGCTGATGCCCTGGGCCAGCGCCAGTTTGAACAGCTGCAGCGAGTCCACATTGTTGGGGAATTCAAACCAGAGAAAGTAGCCTCCGGCGGGGCGGGTCACGCGGGTCCCTTCGGGAAAGTGTCGGGCTGCTGAGGCGAGCATGGCCTCCTGTTGCCCTTCCAGGGCATAGCGCAGTTTCCGCAGGTGCCGATCATAATTGCCGTGTTGCAGGTAGTCGGCGATGGCGGTTTGTGCGGGTACCGATGGTGAGATGGTGGTCATCAGTTTCAGGCGCGCTATGCGCTCGGCATAGCGGCCACCGGCAACCCAGCCCACGCGATAACCGGGTGCCAGGCTTTTCGAGAAGGAGCCGCAATGCATGACCAGGCCTTGGGTATCCAGGCTCTTGATCGGCTTGGGCGGGCGTTCGCCGTAGTAGAGTTCGGCGTAGACATCGTCTTCAATCAGCGGTACCTGATGCTCGCACAGAAGCTTGTAAAGATCCTGTTTGCGGCTTTCATTCAGGCTCGCGCCGACAGGGTTCTGGAAACTGCTCATAAACCAGCAGGCTTTGATCGGTAAGTTTGCCAGGCGATCACGCAGTATATTCAGGTCCACTCCGTCACGTGGGTGCACGGGGATTTCCACTGCTTTGAGCTCGAGGCGTTCCAGTACCTGCAGGCAGGCGTAAAAGGCGGGCGATTCGATGGCGACCAGATCGCCGGTCTGGGTGACGCTTTGCAATGAGAGATTCAGTGCTTCCAGGGCGCCGTTGGTAATCACCAGCTCTTCCATCGGCAACATGACCCCGCTGACCATATAACGCAGGGCGATCTGGCGCATCAGGTCGGGGTTGCCTGCGGTCATGTCGGCAATGATGTCGTGCGGTGACAGTTTGCGGAGGCTTTGCGTCATCGAGCGCGCCAGGCGCGCCAACGGAAATAAGTCAGGGCTGGGGAAAGCCGAGCCGAAGGGCACTGTGTGCGGATTCTTCAGCGAACCGAGCACGGAAAACACCAGCTCGCTGACGTCCACATCCTTGGTCTCCTGAGCCGAGAGATCCAGTCTCGGCTCAGGTGTTGGCAGGCCTGCCAAGGCACGAACAAAATAGCCTGAGCGTGCACGCGCCTGGATCAGGCCTCTATCCTCGAGTAGATAATAAGCTTGAAATACCGTGGAGGGGCTGACGCCGTAGGTCGTGCTGGCGTGACGAATCGATGGAATCCTTTCACCCGGCGTAAGGATGCCGTTGCGAATGAGCCCGGCGATATCGTCGGCCAGCCTTTCATAGCGTTTCATGGCGTTCCTCGATTCAGCGTTATAAAGCCTTTAGCGTCTGACTGGGGCGAGGAACGTGGATGCCACTGTTACGGCATTGGTCTCGTTATCGACAGCCGAAAGAACGAAGCTTATCTCTTTTCTAGGGTCAGGCCATTGTTCACCATCCCAAATCACATTAACGGGTACATCGAGAATATCTTCGGCATCCAGGTACAGCGTGTGTGGGGCCATCAGGCTAAAACCTGCGGGGGCGTCGAGGCTGATCTGATAATGCCCAGGCTGTTGACGTTTGTTGATGACTTTCAGGCTGTAAGCGTTCTCCACCTGGCCCGCCCCATTCTCGCGAAACAGGTTGCGATCGCGTGTGACGTCAATAGACATCAACGGCCGCTCTAGAAGAGCGACGATAAACAGCCCGGTCATGACAGCCAAAACGCCGGCGTAACCAACTAGACGGGGCCTAAGCCAGTGGGTTTTACCGCCCTCCAGGGCGCTTTCCGAGGTGTAGCGAATCAACCCGCGCGCGTAACCCATTTTGTCCATCACGCTGTCGCAAGCATCGATACAGGCGGCACAACCAATACATTCGTATTGCAAACCGTTGCGGATGTCGATGCCGGTTGGGCAAACCTGCACGCAGAGTGTGCAGTCAGTGCAGTCGCCAAGTCCCTGTGCCGCTGGGTCGCTGCCTTTGCGGCGGGCACCTCGGTGCTCTCCACGCGCGGCGTCGTAAGAAATGACCAGCGTGTCGCGGTCAAACATAACGCTCTGGAAGCGGCCGTAGGGACACATGTCGCGGCACACCTTTTCGCGCAGCCAGCCAGCATTGATGTAGGTGGCAGCGGTAAAGAAGAACACCCAGAAGGCGGTCTGCGGGCCCAGATCCATCGTCAGCAGGCCAACACTCAGCTCGCGTATGGGAGTGAAGTAACCGACAAAGGTCAAGGAAGTGATGAGGCTGACGCCCAGCCATATCCCATGTTTGGCGCCACGGCGTAGCACTTTGTTTGCTGTCCAGGGCGCGGCGTCCAGTCTTACGCGTTGATGGCGGTCACCTTCGGTGACTTTCTCGGCCCACATGAAGACCCAGGTCCATACGCTCTGTGGGCAGGTATAACCGCACCAGATCCTCCCGGCGGCGACAGTGATAAAGAACAGTCCGAAGGCGGCAATAATCAGAATGGCCGAGAGCAGAATCAGATCCTGTGGCCAGTAGGTAGCCCCGAAGATATGGAATTTACGGTTGACCAGGTCCCAAAGCACGGCTTGGCGTTGATTCCAGGTCAACCAGGCGGTACCAAAAAATAACGCGAAAAGGGCGCCTACGCCGAGCAGCCGGAAAAGCCGGTAACGGCCACTGAACGCTTTGGTGTGGATAGGTCCCCCGGAGCCGGCAGGTGTGTTGCGCACGGCTGCGGCATCGATGATCTTGGCGGGAATTCTCTCGCTCATGCTGGTACCCCATCATTCGTTATCAGGCTGATGCGGATGATGGGCAGTGTCGCTGATACGAAACAGGCTCAGATTTTGGAATAAAAACCGTATCAGGCGTGACATGCGGTCGCAGGGTCTGCGGTTGGGAAGAAAAGCCGGTACTGCGTAGAGCGCATAAGTTGGCCGGTTTGTAGCATCTGATATGGTTTTGTTGGCTTAATCTGAGTCTGTTTAGGGAACAGCCAAAACCTCATAGTGCGCGTTCGAATCAGCTGTAGGAGGCGATGAGCGCATGTACCACTATGATGATTATGACCGCGCGTTAGTCCGCGAGCGGGTTGCTCAGTTTCGCGACCAGGTCGAGCGGCGTCTGAGTGGTGAGCTAACCGAGGAAGAGTTCCTGCCGCTGCGATTGCAGAACGGGCTCTATCTGCAGCGTCATGCCTACATGCTGCGAGTCGCGATACCCTACGGCACGCTGTCGGCAGATCAACTGCGCGCGTTGGCCCATGTGGCCAGCGTATTCGATCGGGGCTATGGCCACTTCACTACGCGGCAGAATATCCAGTTCAACTGGATTGAGCTGGAGCAGGTGCCAGACATTCTGGAGTGGTTAGCCGAGCATGACATGCATGCGATTCAGACCTCGGGCAACTGTGTGCGCAATATCACTACCGAAGCCTTTGCCGGAGTGGCCGCCGACGAATGGCTGGATCCGCGTCCGCTGGCCGAGATCCTCCGCCAGTGGTCGACCGTCAATCCTGAGTTCCTGTTTCTACCGCGCAAGTTCAAGATTGCTCTGAATGCTTCGGCTGAAGACCGTGCTGCTATTCAAGTGCACGACATCGGTCTGGACGTCTATCGGCAACAGGAGGAGTTGAAGCTGCGCGTCATGGTCGGTGGTGGGCTTGGACGCACCCCGATTATCGCCAAACAATTGCGTGATGACCTTTCCTGGGTAGATGTGCTGTCTTACGTTGAGGCGATCCTGCGGGTCTACAACCGCCACGGCCAACGCGACAACAAATACAAGGCGCGAATCAAGATCCTGGTCAAGGCGCTTGGCATCGACGCCTTTGCTGAAGAGGTCAATCGCGAGTGGGAACAGATCAAGGACGGCCCCGCCCGATTGACGCTGGCCGAATATGAGCGGGTCGCCGCTTCGTTTCAGCGATCTGCCTACGCGCCGCTTTCAAGCGTCGACCTGGAGCATGGAGCCCGTCTGAGTCAGGAGCCTGAGTTTGCCCGCTGGGTCGAGCGTAATGTGATGGCGCACAAAGTGCCGGGCTACAGCAACGTGGTGCTCTCGACTAAGCCCGGCCTGGCCGCGCCGCCGGGTGACGTGACAGCTGAGCAAATGCGCCTGGTCGCCGACTGGGCAGAGCGTTATGGCTGCGGCGAGATACGGGTCGCGCATGAGCAGAACCTGGTGTTGCCGGATGTGCCACGCAGGCAGTTGTACGCTCTCTGGCGCGAAGCGCTCGAAGCTGGCTTGGCGACTGCCAATGTGGGCCTATTGACCGATGTAATTGCCTGCCCAGGTGGTGATTTCTGCTCCTTGGCAAATGCGCGTTCGATCCCCGTTGCCCAGGCTATCCAGGCGCGCTTCGAGCAGCTGGATTACTTGCATGACCTTGGTTCATTGAGCCTGAATATTTCCGGCTGCATGAACGCCTGCGGTCATCATCATATCGGCAATATTGGCATCCTCGGCGTCGATAAGAACGGCAGCGAGTGGTATCAGTTGACCCTCGGCGGTAGCCAGGGTCAGCAGGCCGCGCTGGGCAAGGTAATCGGACCAGCTTTTGCCGCTGAAGAAGTGCCTGAGGTGATCGAGCGAATAGCGTCGGTTTATCTGCAGCTACGACGGGGAGATGAAACTTTTCTTGATACATACAACCGTGCGGGTCTGGAGCCTTTTCGCGTGGGTGTCTATCAGGCTGAGGGGGCAGCAACATGATTAATCTGATTCGTCTACTAGAAGGCGGCGCTCGGATTATCGAGGACGATCCCTGGCAACTGCTTTGCGATGACAAAACTCCCGTGCCGAGCAAGGCAATTCTGCCTTTGCAGCGCTGGAAGCACTCCCAGAGCGAGGCGGTGCTGCAGGGGCATGAGACCAGTAGCCAAGGCGTGCTGTTGCAGCCGGATGACGAGCCTGAAGCGCTGCTGGACTGGCTGCCAGTATTAACCTTGATTGCTATCGACTTCCCCAGCTTTCGTGATGGGCGAGGCTACAGCCAGGCATATCTGTTGCGTTCTCGACTTGGCTGGCAGGGCGAGTTGCGTGCGGTGGGTGATGTGCTGCGCGATCAACTGGCGCATATGCGCCAGTGCGGCTTCGACAGCTTTGCTGTGCGTGAGGATAAATCGGCTGCCGATGCGCTCAAGGGGTTACAGGGACTGAGTGTGTTTTACGGACGTTCAGCAATTGAACCTCGACCTTTGTTTCGTCGGAGGTAGAAGTGAATATTGGCGCTCTTTTATGGTTGATGGCCTTGCAAGTACTGGGCAGCATTATCAGCTTTTTGATTTTGCCCTGGCTCCCCGGACCCATTATAGGGATGCTTTTGCTGGTGATCGGATTGGTGCTATTAGGTGGTGTGCCGGATTCACTTGAGCGCACTGCCGCGGTTTTGCTGAAATATCTGCCGTTGCTGCTGGTAGTGCCAGCTTCGGGCATCGTGCTTAGCCATCAGCAACTGGCGCAGGATGCTTTGCCTATCGCCGGCGCACTCGTGGGATCGCTGCTAGTGGCTATACCGGTCTGCGGGCGATTGTTGCAGTGGCTGGTACGCCGTCAGGAGGCTCGTTAATGCTAAGCATAGTAACGTCCCTGCCAATGTTCGCCCCGATGCTCACTTTAGGAGCCTATCAAGCTGCGCTGTATATCCATCAGCGCAGCGGCTCGCTGTTGTTGCAGCCGGTCATTGTCACCTTGTTATTGGTGATTGCCGCTTTGTGGCTGCTGCAAATTGATTACGACCAGTATCGTCAGGCAGCGAACCCCATCGCATTGCTGCTCGGACCAGCGACGGTTGCGTTGGCCGTGCCCTTGTATTTGCAGCGGCACAGAATTGGGCAGCTGTTGTGGCCAATTATGCTGACCTTGCTCTTCGGCGGAGCGCTGATCATTTTCTTGACGCTGTTGTTGGCTTGGTTGTTCGGCGCCGAATGGGTCACGCTCATGTCGCTTGCACCCAAATCGGTGACCATGCCTATAGCTATGTTGCTATCAGAGCAGATTGGTGGCAATCCAGCGCTGACGGCAGCGCTGGTGATGTTGACTGGTGTGGTAGGTACTGTCATGGCTCCGTCACTGCTTCGTTTAGCCGGGGTAGACTCGCCAGTCGCGCGTGGGTTTACCCTCGGCATGAACGCCCACGCTATTGGTACGGCCTATGCAGTTCAGGAGGGTGGGGAGAGTGCAGCCTTCGCAGCGTTGGCAATGAGTTTAATGGGCGTTTTCACCGCGCTTGTCTTACCTTGGGTCATGTGACGCTCCTCAATTTCATCACACGCTTCCTCCCCGGCCCCGGGCTGCCGTTCACTTTCTTCTCCGCCGACCGCAATGGTGCGACGCGGCGCTAGATTCGAGCCCTGCCGGTTTAGCTTCTATTTTGTCGGCTTGACGCGGTGGTTTTGACTTTGGCACCAATTGCACTTGTGCTGATCTGCTTGCCCTCTAGAATCAGGGAACAATAAGCAGTTCACCCCTATTCAAAAGCGCAGTCATGACAATGCCCATCCACCCACCCAGCTGGTCGCAGGGAAATCAGGTAAGCGCAACTGCGCGATCCGTTTCGCCTGAGCACCTTATGACTACGGTCAAGGCGCTCAAGCTTGCCCTGCCGAGTGCGCTGATGGAGTCGGTCTCGGGTCAGGTTACTCATTTGCAGCGCCAGTCTGCCTATCAGCGCATCGCACTCACCGAGATGGATGAACTGGTGACCGATTTACTGCATGCGGTGGGCGATCCGCTGTTGCTGGTCAGGGCTTACGCCGGTCTCAATTATCAAGCTGGTTTTCTGCGCAAAACCTACCTCGCCAGTGCCTTCACCCGGCGCGATGCGTTGGTATTGCTTTGCCGCTACTTCAAGGTAAACAACGAGGGTGTAGCGCTGGCGCTTGGCGGCGAAGGGGACGCTTGCGTATTGAGCGTCGCGGCCGCGGGCTGCTCGGCCGCCGCCTGCCTGCAGCGCGATGCCATTGTTTATGGACTGACCAGAACGTTACTCAGTCTGGGCATCAAAGAGATTCAACACGTTAGGCTTGCTTACACCCCTGATGCTCAAGTGCAGCAAGACCACCGCACACTGTTCCCTGTGAAGGTTCTTTTTGCCGGGCCAGGTCAGGCGCAGATTCATATTGGTCAGGGCTCACTTGACCTTCCGCTAGGCTGGCCGAGCTGTTCTGTGGAGCAGATTGCCAGGCGTGAACGGCATCTGATGCGCCTGAATCCGGAGCCGGAATGGTGCGATTCGGTCATGGCGCTGCTGCCACTGCTATGCCGCCAGGGCGATGTCGATATTGATCAGTGTGCGGCTCTGTTGGCGGTGAGCCGACGTACGTTGCAGCGCAATGTTCAGCGAGAAGGTGCTGCATTCAGAGGCCTGATCGAGCGGGCTAGAAAGCAGCAGGCTCAGCGCTATCTGCTCCAGGGCTATTCACTGGACGCTGTTGCCGCCCTGTTGGGCTATCGGCAATCGGCACAGTTCTACCGTGCGTTTCGTCAGTGGTTTGGTTGCTCGCCAACGCACTACCGTTCGGCTCAGTTAAGCCAGTCGGCAATAAACTCCTAAAAAAGAGATAACACGATGACCAAGACTTTGCTTCTGGGCGCCAGCCTGATGTTCGTAGCGGGCCTGCCTTTGACTTCATTGGCGGCGCAATCGCTTACCGACCGGGTAATCGACAATGCAGCGCAGCTTGAGCAGAAAGCCATCGGCTGGCGGCATGATATTCATCAGCATCCGGAGTTGGGTAATCAGGAAACCCGAACGGCCGCGTTGATTGCCGAGCATCTTCGCCAGTTGGGCATGACGGTCGAGACGGATGTAGGTACTACCGGTGTGGTGGCCATGTTGAAGGGTGGCAAGCCAGGCCCGGTGGTGGCGCTCAGGGCCGATATGGATGCACTCCCAGTGGCAGAAAATACCGGGCTTGCCTATGCATCCGCGGTGAAGCAGGAATACCTCGGCAAGTCGATGCCGGTGATGCACGCCTGTGGGCATGATGCGCATGTGGCGATACTGATGGCAGTGGCGGAAAATTTGGCAGCGGTGCGCGAGGAATTGTCTGGCAGCGTGAAGTTTATATTCCAGCCGGCGGAGGAGGGTCCGAGTGATTATGTCTACGACGGTGAGCGTTACTTTGGCGCGCGTCTGATGGTGGAGGAAGGCGTGCTGGAGAATCCGGCGGTGGATGCGATCTTTGGTCTGCATGTGACGGCTGCAGCGCCAACTGGTGTGATCGGCTATCGCAGCGGTCCGACCATGGCCAGTAGCGGGGATTTGCATATCACCGTAACCGGCAAGCAAACGCACGGGGCGCAGCCCTGGAATGGGGTTGATCCGATCGTCGCGAGTGCGCAGATCATCACTGGCCTGCAAACCGTGGTCAGCCGTAGAACCGATATCATGCCGGCACCGGCGGTCGTTACCATCGGCACCATTGAGGGCGGTACGCGCCACAACATCATCCCCGACAAGGTCAAGATGACCGGCACAGTGCGAACCTTTGATGATGAGGTGCAGAAGGAAGTTAATGCGCAGATCACACAGACTGCCGAGCATATTGCGCTGTCGTCCGGAGCTACCGCTGAGGTGACCATCGTTGAAAACTATGCAACTACAGTGAACGAGCCCGATTTGACCGCGCGCATGCTGCCAACCCTGCAGCGAGTCACAGATGGCCGCACCTTCCAGTCGCCGCTGGTTACAGGCTCCGAAGACTTTTCGTATTTTGCCCAGAAAGTGCCGGGTCTATTCTTTTTCCTTGGTGTGACACCGGCCGAGAAACTGGGCCGGGCAGCGCCGAATCATTCGCCGGAGTTTCTGGTGGATGACAAGGCACTGCTGACCGGTATCAAGGCGCTGTCAGCGTTGACCACCGACTACCTGCAAGCGGCGGACTGATCCAGGCCGCGCTCCAGCAGCGACAGTCGACTCAAAGGTGATATTCCTGATGAGCTTCGGGCTGGTAAGGAATATCCAGGACCTTCAGTTTCAATGCACGGCAATGCGCCGATGACCATTGGATACTCTGGCCGATCTTGAGTCCGAGGATCGCCGTACCCACCGGAGCGAGTACGGAGACGGTGTCGGGTCCGCCGGCGTTGTGCGGATACACAAGCGTCACCAGAAACTCGCGCGCGGTAGTCTCATCGAGCAGCCGCACGGTTGAGTTCATGGTCACTACATCGGTTTGGATGCGCTTATGACTAACGATCCGCGCACGGGCCATTTCAGCCTCCAGTGCTTCCAGGCTGTCGAGAGGATATTTCATCGGGTCGAACAACTGGTCTAGGCGCTGAGCGTCAAGCCGGGTGATGACGATATTAGGCAGATTCATGCTGGGCATTCCGTTTGATTGCAATTTTTGCTGTTCTGCCTGGACACAGATCAAGGCTACGCGTCGGTATTGATCGCGCGGTTGAAGCAATTTTTGATGGGCTGGTCCAGATAGGCGGGTGATAAACGACACGGCCGGGTACGTAAAAACGTCCCGGCTTAAACGAGGAAGTCCTGAGGCGTTCTAGAGGCGGATAGAGAATGCTTCATGTGCGATTGCGGTTATCAGGCTGGAACAGCCTCTACCATAGTCAATCTGGCATTTAATGCAAGAGCGGCACTCTTCCTCGGGCGAGCGAGCAAACAGGATTGGGCAATAATGCAATAGGATTGTTTTATACGATAATAAAATCCTTTCAATACAGGTATTTGCGTATGGTGCGACGTTGGTAAAAAATAACAAATGCAGAATCGGGCAATAAGTTGGCAGTATGTGTGTACCTCATTTTTCTCCCGAGCTTTATCGTATGAACCATGCAGAGAGCTACTGAGCTTGTTCTGCAGGAATGTTGAAGGCGCTCATATTGTAGCCAGCCTCAAGTCAAACAACGGTTCTGGAGGTGTAAAGTGAAAGTATCAAATCGTCTGTCTTCTAATGTGTTGGTGGGTCTGGTGTCAGCTGCTGTGCTGGTTGGTTCCGCTTTCAGTGTTGCCCATGCCGAGGGCGGTGCAGAGCGTCTTATCGATCTGCGCACCAAGTCGGTAGAAAGCAGCGCATCGCAGCTTGGCTTTTCTGTAGGTAGTGATTTGAAAGATTATCTGGTGGAGGGTGGATCTGAGCGTTTGAGAGACCTGCACCGTGGTGCATCGCAGAGCGGACTCTCTGCAGATGATAGCCTTAACGGCTACCTTGCTGAGGGTGGCTCTGAGCGTTTGAGAAGCCTGCACCGTGATGCCGAGCGCGGTGTGGCGCCTAGCCTCAGCACCCTTTCATGAGCTGCAAGAGCCCGGCCTGTTCAGCTGCTGCCTGCCAAGGTGTTAGTTGTTCCGGTCGGGTTCGCCATTCTCCCTCTGGTTATCCCTTCCAGCTTGATCCGCTGCTAACTCGTCCTTTCATCTTCGAGCACGTGCTGCCTGAGAATCTGTGCAGCAGGTGAGAGTGTGTGGCCGGCACGGCTAACCAATCCATAAGCAGAGGTCTGCTGAAACATACCGTTGGTCAGCGGCAGTACGCTCAGTCGGCCGGCAGCCACATCTTCGGCGACCACATCCCATAACGCCATGGTCAGTACGTCGCTCTGCGCTACCAGCGCTTTGAGTACCATGAAGTTGTCACACTGAATGCTGATCGGCTGTTCCTTGCCACTCAGACTGTTGAGCTCCTGATTGATTTGCTGAGGCAAATGCGTTGCCGCCAAGGGATAGGCCAATAGCTCGTTAATGGACAGACTCTTCTTGCGGCTGAGAGGATGGTCGGGCCGGCAGCAGATCACGCCGCGATGCACGCTCAGAGCCTCAATATGCAGGAGTGGGTCGTCTTCCAGATCGCGGATGTCAGCGACAAATAGCTCCAGATCATCATTAAGTAATCGGCGGCGCAGCCCCAGCCAGTTGTCGATCAGCAGCTGAATTCTGACTCGCGGGTAGGCGCTGGCAAGCTTGCCTAAAGCTTGCGGAATCAAACGCGCTGCCGGGTAAGGGCCGCTGCCCAATAGCAGCTCGCCAGCCTCAAGGTTACCCAGTTGGCTGACCGCGTTTTTCAACGCCTGGCTACCGGCCAATAATCTTTGGGCGTGCTCAAGCACCAATTGACCATGCACGGTCAGGCTGATACCGCGGCTGTGGCGGTCGAGCAGGCGGCAGTCCAGGCTTGCTTCGAGTGCCTGGATGCTGCGGCTCAGCGCGGGCTGGCTGAGATGCACCGCTTCGGCTGCACGGGCGAAGTTGCCGTGCTCTGCCAGGGCGGCAAAATGACGTAGTTGCTGAAGGTTGCTCATGCGCCCTCTGCATTACTGTTAAGTTTGTAGTGCATGGAGTTTATGCTTCTAAAGCGAAGAAACGCCAGGGGGGCTCGGTAATCAGCCGTTCATTCGGACGCTTTTCTGCCTTCCATAGGCGCCTAGGTGTCCGGAATACCCGTGGGTCAGAGCATTTCGTCGGAATCTTGCCTGTTTGAAAAATAGCTCTTGACCTGACTTGGCTGTTGGCTTCTTTTATTAGCTTGTTAAAAATATTAACAGGTCCTTTGCTAAGGAAAGCTGCATGAAAATACTTGTATTGGGCAACCTGGGATATGTCGGGCCATCGGTGGTGCGCGAGCTTGCTCAGCGGCATCCTCAGGCGCAAATTGATGGTTACGACAATGCCTACTTCGCTCACTGTCTGACCGGCGCCATCAGTGCGCCGGAGCGCTATCTGCATCAACAATTCTTTGGTGACGTGCGAGCGATCACTGAGGAAGAGCTCAAGGGCTATGACGCGGTGGTCCAGTTGGCTGCCGTTTCCAATGATCCGATGGGCAACCGCTTCGCTGCGGTGACACGGGAAATCAATCAAGATGCAACGCTGAGCATTGCTAAAAGTTGTGCTGTCGTGGGAGTCAGGCACTTTGTGTTTGCTTCCAGCTGCAGCGTCTACGGCGTAGCTGATGGCGCGCCGCGCTGTGAGTCCGATCCCGTGGCCCCCATGACGGCCTATGCCAAATCAAAAATAGGGTCCGAACAAGCCTTGGCTGAGATAGAGACCGGCATGGTTATCACCTGCCTGCGTTTTGCTACCGCCTGTGGCATGTCCGACCGCCTGCGGCTGGATCTGGTTCTCAATGACTTTGTCGCCTGCGCCCTCAGTGAGGGGCGAATTACCGTGCTCAGCGATGGTTCACCCTGGCGGCCATTGATTGACGTTGCGGACATGGCCCGCGCTATCGATTGGGCCGTGCAGCGGCAAGCCGATAACGGCGGCCGGTTCCTCACCGTCAATACCGGGTCTGACGCCCGCAATCATCAGGTGCGCGATCTAGCGGCGGCGGTGGCTGATGCCGTTCCTGGCACCACGGTCAGTATTAATACCGATGCACCGGTCGACAGCCGCTCCTACAAGGTGGATTTCAGTCTGTTCGGCCGTCTGGCGCCGGATCACCAACCGCAGATGACCCTGTCCGACTCGATCAAGCGCTTGATCGAGGGGCTCACACGGATGAAATTCAACGACGCTGATTTCCGCTCTTCACCGCTGATGCGCCTGCATGTGCTGCAAAGCCACATTGCCGAACACCGGCTATCCGAGAATCTGGTCTGGCTTGAGCGTTAAGCGTTCTATTTTTTCGTAGCAGCCAAGGAGTGTAGCTATATGAAGGTAGCAATATTTGCCGGCGGGTTCGGCACCCGATTGAGTGAGGAAACAGCTGTCAGGCCCAAGCCGATGGTTGAAGTCGGTGGCATGCCGATCATCTGGCACATCATGAAAATGTACGCCCATCATGGTTTTACCGAGTTTGTGGTGCTGGGCGGTTACAAGGTCGACTTCATCAAGGAGTACTTCCTCAACTACCGGGGTATCCGCAGCGATTACACCATCGATCTTCAGAGCGGCAGTATCGAATGGCATGACAAGCTGAAGGAGAAGTGGAAAGTCACGGTACTTGATACTGGTGGCGAGACCATGACCGGGGGGCGCCTCAAGCGTGCTCAGCAGTACCTTTCTGACGGACCCTTCTGCTTGACCTATGGTGACGGCGTCAGTGATGTGGATATCACGGCGCTGGTCGAGGCCCATCGTAGGTCCGGGCATTGGTGTACCTTGACCGCGGTGACCCAGCCGGGCCGTTACGGCGCGCTGCGCTTGAATGAAGAGTTGAGTCACGTGGAAGGCTTCCGTGAAAAGGGCGCCGCTGATGGTGGTTTGATTAACGGTGGTTTTTTTGTCTGTGAGCCTAAGGTGTTTGATCTGATTGACGACGACCAGACGGTTTGGGAAAACGAGCCGATGGATCGTATGGTCGAGGCTGGCAAGTTGGGCAGTTATCACCACAAGGGGTATTGGCAGAGCATGGACTCGCTCCGCGACAAGGTGGTGCTGGAAGAGGCCTGGGCCGCCGGTGCGCCCTGGAAGCTTTGGGACTGATCACGTCAGTGCAAGATTCGGAGAAAAACAATGATCATCGTCGACAGCGCCTTGGCCAAGCGTCAGGCAGAAGGGCGGCCCATTCGCGTGGGCATGATTGGCGCAGGCTTTCAGGCCAGCGGTATTGCATTGCAAATAATGACGGCCACTCAGGGGATGGAGTTGTGCGCGGTAGCCAACCGACACCTGGCACCGGCTATTGCGTTATACGGACAGGTCGGCATTGAACCAGTGCATTGCGACACCCAGGCGCAGTTGGAGAGCGCCATTGCCGCTGGCCGTCCGGCGGTTACCGAGGATGCTCAGGCGTTGGCGAAGGCGGATGGTCTGGATGCGATCATCGAGGTGACCGGTTCGATCGAATTTGCTGCTCATGCCGTTCTTGCTGCGTTGCAAAGCGGCAAGCATGTGGTGCAGATGAACGCGGAGCTGGACGGCACTATTGGCCCGATTCTCAAGAAGCGTGCGGATGCTGCCGGGGTGGTTTACAGCTTTTCCGATGGCGATCAGCCTGGTGTGCAAATGAACCAGTACCGTTTTGTTGCCGGTCTGGGTTTGAAGCCTGTTCTGTGCGGCAACATCAAAGGTTTGCACGACCCTTATCGCAATCCAACCACGCAGGAAAGTTTCGCCAAACGCTGGGGGCAGAAGCCAGCGATGGTCGCCTCATTCGCTGATGGCACCAAGATTTCCTTCGAGCAGGCTATCGTGGCCAACGGTACCGGTATGCGGGTAGCTCGCCGCGGCATGCTCGGCCCCGACTTTTCCGGTGGTGATCCGGGCGCTCCGCTCGTGCCCATCGAAGAAACGCTGGCGGCTTTTGAGCCGCATCTGGACCCTACAGGCCCCGGGCTCGTTGACTATGTGGTAGGCGCGCGACCGGGCCCTGGCATCTTTGTTCTGGGCACGCTGGACAACCCCAGGCAGCGGCATTATCTCGAGCTGTACAAGCTCGGCAAAGGGCCGTACTACTGCTTCTATACCCCCTATCACCTTTGCCATTTCGAAGTACCCAATTCGGTCGCGCGGGCGGTGCTGTTCAACGACGCAGTGCTGACGCCTAAGGGCGGGCCCACGGTGGGTGTAATTGCATTGGCCAAGAAGGACCTGGAGCCAGGGGAGGTGATTGAGGATTTCGGCGGCTATGAGGTTTACGGCGTAGCGGAGAATATGGACGCGGTGCGCCGAGACAACCTCCTGCCAGTCGGGCTGGCGTTGGGCTGCACGCTGGTACGCCCGGTCGCCAAGGACACACCGCTGACCTTTGACGATGTCAGCGTACCTCCCGGCCGCTTGGTCGATGCCTTATACGCTGAGCAGGAACACCTGTTTGCTTAAAGCCCTGTGCCAGCCATTGAAAAGGAGTTTTGCATGATTTACCGAGAAACCACGTTGAAGGATGCCTGGTTGATTGAGCTGGAACCGCGTGGGGACGAACGCGGTTCTTTTGCTCGCAGCATGTGCCGCGAAGAATTTCTGCAGCACGGAATGGCCGGCGACTATGTTCAGCAAAACACCTCGGTATCTGCCCAGCGCGGCACCTTGCGCGGGCTGCACTACCAGATTCAGCCCTATGCCGAAGCCAAGCTGATCAGGTGTATCAGGGGAGCGATTGTGGATGTTATTGTCGATCTGCGCGAAGACTCTCCCAGCTACCTGCAACACGAAGCGTTCGAGCTGACGGATCGCAACCGCCATCAGCTTTATGTGCCCCCGGGATTTGCCCACTCCTTCCAGACCTTGGTGGATGATACCGAAGTCAGCTATCTGGTCTCTGCGCCGTACACGCCCCATGCGGAGCGTGGTTTACGTTTCAACGATGAACGCCTTGGGATCGTCTGGCCGTTGCCGGTCAGCACCATGTCAGACAAGGATAGGACCTGGCCTCTGATCGGTGAGGGGGTCGAGAAGCTCTTCTGAATTCAGTGGCAGAGCGTCGAGCGCGAAGTCCTTGTGCTCGACTTCAGTGGGTTCGAAATAGGACGTCGGTGACCGCACGGTTACCCCCAGATCCTCAATTGGCGCAGATGCAGATTCGATACCCGGGTTGAAACGCCAGCTCTCCCATAATCCCTGCAACACGATGCTCGCTTTCTGTGACTGATGCATGCGCAGCAATCTGACGATCAGTACCAACTGTTTGAATATGGAAATGATCAAACGCCGGTTGCGGGAATATTTGCGGGCGACGAATATTTCATTGCGGAAATAATGGCGATGGTATTTGAGTCGGGCAGGGTTGGTTTCCGCCATGATGCTGATGGCGCCGTTCTCTTGCCGCAAATGTTCAACCTTGCTTTTGCCGACGATGTACCCAGGTGCTCTGGCCGTGACCCTGAGCGTGAACTCGGTATCTTCTCCCCAGATGAACATGGAGGCGATCGGCAGACCGTACTCTTCCAGCGTGGCGCGTGGGACCAGAATTGACACAAAGGTCGCCCGGCGCACGGGCAGCACGCCATGCTCCAGGGTCAGCGGCCAGCTCTCGTAATCAATGCGGTTACGCCGGGTGTCAACGCTAGGCGCATTGGTGATCAGCCCGCTTTCGGTAAAGGCCGTCGAAAGCAGAAATGCGCGCTCCGTGGAGTTGTTTTCAAGTAACTCGTCGGCTTCCAACAGCTGGGCCAGGGCATCGGGCGCGGCGATGACATCGTCATCCATCATCCAGATAAAATCGGCCCCCTGCTGAAAGGCCATGCGGAATCCCGCGTTGAACCCGCCGGAGGCACCTATGTTATGCGAGAGAACGTAAAGCTGCAGGCCAGGATAGTCAGCCTGCATCAGCATGGACTCGGTGCCGTCGCTGCTGGCGTTGTCAATAACAATGACCCCATCACAAGAGCGGGTCTGAGTGAAAATGGCGTCTAGACTGCGTTTGAGCAGGTCCTTTCGATTGTAGGTGAGTACTACCGCGTATACCTTTTTCATTTCAGCTCCATGAGTGATAAGAGTCTTCCTTAGCTGCATAAAGAACAGATTTCAGGAAGCAAGGCAAGGGGCGAAATGGCGCTCTGAATCTCACTTTTTATGATGTCAAAATAATATCATGTGGCCTTGTTTTTTAATTGTGAATGGATACAAATAGTTGCAGAATATTTCCGAAAGCGTGTAAAGATTCCTTATGAATATTTCTTCTGTGACTTGCGTCACATATGAGGAAATAATCCTGCCTCAAATTTGTTGGACGTCTGTCATTGGGATTGTTTCAACATTCTTTATCGCCACCATGCTGGGTCCATTCAGAACGCCGGTCTTTTCAATGCGCTGGGCGCATCGACTCTCAAATTAAAATGCATTGGTATTATTCCGGTACCTTTGTAAATCTGTTCTCTGTCCTTCGAATAATCACAAAAAGATAACGCACCCCCTGGTGCAAGGAGCCGAGGATGAAGCGTCGTGATCTGTTGAAGTTGGCTGGTGCAGTATCTGCTGCCGGCCTGGCTCAATCGCTCGGTGCGCAAACGGCTGGAAAAGGTACCGAGCCATCTTCCACGCAGGGTGCGGTAGCAACTTCCGCCCGCGCCGGGAAGAAGCTCAATATCCTGTTGATCGTCACCGACCAGGAACGGGCCATGGCCGACTTGCCAAGCGTGCTGCACCTCCCCGGACATGAAGCGCTGATGCAGCGTGGCGTGAGTATGGGTAACTTCCACGTCAACACCACGCCTTGCTCACCATCGCGCTCGGTTATCTTTACCGGTCAGCACACGCAAAAAACCGGCATTGTCGCCAATCTGGGATTGCCACCGTTCAATGAGTTGTCTTCGTCGATGCCGACGCTGGGACATATGCTCAGAGATCTGGGCTATCACACGGCCTACAAAGGCAAGTGGCATCTGTCTCATATCGCCGAAGCCTCTGACCTGACCTATGGCGAGGTGAAGACCACCACCGATGCGTTACTGCCTTTCGGGTTTGCGGATTACAACCTCAACGGTGATCCGCATGGCTCGCATATGAGCGGGTTTATCTTCGACAAGGTCACCGCCAGCGACACCGTCAGTTGGCTGCATGAGCACCGTGATGACCAGAAACCCTGGTTTATGGCGGTCAATTTCGTGAATCCGCACGACATCATGTTCTACAGCTCGGGCCCGGCGCAGCAACGCAGCCGCTTGCGCGAAAACTACCTGGGGCCGATTTCGCCCGGCCCGGCGACAGGCGTCTATGCCAAGCAATGGGATGTGCCGCTGCCGGCCAGTTTCTATCGTGAAGACCTGCGCACCAAGCCCTGGGCACACCAGACCGATGTGCATATCTGTAATCAGGTCTACGGGCATATTGATCCGCAAGATGAACAGCTCTGGCAGGGTTTGCAGAGTTACTACTTCAACTGCATCCGCGATGTCGACCAGTCGATCGCCCAGGTATTGGGCGCGCTCAAGGCCAGCGGGCGGGACCAGGACACCATCGTCATTTTGACCGCTGACCACGGTGAAATGGCCGGCGCGCACAAGCTGCGGCAAAAGGGCCCGCACATGTACAAGGAAAACACCCGGGTCAATTTCATTGTCAGCCACCCGGATATTGAATATGCCCGTGATACCCCGGCGCTGGGTTCGACGGTGGACGTAGTGCCGACATTGCTGGAGCTGGCGGGCTTATCCTCTGCGCAGCAAGCGGAGCGCTATCCCGATCTGGCCGGTGTGAGTCTGGCCAGCAGTCTGGGTGGTGCCAGTCAGCGTTCGGCCCGAGATGAACGCGGCCATCTGTTTAATTATGGCGTGAGCATGTATCTGGATCCGGAGTTCACCGAGTCGGTGATGCTTAATGCGGACAAAGTCACGCCCTGGACGCTTATCCGCGAATCACTGCGCCAGGGGCGGCTGGGCCCCTCAAGGGACAACCGTGCATTGTTTCGCGGCATTCATGATGGGCGTTACAAATTCGCCCGTTATTTCGCCCCGAGCAATCACCATACCCCCGCGGACATCGAAACCCTGAGCGCCCACAACGATCTTGAGCTCTATGACCTGCAAAGCGACCCGGACGAACTGGTTAACCTGGCCAACAACCTGCAGGCCCATCGCCAACTGATCGAGGGCCTGAATGCTCGACTGAATGAGTTGGTCGCGTTGGAGGTGGGTGTCGATGATGGTCGTGAACACCCTGGGCCGGCATTTCTGTATAGCTAGATTGATCAATAGGGAAGGGAAAACCAGATGACATTTTTCATTTTAGGCAAGGTTCTGCTGGCACTGGTGTGGGTCTCGGCGCTGGTGGTCGCGCTATTCCCGTCCATGGCAACGGGAGAAGGCATGCTGGTCAAGGTAGCGGTCGTCACCTTGGTTATTCATGTGATTGAACTGGTCTTTGTCGATGCGCGGTTACGGCAGCAGCCCAATCCTCTATGGCATCGCGTGCAAGTATTGCTGTTCGGCTATTTTCACTGGGGCAGGTTGAGCAAGACGGAACCGGCCTGACGGCGGAGTTACTAGCGAAGGAGGTACTAGCGAGGGAGGTAGTGCGCAGATGTTTCAGAATGCGCCAGGATGGAATCCTGCGCGGTAAATGCTGTCATCCTGTTCAGGGCCATGTGGCCCACTGAATACAGGAGAAAGATAATGGCAGGTCCCTTGATGATCAATAGGCTGATGGCAGCTTGTATCGCCGGTGTCGCGACTGTCGGCTTCGTCGGCTTCGTCGGCAGTGCCGCGGCCCAGAATACAGACAGCAAGCCCGTATATGACGCCGAGCTGTCGAGCTTTGAATATGCGTACCCGGTCGAGCGTTTCACCTTCAGCTCGCAGGGCCAGGACCTGCAAATGGCCTATCTGGATGTTCAGCCCGAGGCGGACAACGCCAATGGCAGAACCGTGATGCTGATGCATGGCAAGAACTTCTGCGCCGGCACCTGGGAAGGCACTATCGCCGAACTGCATGAGGCGGGCTACCGGGTAATCGCGCCGGATCAGGTGGGTTTCTGCAAGTCGTCCAAACCCCAGCAGTACCAGTTCAGTTTCCACCAATTGGCTGCCAACACCCATGCGTTGCTGGGGAAGCTGGATGTGGAGCAGGTCACGGTTATGGGGCACTCCATGGGCGGTATGCTGGCGACGCGTTACGCGCTGATGTACCCCGAGCAAACCGAACAGCTGGTGATGGTCAACCCGATTGGGCTGGAAGACTGGAAAGCTCTCGGCGTGCCCTACCAGAATATCGACGATGGCTATAAGGCCGAACTGGGCAAGACCGCCGAAGGCATTCGCGCCTATCAGAAGTCGACCTATTACGTGAATACCTGGGAGCCGGAATACGATCGTTGGGTCGAGATGCTGGCGGGTATGTATGCGGGCGAAGGTAAGGAACGGGTCGCCTGGAACCAGGCCTTGACCTCGGACATGGTGTTTACCCAACCGGTGGTGCATGAGTTCGACCAGCTGCAGATGCCGACCTTGCTGTTGATCGGCGAGAAGGACAACACCGCCATTGGCAAGGCGCAGGCGCCCAAGGATATTCAGAAGACGCTGGGTCGCTATGACGTGCTGGGTGAGAAAGCCGCCGAGGCTATCCCTCAGGCTACGCTGGTGGAGTTCCCGGATCTGGGCCACTCGCCGCAGATCCAGGAGCCCGAGCGCTTCCACAAAGCGTTGCTCAAAGGTCTGGCAGATAAGTAACCAGCCTGTTGTAGCCGACGCCCGGCGGGTGAGCGCGAGCGGTTAAACCAGTTCGCGCTTCTCGCGCCGCGCGACGCGGATATCCTTCAAGGTCGCCAGGCCAATAACCCCGAGTACGGCGAGTGATACCAGCGGCCAGATCAATACGTAAAGTGCCAGAATAAATGTTTGCATGAGTGCTTCCTTTGTCTGGCAGGTGCGCTGCAAAGCGCACCTGCGCACGGAGTGATTTCTAGTCAGCCTGGGGCAGCTTGACCGGATCGTAGTTGATGACGTTCTGATCAATCTGGGTGAAGTCGAACTTGCTCGAGCTCAACAGGCTGATGCTGACGCAGACCAGTGTGCTGACGCCGTAGGCCATCAGCGATGCGAGCAGGACGGTGTAGTCGCGCAGGAAGCCGACGCAGAAGAATGCCAGTGCGACAGCGCTGAGAGCGGCAACGATCAGCCCGATGCGACGTCCGCAGAAGCCGAACGCCATCAACCCGAGCACCACACCACCACCAACGGCAGCCAGTAACTCAAACAGCACCGCCACCACGCTGATCATGGGCAGCAGCTCGAAGCGGGCGATACAGAACATCAGCAGACCGGCGACGACCGCCCAAGTGAAGGCCGCGTTGGTCACCCGATCCCAGAAACAGCTGGCGATGACCGGGAACACAATGGCGCCCCAGAGTGCGCCAACAAAGACCAGCATGATCAGAATATCCATCGAGAAGCTGGCGAGAATCACCCCGATCAGCGTCGCGACGATCATCGTCAGCCTGCCGATAAACAGCATCTTGGTCGGGTCAGGCTTGTTCTTGGCGATATTTTTGCCATACACATCGGCCATGACAATGGCTGACATCGCGGACAGATCCGAGTCGGCAGTCGATGACAGCGAGCCAATCACCAGAATGAAGAACAGCCCGATAAATACCGGCGGCAGATACAGCGATACCATCTGCGGGATCAGGTTATTCATGTCGCCATCAATCGGCTCCATACCGGTCATCAAGGCCATCAAACCAATCATGCCGAGGCCGATAACGATTGCACCGTAGCCGATGGTCGCGGTGATAAAGGTCGGTTTGATGTGGTCTTCACGCACAGCGAACAGCCGTTGGGAGATGGTCTGGTTGCCGATCGCATAGGCCAGCACCGCAACAAAGAATGGCGCGCCCTGGTTGAGGATGGCATCCATCGAGAACAGGTTGGCTTGCTCTGATGTCAGCAGGCTCATGCCGTCAGCCAAGGTGCTCGGCCCGCCGAGGGCGAACAGCACCGCGGGAATGATCAGAATCGCCACGGCCATCATCGCCATCAACTGAGCGAAATCAGTGAGTACCGAGGCGCGAAAACCTGACCACAGCGTGTAGGAGAGTACGCCGACACCGGCGATGACTACGCCAGCCTGGAAGGACAGCGGCGAGAGCACTGAAACCAGTGCGCCCGAGGCGGTAAAGTTGACCATCAGGCTGATGATGCTGCCGAGGATGTTTGAAGACGCGAGAATCAGTTGGCTGGACGAGCCATGCCGGGCGTGGATCAGCTCACCCAGAGTGTGCGCATTGGGCGCGAGCTCGCGGAAACGCCGGCCAAACGGATAGATGAACAGAATCATCAAGGCGCCCCAAAGGCCGTAGTGCAAAGGTCCTGAGATTCCGTAGGTATAACCCGAGGTGGCGGCGCCGTAGAACGAAGCGGCCCAGATCCAGGTCGCGGTCATGCTGGCGGCGCCAAGGCCAAAACCAATCTGATGATTGGAGACCATAAAGGCGTCGGTATTTTCCTTTTTCTTTTTGATCAGCAAGGTCAGCAGGTAAGTGCCGCCGTAAAAGGCGACAAGCAAGGCAAGTACGGTCAGTGTCGAGAACTGATAGAAGTTTTGTTCGTTCATTGAGTACCCATAGGCAATACAGCCCGATCATCCTTCGCAGAGGCCAGAATTCCATATTCGGAGCGGCCACCGCAGGACGTAAGCAAAAACAGAACATCTTTCTAGGAATGTCTGTAGCGAGATAAAGGCCGGCGTTAGCGGCCTGGTAGCGCAAGAGTTCGACGTAAACGCCGAGGTACAGCGGCCAGATCAACGCACGCAGTCAAGCGCAAAAAGCGCTGTAAGGGTCGGTCCGGTGGCAGCTACCCTAACGTTTTGGGTCTGCCCCGTCCAGGCATCATTCCCCGCCGAGGCGCCGTTGGACACCGAAAAGGCGCTCTCAGCTAAGCCATCCGAGCAGCAGTAGCCCAGCTATCAGCCAGGCGCTGGCGGCCACCGCGTCAGGTTGAACAAAGCGATTCCAGCGGCGCTCCAGATCGCGCCAGCGTTGTGCTCGGTTCGCCGGAGTCGGGGCTGGTTTGGGCGGGCGACTCATCCAGCGTTTAAAGCGGATTGATGCCGCTCTGGCGGGATTCGGCAGATGCTCCAGGGCTGCGGGTATACGCCAGTTGAACCGAATGGCCATCAGGCTCAACGCCAAGCCCAGCGCCAACGGCCAGGTGGCGGCCCAGAGCGCATAGCCAGGCAGGCTATGCAGTAGCGCTTCGCGCATGTCAGGCCACAGCCAGGGCAGCGTAACTGGCATGATGCAGAGCAAGCTCCAGGGCAAAATCTGACTGGTCTGCGCGACCGGTAGCTCATTAGCCTGTTGGGCCTGGCGCATCAGCCAGAGTGCGCGCGCCACCACCAGCAGCGTCGCCAAGGAGCCAATGCTGAGCACGGTCAGCCAGATTTCCGGCAGGCTGCTCTTGACGCTGTCCTTGAGCAATACCTTGATCGCTGCGCCGCTGGTGAATGGCAAGCCGGCCAACGCCAGCGCGGGTATGGCCATCAAGATCCAGTGCCAGCCTTTGAGCCGCCCGTGCGCACTCAGTCCGGCGCCCATAAACAGCGCGCCCTTGGCCAGGCCATGGTGTACGCCATACAGCGCCAACATCAAAGCAGCGGCTGGTCGGGCTTCAGGCTGGTGCCAGCCAAGGGCGAGGATGATCAGCAGATAGCCAATCTGGCTGACCGACGAGTAAGCCAGGGCAGCCTTGGCTTTATGTTGCAGCAGTCCGAGCAGCACACCGTAAAAGGTACTGATCGCGCCGATGGCCAGCAACCAGACAGCCCAGTGTTGCAGCAGCGCATCCTGCGCCGGTAAAAAGCGCCAGATACCGAGTATCCCGGCTTTGATCATGGCGCCGGAGAGCACCGCACTGGCGGCGGCGGGAGCCGCTGGATGGGCCAGTGGCAGCCACACATGCAGCGGCCAGAAGCCCGCCTTCAGGCCAAACCCGACAAGCAGTAGAGCCGCGGTCGTAGCGCCGATGGGGATGCTCTGCCAGTCGGCAAAATCGAGCAAACCGCCAGCTTCATGCATGCGCAGCAGCATCCCGGCATAGATCAGCATTTCGCCGAGCACCGCGAGCTGCAGGTAAATGCGCCCGGCCTGACGGGGCGCTGGGCCGCGCAGATGCACTACCAGCCCGTAGGCGCTGAGGCTCATCAGAGTGAAACCGATATAGAAACTGGCGGCATCCTGAGCGATCACCAGCAACAGATTGCCGGTCAGCGAGAGCAGCCAGAACAGCCAGAAGCGCTGCAGACGCCGGCCGTCGTTCAGGTCCGCTACCGCAAAGCGGCTGGCGCAGGCCCACAACACCGCACTGAAGCCTAGCCACGCACGCGCCAGCAGGTCATCGGCGCCCCAGCTGGCGCCAGGCCAGAGCAGCGACAATTCCAGCGCCGGCGCCGGCCAGATGCTCAGCAATAGTGCCGGGATGCAGGCTAACCAATACCAGGGCGCGACACGTTCTGGCCGCAGCCACAGCAACACCCCAGCCAATAAGGGAATAAGCGGAACAACTATCCACCACAGGGGGGTCATAAACCGAACTCCCGGTTGATGATCAGTTGACTCCAGGATAGCGGACTCAGCGTAGTACCGGCAAAGATGCCCACCAACAATGCCAGCGCAGCAATGAACATCACGGGCGCGAGCAACATCCAGTGGGTCTCGCCCCAACCGGGCTTGCCGGTACCCAGATTGGATTCAGCCGGCCAGGTTGTCGGCGCTTTGGCAAACCAGCCGCGGTACAGCAGCGGCAGGAAGTAGGCCGCGTTGAGCAAGCCGGACAGCACGAACACCAGCACCACCCAGGCATGGCCGGCATCCAGCGCGCCATAGCCCAGGTACCATTTGCTGATAAAGCCCGCGGTGGGTGGTACACCGATCATCCCCAGCGCGCCCAGGGTGAACGCGCTCATGGTCAGCGGCATGCGCCGGCCGACACCGTCCATCTCGCGAATATGGTGGATACCCAGGGTTTCGGCGAAGTTGCCGGCGCAATAAAACAAGGTGACCTTCATCAGCCCCTGATGCACCAGGTGGACCAGCGCGCCGACTCCTGCGATAGGGCCGAGCATGGCCACACCCAAGGTGATGTAAGACACCTGACTGATCGTCGAGTAGGCCAGGCGCTTCTTGATTTCGCGCTGCTGCAAAGCCTTGAACGAACCGTACAGGATCGTCGCTGCGGCCAGCGCCATCAGCGGCACACTCAGCCCGAGCGCCTGCATGGGCTCCACACCGTAAACATCGTAAACCACGCGCACAATGCCAAAGGCGCCGGCCTTGACCACGGCCACCGCATGCAGCAGCGCGCTGACCGGGGCCGGTGCGACCATGGCCTGTGGTAGCCAGCCATGCAGTGGCAACAACGCAGCTTTGACGCCCAGACCGGCGATCAACAATCCGAAGGCGAGCATCAGGCTGGCGTTGTGGTTTTGCAGCAGCGGCTGCAGGTAGCCGCCCGGGACGAAATCCTGGCTGCCGGTCAAACTGTGCAGCAGCGCCACACCCATCAGCAAAAATGCGCCACCGCCTAGCGTGTAACTCAGATAGATGCGCCCGGCGCGCAGCGCCTCAGCTGTGCCCCGATGTACTACCAGCGGGAAGGTCGCCAGCGTCAACAGCTCGTAAAACAGCAGGAAGGTCACCAGGTTGCCGGCCAGCGCCACTCCGACGGTAGCGCTGACGCACAGGCTGAAGTAGCCGAAGAAGCGCGAGCGCAGCGGCGAGTCTTCCAGGTAGCCGATAGCGTAGATGGTCGTCGCCAACCAGAGGATGGAAGACAGAGTAATGAACTGCAATGCCAGCGCATCGCCCTGCAGTACCAGCCCACCGCCGGGTAGAAAGGGGACGCTGAAACGGAATTCCAAGCCCTGGCTGACGCCGAGCAACATCAAGCCTACCAGGCTGAGTTTGAGCATCGCACCTGTCAGGTTCAAGGTGATACGCAGGCGGACCTGATCCTCGCGCAGGCTGAAAATGATCAGCCCGGGTATCAGCGAACTGAGAATGATCAGCAGCGGTAATAGCGTGGTCCACGACAGGTTCACAGGCCCACCTCCGTAAACCAGATGATCAGCGGTTCACTGAACAGCGCCATGGCCCAGACCACCACGGCGGGCAACATCGCCAGCCACTGGGCAAATGCATCCGGGTCATAATTCGGCGGCGTGGGATCGGCGCGATCAAAGGCAATGGCCACCACGCGAAAGACGTAGGCGGCGCTGGCCAGCGTGCCGAGCAGCACGCCAAAGGCCCACGGCCAGTTGGCCGGATCGCTGAACAGCGGTTGCAGCAGCACCCACTTGGCGACAAAGCCGCCGCTGGGCGGCAGGCCGACCAGACTACCGCCCGCCACGGCAAAGGCGAACATCGCTAGCGGCATGGTTTGGCTGGCGCCCTTGAGCGAGCTGACGCGCTTGCTGCCCAGGGTGGCCTGCATCTCGCCTGCGGCCAGAAACATGCTGACCTTGGCCAGCCCGTGAGCCAGCACGAACAGCCACAGGGCAATCGATAGTTCTCTTTGTTGCCAATGCAGCAACAGGCCCAGCGCAAGTAACGCATAGCCCAGCTGGGCCACCGTCGAGTAGGCGACCAGCACTTTCAGCCAGGGTGTACGCAGCGCCGACCAGCCACCGGCCACCAGCGCGATAATACCCGCCAGCGCAAATAGCAACCCTGCCTGTTGGGCAAACTCGACCGGCGCGATGCGGCTCCATAATAGCCACAGAATAAACAGCGGCCCCTTGACCACCAGCGCCGAGAGCAACGCGCTGACGGCAGTTGGTGCCGCGGCATGCGCGGCCGGTAGCCACAGGTGCAAGGGCCAGAACGCGGCCTTGAGCATCAGGCCCAGAGTGATCAGCGTCAGCGCCATTTGTGTGGTGGCGGTGTTGCTGGTTACCTCGGCCAGCAAGGTCAGATCCAACACCCCATATTCGCCATACAGCAAGGCCACGCCGAGCAGGTAACACAACGAGGCAGCCAGCGAGAGCAGCAGATAGCGCAACGCGGGGACGTGAGCCTTGCGTCCGGAGAGAATCACCATGGCCACGGCGACCAGCCCGAGCAGCTCCAGGGTGACATACCAGTTGAACAGGTCGCGCGACAGCCATAGCGCCGCAAGGCTGGCGTGCAGCAGGCATGAGAGCGGCCAGAAGTCGGTATCACGAGTCTGGCTATGACGGCTGCGTTCGGCATATACCGCCACCAGCAGGTGGACCAGGGCGGTGAACACCAGCAGTACCGCGGTCAGCGGGCTGAGTTCGAAGCGAATGCCCAGCGGCGTATCCCACCCGCCCAGCGCCAGTTGCTGGGTGCCCTGTTCAATTACCGAGTACAAGGCAAAGCCCGCTGCAGCCAGGCTGAGCGTATTGGCCAGAATCACCAGCGCGCCGGCACGCGAGCGCAAAAGCAACAACAGCAGACTGGTCGTCAGCGGAATCAGCAGGCTGAGCAATGCGAAATTCATTGTGGCTCCTGATCGGAGCTATCCGCACTGGCGGTAGCCAGCCGCAACGCGAAGGCGGTGGCGCTGGCCGCGACGACCAGACCGGTGACCACCAACGCCTGCAATACCGGGTCAATCGGTTGTACGCGGTTGGCCAGCGCGACCATCAGCATAAACACGCCGCTGCCCATTATGTTGACGGCGATAATACGCCGCAGCGCATGCCGCTGGCTGAGCAGTCCATGCAAGCCGAGCAGCCACAGAGCAAGTCCGGTCAGGAGATACAAAAGGGTATGCGTCATGCGGCCAGCTCCTCGGTATCACCGATCACCAGCAATGTCAGCGCCGCAGCGATGGATAGCGTCGCGGCAATCTCAATCGACAGAATAAGCCCGCCGCTCCACTCTCGCGGATAAGCCAGCCAGCCCTCGCCCAGCCAGGCGCTGGTCGCGGCAACCAGGCTGAACAGCGCCACACCCACAAGCACCAGCGCGCGCAACGGCCATTGATGCCAGCCGATGTTGGGCAGTAGCCCGCTCAGGCGGAGCGTCACCACGCCAGCGGCCAGAACTACCCCAGCCTGAAAGGCCCCGCCGGGTGCATGGCTGCCGCTCCAGAGCAGATAGCCCCCGACCATGACCACTAACGGCGCGATCACACGGCTCCAGGCAACCAGTAAAGGCCAGGCTTGCGGTCGTGGGCCGGTGGATGGCTGCAACTGGCGCACCCCAAGCAGCGCCAGCAAGAGTACCACCAGCTCCAGCAAGGTATCCCAGGCGCGGAAGTTCAGCAGCACCGCCGTTACCGGGTGGCTGACACCGCTGTTGTCCAGTTCCTGCGCGACCTGTTGTGGCAGGAGGGGTGAGGCATCCAGCAAGGGGATGGCCGCCCGGGTCAGCAGTAACAACACCAGTACAGCCAGCGTCAGGCTGGCGATATGTTGAAGCGGCCGTGATCGGGAAGCTGGCTCTGGAGGGCTGCGGCCCATGGCGCTGAGCAGCATGACGCCGATCAGTCCTGCACCAATTCCGGCTTCGGCCAGCGCCAGGTCCGTCGCGCCCAGCCGCGCCCAGGTCAGCGCCAGCATCAAACCGAAGACGATGAACATCACTATGCTGGTGTAAAGCTTCGGAGCATGAATGGCCGCTACTGCGAGCCCCAGTAACAGCAGAATCAACGTCAGATCGAACAAAAGGTCAGCGTTGATCATGCTGCTCCTCAGGCTTCTGGCTGGCACTGGTCTCGGCACCGCCATCGCTATCGAATTCGCGCTGGTGACGCGCCAATAACTGGCAAGCGGTCGCGCTCGAAACCATCACTAGTAGCCAGATCAGCAGCATCAACAATGCCGGCTGCCAGCCGTCGCTGCGCAGAGCCAAACCGGCGGCCAGCAGCCCCAGCCCCAGAGTGTCCGCCTTGGTCACAGCATGCAGGCGGCTGTATACGTCGGGAAAGCGCAACACGCCGAGTGTGCCGGAAATGAAAAAGAACATTCCCGCTAGCAACAATGGCCAACTGAGCCAGATCAGCCACTCAGTCATGACGTCTCCTCAGCAGCTGGACCAGCGCGGCGCAGACCACTGCAGCGAGCAGTGCCAAAACCAGGGCCGCATTCAGTAAGGCTGGCATATTTTGCGCCTGAGCCAGGAGCATCAGAGTCGCCGCCCCACTGGTGCCGAATAGTTGCACCGCCATCAACCGGTCAGCCTGCGTGGGGCCGCGCCAGGCTCGCCACAGGCCCGCACCGACGCTGAGCAGAAGGATGCTTGCCAGCCAGGTCATGGATCAGACTTCTTGAGCAACCGGTCGAGCTTGCGTTCCAGCCGCGCTATGGTTTCGTGCCAGTTCTGCCGATGGTCCAGGGCATGCAGGTGTAACGTCTGGCCGTCGAAGTGCGACGCCAAGGTGCCGGGTAACAATCCGACCATGGCCGAAAGCAACAACTGTACCCGCGGCTCGGTGCTGGACATCTGGTAGCGCACCCATTGTGGCTTGATCGGCAGGCGTGGATGCCATGCACGGCGGGCGACGTCCCAGCCGCCAACAAAAAGTTCAGCGAGGAAAAAGCCGAGAAAGGCGGGAAGATGTTTCAGATGCACAGGTTCGGCATGCAGCCTTACCTGCCAACTGACGCAGGCCGCAAGAACAGCCAAAGGCGTCCCGAATGCCCAGCCCTGGTTGCCGCTGAGCAGCGCCCACAATACTAGCCAGGCTCCCAGACTTAGCAAAAAGCCGAGCAATTGCCTGGTACGCGATCTAGCCGGGCGGGAGGCTGGGGCGGGCATTGGCGATGGCATTGAAGAGAGCGACGCGCTGTTGGATTCTGGGGGCACTGGTACTCCTGAAGCTAAAAGCGCTGCCATGTTAACTGTCAATGTTAAGAGAAGCGCCGCTTGGGCTCAAACCGGGAAAGTTGCCAAATCAGACAGTGCAACCTCAGCAAAAGTCCCTTAAGGTCCAAAGCGATACGCTATAAGCAATATTCGGTAGCGGCGGCAAAGTGTTATTTTCAGGTAATGGACATCCAGAGGTCATGGTCGCGGGTATAGCCATGAAGGGACGGGTAAGCGAAGTGCTCGGCACAGGAACACAGCATGGCGGATAACGGATTTGATTACGACAGCGTGCTGGAAGCCTGTGCACGCAGGGACAAGGCAGCCTTTGCGCGGCTATATCAACAGGAGGCCGGGCAGATGCTCGGCTTGGCGATCACTCTGCTGGGCCGCCGCGACCATGCCGAGGACTGCCTGCATGACGCCTTCGTCAAGATCTGGAGTAACGCGGACCGCTTTGATCGGACGCTGGGTCAGGGGCGGGCCTGGATCTACAGCATTCTGCGCTACCGAGCGTTGAACCAGTTGCGCAGCCGCGGTCGGCTGGTGAGTGCTGACGATGGCTTTATCGAGCAGATGGCGGATGACAGTCCGCAAGCCGAGGAGCATATGGCGCAGCAGTGGCAAGGCAAGCAACTGCGTCGCTGCCTGCAGCAGCTCGAGCGTCCGCGCCGCCACCCGATACTGCTGGCATTTTATCGCGGCTTGACCCATGACCAGATCGCCGAGCGCCTGACCATCCCGTTGGGCACCATCAAGGGCCGTATTCGCGCTGGATTACGCGCATTGCAGGAGTGTTTGCAAGCATGATTCCAACATCACCCGCAGATCGCCGTGCGTTGATCGGCGAATATGTTCTGGGGCTGCTCGGCGAACCGGAAGCGACTGAAGTCCGTGAGCTGATCGAGGCCGACAAGGATGCCGCACGCATGGCGCTGGAGTGGGAACGGCATTTGCTGGAACTGGCCGATGAGCTGCCAGCGCAAACACCCGCGCCCAATACCTGGGAGCGCATACAGCAGAGCCTTGGCTGGATGCCGGCGGAGAATGGCCGGTCAACGGCTTCACCCGCTGCACGCTGGTGGAACAGCCTCGGCCTCTGGCGTTTGACCACTGGCGCACTGGCGCTGCTGGTGTTGCTCAGTTGGCTACCGGGTGTGCTGCGCGACCAGGCTCCCGCTGGCGCAACCTATACCGCCGTGCTGCAGGAGCCGGGCGAGTCTGCCAGCCCGGGCTGGGTGGTGAATATCGATGCTGAGGGTACGCTGAGCCTGGTGTCTCTGGTTGAAGATCAGATCCCCGAAGACCGCTCGGTGCAGTTCTGGACACTGATCGACCCTGCGGACGGTCCACGTTCTTTGGGCCTGATCGAGCCGGGTGAACAGGTCACGCTGAATGCCGAGCAGATTGGTGCGGTGCAGGCCGGACAACTGTTCGAGCTGACCCTGGAGCCGGCAGGCGGCTCGCCATTGGATCGGCCGACTGGCGAGGTGTTGTACATCGGCCGAGCAGTGCTGACAGCGAGCAACTAAAAAATATTTTCAATCCGGGACATCTGAAAGTGATCCTCGTGGGTATTGATAGACAGGTGACTTGCAAACAGCACCTGTCTGGATGGGCCAAGCCCATCGCTAACTGCTTACGAGGAATCACTGATGAATACTTTCAATAAACTGATCCTGGCTACTTCTTTGACTCTTGCTGCCGGTACCGTCAGCGCGGCCAGCCTTTTGGCCCTGGGTGAAGATGGCAAGCTGTATAAAATCGACAGTGACGCACTGACCGTAACCGCCAGCATGGACGTCGAAGGCGCCGATGATCTGCGCGGCATCGATGTGCGCCCGGCCAATGGCAACCTGTATGCCCTGGGCGGTGGTGATCAGCTGTACACCGTTGATCTGACCTCCGGTGCAGCTACCGCTGGCGCAAAACTGAATATGGAACTGCCCGGCAGCGGCCAGGCGGTAGTGGACTTCAACCCGGTGGCCGACCGCCTGCGTCTGCTGGCTGATGATGGCACCAACTTCCGCGTCAATGTCGACACTGGTGAAGTGATCACCGATGGCGAAGTGGCCTACGCCGAAGACGGCGACTACGCAGGTGACAGCGCTAAGATCGTCGCGGGCGCTTACACCAACTCCTACGCCGGTACCGAGAAGACCTCGCTGTATAACGTTGATCTGGCGACTGGTAATCTGATGCTGCAGGATCCGCCGAATGATGGCGTGCAGAAGACCGTAGGTGAGTTGGCCAAGGGCCTGGACGGTGCAGCGATGGATATCGCCAGCGACGGCAAGGGCGGTAATGTTGCCTATGTATTGACCGGCACCACTCTGCACACGGTGAACCTGGAAACTGGCGCACCGACCACCCTGGGTGAAGTGGCTGATCTGCCGGACGATATCATCGATATCGCCGTACTCCCGGCCATGTAATTCAGTAGTTGAACAACCCCTGCATGCTTCGGCTTGCAGGGGTTTTTTTACAACTTCAGTTTGGTCAATTGCTCGCGTATGGCTTCGGTCAGCGGTGCCGGGCGACCACTGGCCTGGTCGATTACCACCATCACACTGTTGGCCACCGCCTGCAGGCCATGCTCGCTGATCGCGCAGCCAGTGAAAACGAATGAGGTATTGCCCATGCGGGTAATGCCCGAGCCCAGCTCCACTGGCTTCCAGCCGGGGCGATAGTGCAGAAAACTAATGTCGGCTGCGGCAATCAGAATACCCAGACCACCCAGATCCATTCCGCGAATCGCGCCAAACCGCGCCTGCTCCATATAGCGCGCCAGTGCCGCTTCACTGCGCTGGCTGTCGGCATCCAGATCGGCATAACGACCGCTGAGCTGCTGGCGCATAGGCCACTGAGCCGCAGCCTTGGCCACCCCGATATAGTCATCCGGCGCCAGCGCTTCGGCCGTGCCAGCCGCAGCAGCCTGCAACTGCTCGCGAACATGCTCCGGCAGATCGACCCGCTGGCCTTTGACGAAGGCGCCCATCACACACTCCTGCGAGCCGACATGCTGACCATTCTGCGACAGCTCGCTGCGCACCCGGTAGGTATCCGGTTCGCAGCTGAGCACCTGCACGCGCGCCTGCACATCACTGCCGTACCAGGTCACCTCACGGTACTGGGTAATGCTGCGCAGCGGGCGGATTCTGACATCGTCGGAAAACCATGCATCAGCGCCGAAGCGGTCGATATGCGCGAGGATGCGCGCCTCCTGATGCAACTGGTAAATCCGTGAATTGTTGACGTGGCGCCAGGTATCCAGATCGGTATAGCGGGGGGTAATGGCACATTCAAAGGCCGGGCCGGCCGTGGGTTTGGAGTCGGGCATGGGTGCAGGGCATCTCATTCAGGTTCGCAATTGGTGAATCAGCGTTCACGCATCATCGGCATTTCGCCTGCGCCGCGCAACGAGAAGGGCGGCTCGATAGATATGCCAAATGCAGCTTCATTCCAGATAGTTGCGCTCGTCGCGGCATATCGGCATGCTCGAAATTTGGCTGCCGAGGGCGGTCTTGAGGAGTCCATCATGATTGATAAAGCCAGCAGCGTTACCCAAGCCATGTTGTCACGTCGTTCGGTGCGCGCCTTCACTCAGCAGCCGGTCAGCGGTGAGTGCATTCGCCGGCTGCTAAGCACTGCAGCCCGCGCGCCCTCTGGCGGTAATCTGCAGCCCTGGCAGATCTTTGTGGTTGGCGGTGATGAGCTGACGCGTCTCAAGGCGATCATGCGTGAGCGTGTGCAAGAGGCGCCCCGGGGAGAAGAACCGGAGTATGCGGTGTACCCCGAGGAGCTGGTATCGCCCTACCGGGATTACCGTTTTCAGCTTGGCGAGGACCTTTACGCCGAGCTGGGCATTCCGCGGGATGACAAGGCCGGGCGCCTGGCCTGGTTCGCGCAGAACTATCAGTTCTTCGATGCGCCGTTGGCACTGTTCTGCTACGTCGACCGCCGAATGGGGCCGCCGCAGTGGTCGGACCTGGGCATGTTTCTGCAAAGCCTGATGCTGTTGCTGCGCGAAGAGGGTCTGGATTCCTGCGCGCAGGAGTGCTGGTCACTGTACCACCGCACTCTCGCGGATTTTCTTGAGCCGCCCGAAGAACTGATGCTGTTTACCGGCATGTCGATTGGTTATGCCGACGCCAGCGCCCCGGCCAATCAATTGCGCAGTCGCCGCGCACCACTTGATGATTTCGCGCGGTTTCGCGGGATCTAAGCAGCATTCTAAGCGGTTTCGTTTCCTTTGTTTTTCCCGACTGCCTGAACCGAACTGGTTTATGCCTCCATGCATTCCCCTGACTGATGGGTCACCATTCCGCCGGTCAAGTAAAACGCCGCGCGCCGGTCACTAGGGTATTCTGCGTTTTTGTCCCATTAGCCGATCAATTGAGGAGACTTTCCCGTGACCGATCTGCACGCGTTCCGCGAGGAAACCCGGGCCTGGCTCGAAGAGAACTGCCCGCAGAGCATGCGCACGCCTTTTACTGCTGAGGATGAGCAGTGCTGGGGGGGCCGCAACTTCAAGTTCAAGAGCGACGACCAGCGCTTGTGGCTGGAGCGCATGGCCGAGAAAGGCTGGACGGCGCCGGATTGGCCGCAGGAATACGGTGGCGGTGGGCTGAGTAACGCCGAGTGCAAGGTGTTGCGTGAAGAGCTGGCAAGGATCAAGGCGCGGCCGGCGTTATCGAGCTTCGGCGTATGGATGATCGGCCCGGCCATTCTCAAGTTCGGTTCCGAAGAACTCAAGCGTCAGCATTTGCCGCCCATCGTGCGCGGTGAGATCCGTTGGTGCCAGGGCTACAGCGAGCCGGGTGCCGGCTCCGATCTGGCCGGGCTGCAAACCAAGGCGGTGGATGAGGGCGATCATTTTATTGTCAATGGCCAGAAGATCTGGACCTCCTACGCCGACAAGGCTGACTGGATGTTCTGTCTGGTGCGGACCAATCCGGAAGCCAAGAAGCAGTTGGGCATTACCCTGGTGCTGTTTGATATGGCTACCCCGGGTGTGTCTACCCGCCCAATCAAGCTGATCTCCGGTAACTCGCCGTTCTGTGAATCCTTCCTGGATAACGTACGGGTCGAGAAGAACCAGGTGGTGGGTGAAATCAATGCCGGTTGGACTATCGCTAAATACCTGTTGACCCACGAGCGCGAGATGATAGGCGGTATGGGCAAGACCGCCGCTGGCCAGAAAACATTGCCGCAGGTGGCAGTGGACGCTATTGGCCTGGACAACGGCAAGCTGGCCGATGGTTACCTGCGCAGTGAAGTAACCCGTTGGGAGCTGGATGCGCGAGCGTTTGAACTGACCTCCGAGCGGGTGCTGGATGAAGCCAAGGCGGGTCAGGGCGTGGGCGCTGCATCGGCGATGCTCAAGTATTACGGCACTGAAGTGAACAAGCGTCGCCAGGAATTGCTGGTTGCGCTGCGCGGTAGCGATGCGCTGGTCTGGGAAGGTGAGGCCTGGAAGGAAGGTGCACTGCCACGCACCTGGCTGCGTTCCAAGGGCAACTCCATCGAGGGTGGCACTTCCGAAATTCAGCTGAACGTGATTGCCCGCAACATTCTTGGGCTCCAGTGATCGATTCGAGGTAAAGACGATGGCAGCTTTGGTACTTAATGAAGAACAACAGATGCTCAAGGACGCCGCCAAGGGCTTCTTGAGCGAGAGCGCACCGATCAGCCAGTTGCGCCAACTGCGTGACAACCGCGATGAGGCCGGATTCTCCCGCGAGCTGTGGCAGAGCATGGTCGAGATGGGCTTTGTCGGTACGCTGATGCTGGAAGAATTTGGCGGCTCGGCCTTCGGCAACGTCGGCATGGGTCAGGTATTTGAACAAGCCGGCCGCAACCTCAGTGTTGCCCCGCTGCTGTCTACGGCGGTGATCGGCGTTTGCGCACTGCAGTTGGCTGGCTCCACTGAGCAGAAGCAGGCGCTGTTGCCGGCTATTGCCGAAGGCAAGCTGTTGACCGCACTGGCCGTGGATGAAACGCCGCGGCATAACCCTGCACGCGTGACCACCACGGCGGCGCCTCAGGGTGCGGGTTTTGTGCTTAACGGGCACAAATCCTTCGTCATCGATGGCCATGTGGCGGACAAGCTGATCGTTTCGGCGCGCACTGCTGGTGACAAGAACGACCGTGCGGGTATCAGCCTGTTTCTGGTCGATCGCCAGGCGGCTGGGGTGAGCGTTGAACGCACCTTTATGGTCGACAGCCGCAATGCCGCGATTGTGCGATTTGATAATGTGCAGGTGGATGCAAGTGCGCTACTCGGCGAGCAGGGCCAGGGCTTTGAGGTCCTCGACAAGGTCCTTGATGTGGCGAACGCACAGCTGGCTGCAGAATTGCTGGGAATAGCATCACAGGCTTTCGAAGTGACTGTTAAATACCTGCAGGAGCGCAAGCAGTTTGGCGTGGTGCTGGGCTCTTTCCAAGGGCTGCAACACCGCTGCGCGCATCTGTTCAGCGAGCTGGAGCTGGTCAAGTCGGTGGTGCTCAAGGCCCTGGCGGCGCTGGATGAGGGTGCCGAAGAGGCATCACAGCTGGTTAGCCTGGCCAAGGCCAAGAGTTCTGAAGTGGCGGAGTTGGCGACGAACGAGGCGGTGCAGATGCACGGCGGCATGGGCATGACCGACGAATTTGATGTCGGCCTGTTCATGAAGCGGGCGCGGGCGGCGCAGTTGCTGTTCGGTGACTACCGTTATCATGCTGATCGCTTCGCCAGCTTGCGCGGCTACTGATCCGTTAAAGCAAGCAAGCGCTGCAGAAAGCCGGGCCCGTGCCCGGCTTTTTTATGCTCCGGCGCAACCTGGGACTAGGCACTAGCGAGTTCTGTGTTTAACCTTGCGGGTTACCTGCTAGTAAGTGGATGTACTTATGCTGTTACGCGGACTGACTTGGCTCATCGTTTTTCAGTTGCTCGGTACGGGTTTGAACGTTCTGTTCCTGCCTTTTCTGCCTGGCCCGATTATCGGAATGGTGCTGCTGCTGATCTATCTGGTGCTGCGCGGCGAGGTGGGCGAGCCGCTAGAACATGCCGCCGGCAGCCTGTTGAAATATCTTCCCCTGATTCTCGTGCCGCCAGCTGTGGGCGTCATGGCCTACGGCGCGGAAATGGCAGAGTACGGCTTGGCCATGGCCGTCACCTTGTTTGTTTCGCTGTTTCTGGCCCTGCCGCTGTGCGGCTGGATAATGGAGCGAATGATGCGTCGCAAACAGGCACGGGAGTCACAATCATGAGTGGCAGTTTGCTGTTGGCCTGGCAGGCGATCATGGATCACCCTTTATTCTGGGTCGGGGTTACGCTGGCGGCCTACCAGAGCGGTGTGGTGCTCTACGAACGCAGCGGCATGGCGGTATTTCATCCGGTGCTGGTATCCATTCTGCTGTTGATAGGCATCATCCTGCTTCTGGGCGGAGAGCTGAGTGCTTACCACCAGAGCGTGACACCCTTGATGGTGCTGATTGGGCCGGCAACGGTGGCGCTGGCAGTGCCGCTGTATGTAAACCTGAAACGCATACGCGAATTTCTGTCCCCGGTACTGGTTACGCTGCTGGTAGGCGGCACGCTGGCCACGCTGGCAACTATCGTGATTGCCTGGGGTCTGCGCATCGAACATTCGCTGGTCATGACCATGGCGCCGAAATCGGTGACCACGCCCATAGCCATGCTGGTTGCCGAGCAGACCGGTGGCATAGCCGCGCTGGCAGCGGTTTTTGTAATGATCACTGCGGTTATAGCGGCGGTATTCGGTCCCTGGTTATTACGTATTGTCGGCGTTCGATCAGAAGCGGCCTGGGGCCTGTCGATGGGCATCTGCGCGCATGCGATAGGCACGGCCCTGTCGCTCGAACGCAGTAAAGAGGCGGGCGCCTTTGCCGCTCTGGGCATGAGCTTGATGGGCATCACTACGGCAATCTTGCTGCCCCTGGCCGTTACCCTCTGGTTGTTGATTTAACACCCAGTTACCGCTGCGGCATTTTACCACCTGGCCCCGATCCTCATCTGGGGCCACACTATCTGCTAGAACATGTACCAGGGCCGTGCTTGGCTCTGGAACATTCCCGGCCTAGATGCGGTCACAGCCTCGTTCCGTTTTAACTGACCCGCTGCCATTTACCGCATACGCGGCATCAACTTTTCCATTAAGGAGCTGTGCGCATGGAATTGGATCCTCTCCTGCTGTCACGCATCCAGTTTGCATTTGTGGTGTCGTTTCACGCGATATTTCCGGTCTTTACCATCGGGTTGGCATCTTTTATTGCCTTCCTCGAAGCGCTGTCGTTCAAGACCGGCAATCCAGTCTGGGAACGCCTGTCCAAGTTCTGGGTACAGGTGTTTGCCGTGGTATTTGCCATGGGCGTGGTATCGGGCATTGTCATGTCTTTCCAGTTTGGCACCAACTGGAGTAACTATTCCTACGCAGCCGCCAACTTCCTCGGGCCGATGCTCAGCTATGAGGTGATCACCGCCTTTTTCCTCGAGGCGGCGTTCCTGGGTGTGCTGTTGTTTGGTCGCAACAGGGTGCCCAAGGGTGTGCATCTGTTTGCTGCCTGCATGGTAGCGCTGGGTACCTTCATTTCCGCATTCTGGATTCTGGCGGCCAATAGCTGGATGCATACACCCGCCGGTGTCGAACTGCGCGACGGCGTGTTCTTTGTTACCTCCTGGACCGAAGCGATCTTCAATCCCTCCTTCCCTTATCGCTTTGCCCACATGGCGGTTGCATCCTTCCTGACGGGGGCTTTTGTGGTGTCGGGGGTCAGCGCCTGGTACCTGCTGCGCGGACGTGAGATCGAGGTTAATCGCAAGGCGCTGTCCATGTGCCTGTGGTTGATTCTGATTCTGGCGCCCACCCAGGCGGTTATTGGTGACTTCCACGGTATCAACACGCTGGAGCATCAGCCAACCAAGGTAGCGGCAATGGAAGGCAACTGGGAAACCGCCTCCGGCGTGCCCTTGCTGCTATTTGCCTGGCCCGATCAGGAAAGCCAGAGTAACCGCTTTGAAATCGCGATCCCCAAACTGGCCAGCCTGATCCTCACCCATGACCTCAATGGAGAGGTGCCGGGGCTTAATGAGGTCGCGGCGGAAGAACAGCCCCCGGTGGCCATAGTCTTCTGGGGATTCCGGGTGATGGTGGGTCTGGGATTGCTGATGATTGCTACGGCCTTTACCGGGCTGCTGCTGCGCCATAAGCAGCGCTATTGGCAAACGCCCTGGTTCCTGCAAGGGCTGCGGCTGATGAGTGTCACGCCTTTTATTGCGGTTCTGGCTGGCTGGATCGTGACCGAGTCCGGGCGCGCGCCCTGGTTGGTCTACGGCCTGATGACCCATGCGCAGGGCGTGACTCCGTCGCTGACCGGCGGCATGGCGCTGTTTACTTTGCTTGGCTACATCCTGGTCTACGCGATGATATTCAGCGCGGGTCTTTATTACCTGATGCGCGTATTACAGGACGGTCTGGAGGTCCCAGAGCGTGTTACCGAGCTGGATGATGATGTACACCGGCCGGCGCGTCCGTTCTCGGGCAGCGACGTCTCATTCGAACAGAAGGGGTCCTGAACATGGAAATGGAAATCTTCGACCTGTCGATGATCTGGGCCATGATCATCGCATTCGCGGTGATCATGTATGTGCTGATGGATGGCTTCGATCTGGGCGTGGGCATGCTGTTCCCCTTCGCCCCGGATGAGGACGCCCGCGATGTGATGATGAACTCGGTGGCGCCAGTCTGGGACGGTAACGAAACCTGGCTGGTATTGGGTGGCGCAGGTCTGCTGGGTGCCTTTCCGCTGGTCTACTCGATTCTCTTGCCAGCCTTGTACATCGGTGTGTTCCTGATGCTTGCCGGTCTGATCTTTCGCGGCGTGGCGTTCGAGTTCCGCTTCAAGGCAAAAAGCTCGCGCTACCTGTGGAACTGGGCCTTTGCCGGCGGCTCCTTTCTCGCCGCCTTTGCCCAGGGCGTGGTGGTCGGCTCCTATATTCAGGGCTATGAGACCGAAGGCCTGGCCTACGCCGGCGGTGCGTTTGATTGGCTGACGCCCTTCACTGTGATGACAGGGATCGGGTTGATGGCCGGTTATGCACTGCTTGGCTGCACCTGGCTGATCATGAAAACCGAGGGCTATATTCAGGAATGGGCCTACGGCCTGGCGCCCTGGTTACTCGGTGCGGTGCTGGCCGTGTTCGCGATCATCAGCATCTGGACGCCTTCAGTTGACCCTGCCGCCTTTGAGCGCTGGTTCGCAGTGATTCGCTGGATCTGGATCTTCCCGGTGCTGGCGCTGTTCTTCGCCTTCCAGGTCTGGAGTGGGCTGAGAAAGCGCAAGGAGGTCCTGCCCTTTATCGCCACCATGGCAATGTTTGCCTCGACCTACTTCGGTCTGCTCTGGACCCGCTGGCCCTATGTGATCCCACCGAACTTCACCCTGTGGGATGCGGCCTCGGCTCCGGAGTCACAGCTGTTTCTGCTGCTGGGGATGCTGTTCGTGATTCCGATTATCCTGGCCTATACGGCCTGGACCTACTGGGTATTCCGCGGCAAGGTCCGCGTGGGTGAAGGCTATCACTGAGTCCGGTCGCCGCAGCCGCAACTGGTTGCGGCTCCAGGGGCTGGCAGTCCGGCCCTGGTTGCACGCTGCGGTACTGCTGGGGTTTATGCATACTCTAACAGTCATGGCGCAGATGGGCCTGATTGCCTGGTTGGTACATGCCCTGCTGGTCGCGCAGGTGCCCTATTTCAATCTCCTATGGCCGGGTGCTGGTTTGGCGTTGGCCATTCTGTTGCGCGCCCTGGCGCAGGGCGCCCAGGAACGTTGTGGTCAGCGTGCCAGCGCCCAGGTACGCCAGCAGACACGGGTGCAGATCGCCAGTAGCTGGGCCGATTTGGGGCCGGTGCGTTTGGCAGATCGCTCCAGCGCGACTCTGACCAATCAATGGGTCGAGCAGGTGGAAGCGCTGGACGGTTACTACGCGCGCTACCTTCCGCAGCAATGGCTGGCATTGCTTTCCCCGCTTCTAATACTCGCGTTGGTGTTCTGGCTCGACTGGCTTGCGGCGCTGTTTTTGCTATTCGCGGCGCCATTGATTCCGCTGTTCATGGCCTTGGTGGGCATGAGTGCGGAGAAAGTCAGCCAGCAACACGTACTCGAAGCCGGCCGACTGGCTGGGCATTTTCTTGATCGGGTGCGCAGCCTGACCAGCTTGCAACTTTTCGGTCAGGTCGGCGCGGCCACCCTGTCGGTACAGGAGGCGGCCGAGCGCTATCGCTCGGTGACCATGCGCACCCTGCGCGTGGCCTTTCTCTCGTCGGCTGTGCTTGAGTTTTTTGCCTCGGTGGCGATAGCCGTGGCGGCCATGTATATCGGTTTTGGTTTGCTCGGCTATATCCAGTATGGGCCGGCAGCGGAACTGACGCTGTTTTCCGGTCTGTTTATTCTGCTGCTGGCGCCGGAGTTCTTTCAGCCGCTGCGCAGCCTGGCGCAGGCCTATCATGATCGGGCTGCGGCGCTGGCGGCGGCGGATGGTCTGGCCGCTTTGCAGCACGAATCGGCCAGCCTGATCCAGCCTGAGCACCGCTCATCTACCGCGGATGCTGACAAACTTTCTATACAAAATCTGGTGCTTGCTTACCCTGGGCGCGGACGCGTGCTTGATCGGATCACTTTAAACATCGGTCTTGGCCAGGTTGTGGCGTTAGTGGGACCGTCGGGCTCAGGCAAGTCGAGTCTGCTGCATTGCCTGGCCGGCTTTGTACAGCCCGACGAGGGTGTGATCAGTTTATTCCGACGCTCACCCGGTAAGCAGCCGATTGCCTGGCTGGGGCAGCGGCCCTTTTTGATTCAAGGCAGTTGGGCCGACAATCTGCGACTGACTGCGCCACAGGCGGATTCGCCAGGCATGCTGCGCGCCATCGAGGCGGTGGGGCTCGGCCCCTTGCTGGCAACTCAATCCGCTGGCCTGGATACGCCGCTGGGCGAAGGCGGACGCGGGCTGTCCGGCGGGCAAGCGCAGCGCCTGGCGCTGGCGCGGGTCTGGTTGTCTGACGCCGATCTGGTATTGCTCGACGAGCCCACCGCCAGCCTTGATGAGCATAGTGAAGCCGAAGTGATAGAGGCGTTGCGGGCGTTGGCGGGCAGTGGCAAAACGCTGGTTATAGCGACCCATCACCCTGCGCTGATGGCGTTGGCGGATCGCCGTGTCGAGCTGGTCAAGGGGAGACTGACGCATGTCTGAACTCAAACCCTGGCTGAATCTGATCATGCAGCGCCGCGCACGTTTGTGGATTGGCGCGTTGCTACTGGCCTTGACGCTGTTTAGCGCTGTCGGGCTGCTGGCGCTGTCGGGCTGGTTTATTACTGCCACCGGTGTAACAGCGCTGTTGTGGGCAGCGGGCCAACGGGTGATGTTCGATGTGTATATGCCTGGCGGCGGCATTCGCTTCTTCGCTCTGACGCGCACCGTCGCGCGTTATTTTGAGCGGGTGTTTAATCACAATACCGTGCTGAGTCTGCTTGCGGATCTGCGCGGTAAGCACTTCGCGGCGCTGGCAGCGCTGGACGGCGCGACCCTCGGCCGGCTGCGCGCGGCGCAGTGGCTGAATCGGCTGACCGCCGACATCGATACTCTGGACACCCTGTATCTGCGATTGCTGGCGCCACCCCTGGTGGCGTTGCTGGGGGTTGTGCTGGTCTGCGGGTTGATTGCGATATTCCATGCATCACTGGCGCTGTTGATTGGTGCTCTGCTGCTGGCACTGCTGTTGGCGCTGACATTGGGGATGGCGCGCTTGGGTTTGCATTACAGCGCCCGCCGAGTAGAGCAGTTGGACGGCCTACGGGTGCTGGCCGTCGAGCAGTTGCAGGGTTTGGCCGAGCTGACCGCCGCCGGCACGCTGGGCTCACATCGGCAGCAGTTGCTGTCAGCCAGCCAGCGGATGCTGGACGATCAACTGGTGCTGCAGGGTCGCATTGCCTTTGGTCAGGCGCTGACCACGCTCGGGGTAATGGGCGCAGTGGTGGTGGGGCTGTTTGGCACCATTCAAGCCTATATTGCCGGGCTGGTGTCGGGGCCAGTCATGGTGATGATTCCGCTGGCGTTGATGGCCTTGAGCGAAGGGTTTGCCGGGCTGCCGGCGGCCTTTGCGCAATATGGCGGTACTCGCGCGGCGGCCAGACGCTTGAATCAGCAGGCGGCGATGAGTACGGCGCTGCTGGACCCGGCTCAGCCGGCGGCTTTGCCTGCAGATTTGACGCTGCACTGGCGGGATGTCTGCGTGAAGTACGCGGGACTGCAGCAGCTGGATTTGACCCTGGCGGCGGGTAAGCGGCTGGCGATAATCGGTCCATCCGGTAGCGGTAAATCAACCCTGGCCGCGTTGGCGGCGCGGCTGATCGATCCTGATGCCGGGCAATTGATGCTGGCGGCCACCCCGTTGAAGCAGTTGTCGCTGAGCGAATGGCGAGCGCAGATCGGCTATCTGACCCAGCACACCGAATTGCTGCATGACAGCATTGCCGCCAACCTGTTGCTGGCCAATCCGGCAGCCACCAACCAGCAGCTTTGGCAGGTGCTGGAAATGGTCGATCTCGCCGAGCTGGTCAGTGCCCTACCGGCAGGTATCAACACCTGGGTCGGTGAGTCGGGTAAACAGCTGTCCGGTGGCGAAGGGCGGCGCCTGGCCTTGGCTCGCGTATTGCTCAAGGACGCGCCGCTGGTGATTCTGGATGAGCCCTTCAGCGGCCTGGATGCGGTCACGCGTGAGCGAGTCAGTCAGCGCCTGGAGCCCTGGCTAGAGGGCAGAACGGCGCTGTTTCTGGGTCATGATGCGGCCTTGTTGCCCAAAGCAGATCGGGTGATCGCTCTGGACTCGCTTTAACAGCAAAATCCGCGCCGCTCGCTTTACGCTACCAGGTATCGACGAATGGTCGGGTACCCTTGGTCAAGGATTCCGGCGGCGCGGAGCTGAGGCCGCGCAATAGCCAGTCGCGGGTTTCCATCGGGTCGATAACCGCGTCGATTTCCAGGAAACTGGCCATGCTCACGCCCTTGCCGCGACGATAGAGTTCGGCAACCAGCTTGTCGAATTGAGCCTGACGTTCGCCTTCATCTTCGATGGCCGCCAGCTCCTTGGCATAGCCCAGTCTGACCGCTCCCTCCAGCCCCATCGCACCAAACTCGCTGCTCGGCCAGCCAATGGTAAACATCGGCGCCATAAAGCTGCCCGCCGCCATCGCCTGGGCACCCAGGCCGTAGCCCTTGCGCAGCACCACGGTGAAGAAGGGTATTTTCAAGCTCGCCGCGGTGACGAACATGCGCGACACGTGACGCACCGTTGCCTGGCGCTCGGACTCCGGTCCGACCATGAAACCGGGGGTGTCGCACAGCGAGACCATCGGCAGGCCATGTGCCTGGCACAGTTGCATAAAGCGTGCGGCCTTGTCGCCGGCCACGGCATCAATGGCACCGCCCAGATGCATGGGATTGTTCGCTATCAAACCGAAGACCTTGCCGTTGATCCGGATCAGCGCAGTGATCAGCCCCGGCGCGAACTTCCGACGCAGCTCCAGTACTGAGCCAGTGTCAGCCAGCGTTTCAATGACTTCGCGGATGTCGTAAACGCGCAGGCGGTTTTCCGGAATCAGATGGCGCAGTTTGCGCTGATCCGTACAGTCGCCGCCAACCAGGTCACCCTGGAAATACGCCAGATATTGCTTGGCCACGCGAGTGGCTTCGGCTTCGTCCTTGACCAACACGTCGATCACACCATTGGGCCCATGCATGCTCATCGGACCCACCTGCTCGGGCGAGTAACTGCCCAGGCCGCCGCCTTCGATCATCGCCGGGCCGGCCATGCCCACGGTGGCGTTCTCGGTGGCAATGATCACGTCGCAGCAGCCGAGCAGGGCGGCGTTACCGGCAAAGCAGCGGCCGGATACCACGCCCACCAGCGGTACCTTACCGCTGAGGCGCGCCATGCGCATGAATGTGGTGCAGTCGAGTCCGGCTACGCCGACCTTGTCGATGTCACCTGGCCGGCCGCCGCCGCCTTCGGTAAAGAACACCAGCGGCAGGCGCCACTGCTCGGCCAGCTCGAGCATGCGGTCGGTCTTCTTGTGGTTCATTGCGCCCTGGGTGCCGGCGAATACCGTGTAGTCGTAACTCATCGCCATGCAGCGCGCGGCTTCGGCGCCGAACAGCTCGGCATTTACCGTACCGATGCCGGTAATCAGCCCGTCCGCCGGGCTCATTTTCAGTAGATCCGCGTGGCTGCGACGGGTGCGCTGCGCGGCCAGCGCCAGGCCGCCGTATTCCATAAAGCTGCCTTCGTCGAGCAGGTCCACCAGGTTCTCGCGGGCGGTACGCTGGCCGGTTTTACGGCGTTTGGCTACCGCGTCAGGTCGGCGCTCATCGGTCAGATTGGCGTGCAGCTCCAGCAGTTCGGCCAGGTCGGCGCGGATATGGGCGATATCCACCTGCTCCTCATTCAGCGCGTCGCCACCTTCAACCTCGGCAGGCTCAAGGAACAGCAGCGGATTGCCTTCGAACAGGTTGTCGCCAGGAGCGCAGGCAAGCACGCGGACGATACCGCTACGCTCGGACTTGACCACGAATTCCATCTTCATCGCTTCCATTACCGCGACTTGCTGACCCACAGCGATGCTGTCACCGGTTTGCACGTCGAGGCTGATCAGTACGCCCTGCACCGGGGCGTTCAGTGGCTCAGTACCGGCCGGCGCATCCACTGCCGCTGCTGGCGATGACAGGGCATGACCTGCGTGTTGAAAATACAGATGCGGGTGGGCCTGCTTGTTCTCGCTGGCGCGAGCGGCGATCAACTCCCCGGCATGGCTTTCAATAAAGCCGGTGGTCACCTGATTGTTCTGCACCTGCGGGTGGGCGAGCAGATTCTGCAGAAAATGCAGGTTGCTGCTGACGCCTTCCAGGCGGAATTCACAGAGTGCTCGATAAGCGCGGCGCAGCACTGCCTGGTAGTCGGCGTTGGCATGCACGATCAGTTTGGCCAGCAGTGAATCAAAGCTCGGGCTGGTGGTGTAGCCACTGTAGCCATAGCCATCGACCCGGACTCCAGGGCCGCTAGGTGGCTCATAGGCGCTCAGGGTGCCGCCAGCCGGCTTGGCGCTGCCATCGCTGCCCATACTCTCCAGATTGATCCGTAGCTGCACGGCGTAGCCTTGGGCGGCAGGGATCTGTCCTTGGGTAAGTCCCAGCTCTTCAAGGCTGGCACCGGCAGCCAGACGGATTTGCGTCTGTGCCAGATCGATGCCGGTCACGGCCTCGGTCACGGTATGCTCAACCTGGATACGCGGGTTGGCCTCCATAAAAACGAAGTCGCCGGTGTCCTCGTCCAGCAGGAATTCCACGGTGCAGAGTCCGCGGTAGGCCACCGCAGCGGTCAGTTTGATCGCGGCTTCCAGCATGCGCTGGCGCAGTGCGGGGTCCAGGCCGGGTGCTGGGGCAATTTCAAGCAGCTTTTGATTGCGCCGCTGCAGGGTACAGTCGCGTTCCCACAGATGACTGACCTGCTGGCCATCGCCGATGATCTGCACTTCGATATGCCGCGCATTGCGAATCAGCCGTTCGGCATAGAGCTCGCCACTGCCAAAGGCCGCCTTGGCTTCGGAGCTGCAGCGGGCAAAAGCCTGTTCCAGATCAGCGATATCCAGCACCGCGCGCATCCCGCGTCCGCCGCCGCCAGCCAGTGCTTTGAGCATGATGGCGCTACCGGCGCCTAGCTTCAGCATAAAGGCTCGCGCCTGCTCCAGGCTGGTACTCTGGTTGGTGCCCTGTACCAGTGGCACGTTGTGCTCCAGCGCCAACCGCCGGGCGCTGGCCTTGTCGCCGAAGGTCTCCAGTACGCTCGCCGCCGGGCCGATAAAAGTAATGCCGGCTTCATCGCAGAGTCTGGCAAAGCGCGCGTTCTCGCTGAGGAAGCCGTAGCCCGGATGAATTGCATCGCATTGATGCTCTTGCGCCAGCCGGACCAGTTGTTCGGCATCCAGGTAGGCACTGGCACCACGGCCTGTGAGCGCGACGGCCTGATCGGCCTTGCGCACATGCAGGGACTGGGCGTCGTCTTCGGCAAATACCGCCACGCTGAGCATCTCCAGCTCGGCGGCGGCGCGGGCCAGACGGATGGCAATTTCGCCACGGTTGGCGATCATTATTTTCTTGAAGGTCATCAGAGCCAGCCCTGCAGTTCGTTCTTTTTCACTTTGCCGGTGGCGGTCATCGGCAGGGAATCTACCAGTCGCACCTCCGGTACCTTGTAAATGGCCATCGCCTGCTTGCACCAATCTACCAGTTGCTGCGCGTCCAGATTACTGCCGGGCTTTTTCACCACGAAGGCCACCGGGCATTCGCCGCGTTTGTCGTCGTGGCGGCCGATCACCGCGGAGGCGAGGATCGCCGGATGCTGGCCAAGCATGGCTTCCAGCTCACTGGGAAACACGCTCATGCCGTTGACCTTGAGCATTTCCTTGCGCCGGCCCAGGTAGCGAATAAAACCCTGCTCGGTGATCACACCACTATCGCCGGTATGCAGCCAACCATCACGCAATGCTTCTGCACTGGCCTCGGGCTTGTTCCAGTAGCCCTTGAGTAGCGAAGGTGAACGCACACATAACTCACCCTCGCTGCCGAGCGGCAGCAACTCGCCCGTGGCGAAATCGCAGACCTTGAACTCGGTGCCGGGTACCGGCAGGCCAACAAAGGTCGGCGCCGACTTGAGATCGAAGTCGTCCTCCTGCAGGCCAGCGGTAAAGGTATCGCAGGTGTGGGTTTCGGTCATGCCGAAGCTGGTTTCAAACAGCGTGCAACCGGTCAGCTTGCGCCAGCGCTGGCGGTATTCGGGCGTCAGCTTCTTGATAAAGGACACGCAACTGGTGATCTGCAGTGAGCTGAGATCGAATTCGCTGACCTGCGGGTGATCGAGCACTTCCGAGGCGCTATCGACCAGCAGCCCGGTGTGATTTACCCGGTAATGCTGCACCGCGCTCATGAAGGTTAGCGTGTCCCAACGGGCCAGCAGCACCAGGGTGGTGCCGGAGAAAACCGGGAACAGCAAACCGGCATTTTCGCCAGCAATCCAGAACTCGGGCATGAAATTCAGGCTGACGCGCTTGCTGTCCAGACCCAATGCAGCAGGGACAAAACTGGCGCAGGTGTAGAGCATATCGCCGTGGGTATGGATGCAGCCTTTGGGCAGGCCGGTGGTGCCGCCGGTGTAGTTCAGCGCGGCAATGTCGTCCAGTGCCGGTACCGGCAGATCCGCTGCCGGTTGGATACCCTTGAGCGCGGGGAGCATGTCGATGTAATCGGTGACCGCCAGTTTAGGAGCACGCAGCAGGTCGGGTACCGGAATCGGCGGTTCTGCGGGACAGATCTCGGAGAGGCTGGTCGCAATGGCCAGCCGCACCTGGGTCTGTTCGCGAATCTCGCGAAACACTGGAAGCAACTGATCGAAGCAGACAATGACGCTGGCGCCGCTGTCCTTGAGCTGGTAGCTGAGCTCCATCGGCATCGCCATGGGGCTGACCGGAGCATGGATGGCGGCGGCCTTGAGAATGCCGTAAAAGGCGATATGCAGCTGCGGGCAGTTGGGCATGAATACTGCCACCCGATCGCCGGGGCGCACTTCCTGTTCGATCAGCAGCGCGGCAAAGCGATCGCTCAAATCATCCAGTTCGGCGTAACTGAGGTCATGGCCGTAGAAACGCACGGCCGGTTTGTCCGGCGTGGTTTCGGCCCAATGTCGCAGATATTCGGTCAGCGGCTTTTCTCCCAGCGGGTAGACGGGCGCCTGCGCGCTCTGCTCAGGCCACGCGTGCTGCTGCTTTTGTTTCAGCTCGCTCAGATAGGTTGGTTCATGCATGGCGGACACCTGATATTGTTTTTTTACCGATCATTTGTTTCCGATAAGGGAAATCCTACGGCTTTATTGCAATGGGTGCTGGTTTAGCAGAGAGACATGAGTGAAAGGAATAAGACGTTATCGTCTGACCGAATGGATTGCCTGTAACCAGCGGCTGCAGGTCAGAGCATGCTTGAGGTGGGACGCCTGGTCGAGCAGGCGCACGCTCGCTCGACCAGGCCTTGTAATGTTGTTAGAACAAGCCTTGGGGCAGTGAGTCGCTGCCGCCGGACGGATAGGCGCCGCTTTCAATTTCGTCCCAGGCCGGAGGCGCGTCCTCTTCCTTGAATATCTCAAAGAAACCGTCAGAGGCACCGGGCCGTGAGGTGCGACCAGTGGCCGGGTCTATGCGTACGCTGGTCAGCCCTTCGGGGATGGGTTGACTGTGCTCAGGTCTGCCATCCAGTGCGCCAGCCATAAAATCCATCCAGATCGGCAGCGCAGCGGTGCCGCCGTACTCGCGGCGGCCAAGCGTACTTGGCTGGTCGAAACCAACCCAGGCGACGGTGACGAAATCACCGTTATATCCAGCAAACCAGGCGTCTTTCTGATCGTTGGTGGTGCCTGTTTTCCCAGCCAGGTCCTTGCGCTGAAGCGCTCTTGCTCGTACTGCCGTACCGCGGGTAATGACGTCCTGCAGCATGCTGGTGAGCTGATAGGTCGTGCGTGGGTCGACTACTTCCTCCGCGATGGGCAGCTCTGGAATGGTGAAATCGGCATCGGTAAAATTGGCCGCCTGAGCGTAATGAGATAACCGTTCCTCATGGCGTTCACGGGCTGCTGGCGTCACTGCAGCGGCGGTGACCTCCAGGATCTGTCCGTTATAATCCTCGATCCGCTCTATCAGGTAGGGCTTGACGGCGTAGCCGCCGTTGGCGATGACGGTGTAGCCCTGGGCGATCTGCAGCGGTGTCAGTTCGGGCGTGCCCAACGAGGCAGACAGATTACGTGGCAGGTCCGAGCGGCTAAAGCCGAAGCGCTCGATATAACTGAGAGCTTTGTCTACCCCCAGGTCCTGCATCAAGCGGATGGACACCAGGTTGCGCGAGCGATACAAGGCTTCTCTAAGGCGTATCGGACCGAGGAAATCACCGCCAGAGTTTTGTGGCCGCCAGGCAGAATCCAGATAGTCATCGAAGAACACCAGTGGTGCATCATTGACCATGCTTGCCGGGCTGTAACCGTTATCAAGCGCGGCGGCATAGAGGAAGGGCTTGAAGCTCGATCCGGGTTGGCGGCGTGCTTGAGTAACCCGGTTGTAATTGCTTTCAACGAAAGAGAAGCCGCCGATCAGAGCCTGAATCGCGCCATCCTGCGGCGAGATGGAAATCAGCGCACTCTGGGCTTCGGGTACCTGGGTGAGGCGAAACTGGATGCCTTCGACCGGTACTACCCGAACAATATCGCCCACTGCCAATACATCTGCGGGTTTATTCGGGTTGGGTCCCATACTGTTGGCATTGAGGTGGGGGCGAGCCCAGCGCATCGCTTCCCAGGTGATTTCGCCCAGCGCTCCGCCACGCAGCAGCAGCGTCACCTTGTCATCGGCCACGCCGGTTACCATTGCCGGCAGCAGGCCACCCAGGCCGCGGTAATCCTTCAACAGTTCTGGCCACTCGTCAGGCTTGCTGTCCGGGTGCCGCGCTTCGGGACCACGGTAACCATGGCGCTGGTCGTAACTCATCAGACCGGTGCGCAGTGATACGTTGGCTAACGTCTGCAGCTCGCTATCGACTGTGGTGTACACGTGATAGCCATTGGTATAGGCCTTGTCGCCGAACTTGCTGAGCATTTCCAGGCGTGCCATCTCGGCCACATAGGGCGCTTCCAGCTCGGGATTGGAGCCATGGTTGGTAGCCGTGATCGGGCTGGCAACGGCTTCGTCATACTCGGCCTGGTCTATATATCCCAGACTCAGCATACGACCCAGGATCCAGTCGCGGCGCAACAACGTGCGTTCGGGGTTGGAGATCGGGTTGTAGCGTGACGGCGCCTTGGGCAGACCGGCGATCATGGCCAGGTCGGAGAGTGGCAGTTGATCTATCGAGGTGCCGTAATAAACCTGAGCGGCAGCTTCTATGCCGTAAGCTCTGTTGCCGAGATAGATCTTGTTGACGTAGAGTTCGAAAATCTCGCGCTTGTTAAGTGATCGCTCGATTTGCAGTGCCAGGAGTATCTCGTTGAGTTTGCGAGAAAAGACCCTGTCGCTGGTCAGAAAATAATTTTTTGCCACCTGCATGGTGATGGTGCTACCGCCGGTTTGAATACTCCCGGTTTGTACTAGCTCGGTAACGGCGCGCAGCAAGCCCATGGGGTCCACACCGTGGTGATTGAGGAAGTTGTCATCCTCGGCTGCGAGAATTGCATTAATAAAGTTTTCCGGCACTTGGCCGTAACTGATAGGTATGCGGCGCATTTCACCGAATTCTGCTATCAATTTGCTATCTGTGCTATATATCCGCAACGGCGTCTGCAATTGCACATCGCGCAGCGTTTCAACGTCCGGCAAGCCGGGGCTCAGATACAGCGCAATAGCGGTAAGGCCCATGATTGGGGCGCTTATCAGGGCGAGTAGAGACCAGAATAGAATTTTTAGAAAGCGCATAAGGGACAGGCAAATTCCCTGACAAATGAATTGGTTAGCTGTGTGGTGCGATGAGAACGGGTTAACAGTCTGCATTATAAGCGCATTTTTTTTGTTTTAGCTATTTGCGCTTGTACAAGGACTGTTATTTAATGTAGGAAAACATAAACCGTCCGTAAGTGTCGGATGCTGATAGGAAATTGGCTGTGCTAGGGCTCATAAAGAAAAAAGCGAATACGCTACTGGGCATTGATATCAGCTCCACTACGGTGAAGCTGCTCGAACTCAGTCGCTCAGGTAACCGTTATAAGGTCGAGGCCTATGCGGTTGAACCTCTCCCACCTAGTGCGGTGGTAGAAAAAAACATCGTCGAGCTTGAAGGTGTTGGCCAGGCATTGGAGAAAGTCCTTGCCCGGTCGCGCAGCTCTCTCAAGCAAGCCGCCGTTGCGGTCGCCGGTTCTGCGGTGATCACCAAGACCATTGAAATGGATGCGGATCTCGACCCAGAGGAAATGGAAGAGCAGATCAAGCTAGAAGCTGATCAGTACATTCCATATCCTCTGGATGAGGTTGCGATAGACTTCGAGGTCCAGGGGCCGTCACCGCGCAATCCCGATCGAGCTGAAGTGCTACTGGCCGCCTGTCGCCGTGAGAACGTCGATATTCGCGAGGCAGCGCTAGCGCTTGCCGGACTGGGCGCACGGGTGGTCGAGGTCGAGGCATACGCGATGGAGCGAGCCTGTGATCTGGTCATCGATCAGCTTGATGGTGACCGCGATGAGATGACCGTTGCGGTGATCGATATCGGCGCCACCATGATGACCCTCAGCGTATTGAGCAAGGGTCGGATCATTTATACCCGCGAGCAATTGTTCGGTGGCAAGCAGCTCACTGACGAGATTCAGCGACGCTACGGTTTGTCGCAGGAAGAGGCGGGTCTGGCGAAAAAACAGGGTGGTTTGCCAGACGATTACGAGAGTGAAGTGCTGGGGCCTTTCAAGGACGCAGTGGTTCAGCAGGTATCTCGTTCTCTGCAATTCTTCTTTGCCGGTGGCCAGTATAACGATGTGGATTACATCCTTCTTGCCGGCGGTACAGCCTCCATACCGGGACTTGATCATCTGATACAGCAAAAGATTGGTACCACCACGCTGGTCGCCAACCCCTTTGCAAACATGACCCTGTCAAACAAAGTCAATGCAGTGGCGCTTAGTAATGATGCGCCGGCATTGATGATTGCCTGTGGTCTGGCAATGAGGAGTTTCGACTAATGGCTCGCATTAACCTATTACCCTGGCGCGAGCAGCTCAGGGAAGAGCGCAAGAAAGAGTTTCTGACCATTCTGGCCTTGATCGTGATAGTGGCGGGTGCACTGGTGTTCCTCGGCGACCGCTTTTACGCCGGCAAAATTGATCATCAGAACGCGCGTAATAAATTCCTGCAGGACGAAATCACGCTGCTGGAAGCGCGCATCAAGGAGATCGAACAGCTGCAAGCGCGACGCACGCAACTGCTTGACCGCATGAAGATCATTCAGGATCTGCAGGGTAATCGTCCAATCATCGTTCGGGTATTTGACGAGATGGCGCGGACCTTGCCAGATGGCGTGTTCTTCACCTCGGTCAATATGCGTGGCTCGACCGTCAATATCAAAGGTGGTGCCGAATCCAACAGCCGGGTTTCCAATCTGATGCGTCAGATGGATGCCTCTGAATGGATGACTTCGCCGAACCTGACTGCGGTGCGCGCGGTTACCTCGGGCGGCGTTGATCAGGCTAACGTTTTCGAGCTCTCAGTCCGTCAGACTGAGCCGAAGGCTTCTGCTGAGGGAGCGCAGCAGCAATGAGTATGTCTCAAATCAAGGATAGTTTTCGCAAGATCGATATCAATAATATCGACTTCAACAATGTCGGAGTCTGGCCTGGGGCGTTAAAGTTTATCGTCGGCCTGCTCCTGTTCATCGCCCTTTTGTTCGCTGGCTATCACTTTCATTTGAAAGATATGAAGGCCAGTCTGGAGCAGACCGAAGCCAGAGAAGTGGCTTTGCGCAAAGACTTTACCGATAAATCTTTTCGGGCGGCCAATCTGGAAGCCTACAAGGAACAGTTGGTTGAAATCGAAGAGCGCTTCGGTGCCCTGTTGAAGCAGTTGCCCAGCGACACTGAAGTGCCCGGTCTGCTTGAAGATATTACCCAGATGGGCCTTAACAGTGGTCTGGAGTTCGAGTCGATCACTTTGCAGCCGGAGTCGGCGCAGCAGTTTTATATTGAGCTGCCGATAAAGATCGTAGTGCAGGGCAGTTATCACGATATCGCCACATTTGTCAGCAGCGTCTCAGGTCTGCCGCGCATCGTTACACTGCATGATTTCGATATTGTTCCGGTTACCGAGGGCAATCCGGATCTGTTGAAAATGGATATTCTCGCGAAAACCTATCGCTACAACGAAGCAGGGGGCCAATAATGATCATGCAAAAGCGCGTATTGGGCCTCGCCCTCGTATTGCCAATGCTGTTGGCCGGGTGTAGTGACGGTAGCTTCAGTGACCTGCAAGCCTTCATGGCGGAAACACGTGCACGGCCCGCTGGCAATATCGAACCGCTGCCCCGTTTTGCGCCCTACGAGGCCTTCACTTACAGTGCGACGTCGTTGCGTAGCCCCTTCCAGCCGCCGATCAAGATTGACTTAAGTCAGCGCGAGCGTGGGACGCAGGATTTGAAGCCGGATGAAGATCGTGTAAAGCAGTTTCTTGAAGGCTTCAATATCGAGGCATTCGAGATGGTTGGCATCCTGAGTAATCAGGATGGTATGCAGGCTTTGGTCCGCGGGGCGGGCAGCGTGCATAGGGTAAGGATTGGTGACTATCTGGGTCGTAACCACGGCCGTATTACCAGTATTGAAGAAGGCCGTGTCGACGTAGTCGAAATCGTCCCGGACGGGGAAGGTGGTTGGTTGGAGCGCCCGCGAACGCTCAGCTTGCCTGAGCGCGGATAAGTCAACCAGGGAGAGACAAAATGAACTGCAAACAGTCACGCGTGGAACGCAATCAAATGCCTTTAACCAAAAAAATTACGCTTGCTGCCATGATGGCCTTGCTTAGCCCCCTGGCCTTGGCCGCCAATCTTGAAAACTTGGATGTTGCCTCTCTGCCTGGAGAGCGGGTTGAGTTGAAACTGTCTTTTGACGAGCCAATAACTTCGGCGCCAAAAGGCTACACCATCGATCAGCCGGCGCGCATTGCCATCGATTTGCCTGGTGTAAAGAACGAGCTCGGTGAGCGTACCCGCGATCTAGGGTTGGGGAATGCGCGTAGCGTGACTGTGGTCGAGGCTAACGACCGTACCCGTCTGATCATTAACCTTACCGATCTGGTGCCTTACGCCACCCGAGTAGATGGCAACGATCTATATGTCATGGTCGGCTCCGACAGTGCCCCAGGCTATGCCCAGGCCGCACCGCAGCCTGCAGCTGCCAGCGCAGCCCAGCCAGTTCCAGCGGCCACCACTGACTGGCGCGCCACGTCAGAGCCTGCTGTGACCAGCCCGGCGGCCATGGCAGGACGCTCTATCACCAGCCTGGATTTCCGTCGTGGTGAGCAGGGCGAGGGCAACGTCATCGTTGATTTGTCCGATCCTTCGGTAAAGGTTGATGTGGCTGAGCAGGGCGGGCGTGTCAGGCTGACATTCCCAGATACTCAGTTACCTGATGCGCTGCGCGTGCGCCTGGATGTGAAGGACTTTGCCACGCCGGTCAATTTCGTTAGCGCCAGCACCAGCGGCGGCAACAGCGTGATCAACATTGAACCAACCGGCTTTTATGAGCATCTGGTGTACCAGGCGGATAATCGTTTGATCGTCAGCTTCAAACCATTGACTCAGACTGAAGTGGAAAAACGCCGTTCCGAAGCTTTTTCTTACACCGGCGAGAAACTATCGCTGAATTTCCAGGATATCGAAGTACGTTCGGTGCTGCAGTTGATCGCCGACTTTACCGATTTGAATCTGGTCGCCAGTGACACGGTTCAGGGCAGCATTACGCTGCGCCTGCAGAACGTGCCTTGGGATCAGGCGCTTGATCTGGTACTGAAAACCAAGGGTCTGGACCAGCGCAAAATAGGTAATGTGCTCCTGGTGGCTCCGGCAGACGAGATTGCCGCCAGAGAGCGCCAAGAGCTGGAGTCCCAGCAGCAAATTGCCGAGCTGGCGCCCTTGCGACGTGAGCTGATCCAGGTCAACTACGCTCGTGCTGCCGACATCGCCAGCCTGTTCGCTTCAGTGACCGCCGGTGACGGTGAGCAACGCGGCTCGATTACGGTCGATGATCGTACCAACAGCATCATCGCACTGGAGACGCAGCAGAAGCTGGACGAGCTGCGTCGTATCGTCGTGCAACTGGATATCCCGGTTCGCCAAGTAATGATCGAGGCTCGCATCGTTGAAGCCAACGTCGGTTTCGACAAGGCTTTGGGCGTTCGTTGGGGCGGCAGTATCAATGCCGGTGATCGCTTCGATGTATTCGGGCGTAATCCTGGCGGTACGGGTCAGATGCCTACACCTTCAACTAACTCACCTTTTGTTGATATGGGTGTAGCGGGCGCGACTTCGGGTATCGGTATCGGTTTTATCACCAACAACACCATTCTTGACCTGCAACTGTCAGCGATGGAAAGCACCGGTAACGGTGAAATTATCTCCCAGCCGAAAGTGGTTACCTCTGATAAGGAAACTGCCAAGATCCTCAAGGGTTCGGAAATCCCCTACCAGGAAGCCAGCTCCAGTGGCGCCACTACTACAGCCTTCGCTGAAGCCGTGCTGTCTTTGGAAGTAACGCCGCAGATTACCCCGGACAATCAGGTGATCATGGAAGTCGTGGTAACCAAGGATGAGCCGGACTTTACCAACGAGGTTAACGGCGTGCCGACGATTCGCAAGAATGAGGTCAATGCCAAGATCCTGGTTGGTGATGGTGAAACCATCGTGATTGGTGGTGTATTTTCCAGCGAAACTCAAACTACTCGCGAAAAGGTTCCTTTCCTCGGCGACCTGCCGGTTCTCGGCAAAGTCTTCCGTCGTGACGTCTCTCTGGAAAACAAGTCGGAACTGCTTATCTTCCTGACGCCTCGTATCATCAACAATGGAGCTATTACGGTTGCTAGGTAATCACCTTGCGTAATGTGTTTCTGATCGGCCCGATGGGCGCTGGAAAAAGCACCATCGGGCGTCTGCTTGCCAAAGAACTCAAATACCCTTTCAAGGACTCAGACCGGGAGATCGAGGCGCGTACTGGCGCTGACATACCCTGGATTTTTGACGTGGAAGGCGAAGAGGGTTTTCGCGAGCGTGAAGAGGCGATGATTGCCGAGCTGGTGCAAGAGCACGGGATCATTCTGGCCACCGGTGGGGGGGTGGTCATGCGCGAGGCGAATCGGCGAGCCCTGAGTGCCAACGGTCTGGTTGTGTATCTACGCACCAGTGTCGATCAGCAGCTGCAACGCACCTCCAAGGACCGGCAACGTCCGTTGTTGCTGAATGCCGACCCAGAGAAGGTGTTGCGTGATCTTATGGCGCGCCGTGACCCGCTTTACAGCGAGATAGCCGACGTCACTATCGATACCGACCAGCGCGGGCCTAAAATTGTCGTCAATACTATCCTAAGCCGGTTGCAAGGCACTGACGACTAGATCGTTCCAGTATCCAATTCCATTCATGAGTCGACATTCGGGCTGAGCACAATATGTGCGCCTGTTGTATTCTTGCCGGAGTCGTGTCGGAGAGAAATTGATGCAGCAATTAAACGTTGATCTGGGTGATCGCAGTTACCCGATCTATATAGGTAGCGACCTGCTTTCCCAGTCAGGGTTGCTTGCTCGGCATATCAGTGGGAAACAGGTTTGCGTTGTGACGGACGACACCGTAGCGCCGTTATACCTTGAGGCGCTGTGTGAGGCCCTCAAGGGGTATCAAATTCTACAAGTGGTGCTGCCGACCGGTGAAGCATTCAAGACCTGGTCCACTTTACAACAGGTATTTGACGCTCTGCTTGCTGCGCGGCATGACCGCAAGACCACTCTGATAGCGCTGGGTGGAGGTGTGATCGGTGACATGACTGGCTTCGCTGCTGCCTGTTACCAGCGAGGTGTGGATTTCATCCAGATGCCGACTACGCTGTTGTCCCAGGTGGATTCGTCGGTGGGTGGTAAGACCGGGATTAATCACCCGGCGGGCAAGAACATGCTCGGCGCTTTTTATCAGCCCAAAGCGGTATTGATCGACACCGAAAGTCTGAAAACGCTGCCTGCGCGAGAAGTCAGTGCCGGTCTGGCTGAAATTATCAAATACGGCCTGATTCGTGACGTCGCGTTTCTAGCTTGGCTTGAAGACAATATCAGCGGTCTGCGGGCGCTTGATCCGAGCCTTGTCACCGAAGCCATTGCCCGCTCTTGTCAGATCAAGGCCGACGTAGTGGCTGCGGATGAGCGAGAGGGTGGTGTTCGCGCGATTCTTAACCTGGGTCATACCTTTGGCCACGCGATCGAAGCGCATCAGGGTTATGGGCAGTGGTTGCACGGCGAGGCGGTGGGCGCTGGGATGGTCATGGCGCTGGATATGTCCTGTCGGCAGGGCTGGATTAGCCGGGCCGATGTCGATAGAGCGACAGCGTTGATTGCTGCTGCGGGTTTGCCGGTTTCACCGCCCGGGAATATGCAGGTCGGCGATTTTATGGATTTGATGGCAGTAGATAAAAAAGTACTCGACGGACAGTTGCGCCTGGTTTTGCTCAAGGCGTTAGGGCAGGCCGTCGTCAGCGCAGAATTCGATTCTGCTTCCTTGCAGGCAACACTCGCGGCAGATCAGTCATGACAGTTGAACCGGATATCAATATCAGCGCCGCAGGCGGACTCGATGAGTTTCTTGATCATTATCAGTTGAGTCATGATCCTTTTGCGGCCCGCACGCCGGGATTTCGTTTTTTTACACCGCAACGCAAAACGGTATTGGCACAGCTCCACCATTTGGCCCGTTTTGGTGACCGTCTTCTACTGGTGACCGGGCCCCAGGGAAGTGGCAAGACCTTGCTGCGCCAGGTGCTAGTGGCCAGTAGTAACAAGGATACGACCCAGTGTGTGGTGGCCACCGCTCGCGAATTTTCCGAAGAGTCCGCGTTGATTGGTTACCTTTGTCAGGCAGTCAACGCCAAGGGCCGTTCCACGGACGCATTGCTTGAACGTGCCGAGCAGCTGAAGCAAAGCGGCGTGCAACTGTATCTGATCGTTGATGATGCCCAGCTGCTGGAGCTGCAGGCCCTGCAGGATCTGGCTGACCTGGGTTTGAGCGGAGGCGCGGATTCGCCGGTCAGGATCTTCCTGTTTGCTGACGAAAATATTTCCCTGTTGTTGCCGCAGATAGATACCGATGGTGCTGCAGAACAGTGGGTGCACCGAATTGATCTGGACCCCTATTCACCTGACGAGACGCGCGACTATATTGCTCAGCGCCTCGAAGCGGCGGGTCAGGAATTGGCTTTGCTGGATGACGAGCAGTTGCAAGAAATTCATCGCCGCAGCAGTGGCTGGCCTGGGCGCATCAATACGGTCGCCAGACAGGTTATGGAAGATGCGATGGAGCAGCCCGCAGCTCGCCCCAGCAGGCGCTCAGGCGGAGTGGTGCCAGTACGCTCAATGATTGCCGTGTTGCTGGTGGCGGCAGGTATCGGTGTCGCTTGGCTGATGGGCAGCAACGAGACTGTCGATGAGCCTTCCCGCACCGTGCTTGAACTGCCGGAGCCAGTTAACCCGGTCAACGTCGAAGAAGATCGTCAGCTGGCCGAACTGACGGAGCTGAATGCAGTTACCCTGGAACCAGAGACTGTTGAGATCGCTGCGCCATCTGTCGCTGACGTAGCCGAGGCGGAAGCAGACGCTCCAAGCACTTCCTCAGCTTCCCCTGAGCAGGTAACGGTAGCGCCCGAGCCGGCGGAACCGGTAGATCTGGCGCAGGCACCTGTGGACGCTACTTCGGCTGCGCCCGTGGCAGAGCCAGAACCAACACCGGTAGCACCTGCTGCAGCATCGTCAGCACAAGCGACGCGCACGGCTGATTGGTATCGCCAGGCAGACTCCAGCGCATTTGTTTTGCAGCTATTGGGTACGCGCAGTCGGGACGCGGCGTTGAGCTTTATCAAGCAGCAATCAGGGTTGGAAAATATTGGTTACTTCGAAACGCTGCATGAAGGTCGCCCCTGGTTCGTGGTAACACAAGGCTTGTACGGCACGCGCCAACAGGCGCAGCAAGGCGTCAGTGCATTGCCGGAAGCGCTGCGGCGACAGAACCCTTGGCCCAAGGGCGTTGGCGCGATCAAACAGTCCTTGCGTTAATAGCGATCCGGCCCTCGGCTTTCGAGGGCTGGAAAATCTCATGCGCGAGGTCTGGCCCCAGCTCTTTTGCTCGTCGCACTAGTGAAAAGCTTTCCTATTTACGACATTTGGATATGATTTTGCGGCACGATGGCCCGAAAAAAAATTGTGGGCATTGTTGCCGCTGTGTACAATTACTCCCCTTTTGTCCGGCGCCGAGCCAGATCCAGTCTTGTTTGAGTCTCGTAAGCGCCTGAATCCTATAGCATTTTGAGAGTGTGCCTATGAAAGCAGGTTTATATCAGCCTGATCAGTTCAAGGATAACTGTGGCTTTGGCCTTATTGCCCACATGCAGGGTGAGCCCAGTCATCACCTGTTACTGACGGCCATTGAAGCCCTGACATGCATGACACACCGGGGTGGCATCAACGCCGACGGCAAAACCGGTGACGGTTGTGGCCTGCTGATTCAGAAGCCCGATCGGTTTCTGCGTGCGGTCGCCAAAGAGTCTCTGGGTACCGAGCTCCCTGAGCAATATGCTGTGGGTATGGTGTTTATGGGCGTCGATCAGGCTGCTTCGGCCGCTGCTCGTCAAGCTTTCGAAGCTGCGCTTGAAGATCAGGGTTTGCCGCTGGTTGGCTGGCGCGAAGTGCCTTTCGACAGCAGCGTGCTGGGTCCGTTGGCGTTGAGCTGCATGCCGCGTATCGAGCAGGTGTTTGTGTCCGGTGAAGGCTTGGACGAACAGCAGTTCGGCATCAAACTGTTCTATGCCCGCCGCAAGGCCGAAATTGCCATGCAGGCCGACCAGGATTTTTACGTTTGCAGCCTGTCGCACAAGGTCATCTCCTATAAAGGCCTGATGATGCCCGCCGATCTGGGGCAGTTCTTCCCGGATCTGAGCGATGAGCGCATGGAGACCGCCATCAGTGTGTTTCACCAGCGCTTCTCCACCAACACGCTGCCCAAGTGGCCGCTGGCACAACCGTTCCGGCTGATCGCGCACAATGGTGAAATCAACACCATCACCGCCAACCGCAACTGGGCACATGCGCGACGCAATAAATTTACCAACGAAATGCTGCCGGATCTGGAAAGCATCTCGCCGATCGTCAACGTAACCGGTTCCGACTCCTCGAGCATGGATAACATGCTGGAACTGTTGATTGCCGGTGGCATGGATTTGTTCCGCGCCATTCGCATGGTCGTGCCGCCGGCATGGCAGAACGTGGAAACCATGGATGCCGATCTGAAGGCATTCTATGAGTTCAATTCCATGCACATGGAAGCCTGGGATGGCCCGGCCGGTATCGTTCTGACTGAAGGCCGCTACGCGGTCTGTTTGCTCGACCGGAATGGTCTGCGCCCTGCGCGCTATGTCGTGACCAAGAATGGCTATATCACCCTGGCGTCCGAAATCGGTGTCTGGGATTACCAGCCCGAAGATGTGATAAGCAAAGGTCGGGTTGGCCCAGGTCAGATTCTGGCGGTCGATACTCAGACCGGCGAAGTGCTGCACACCAGCGATGTGGAAGGGCGCCTGAAATCACGGCACCCGTATCGCAAGTGGTTGAAGGAAAACGCGCTGCGTATTCAGGCGACCATGAACGACCGCGATCATGGTTCGGACTTCCTCAGCCCGGAACAGCTCAAGCAGTATATGAAGATGTTCCAGGTCACCTTCGAGGAGCGCGACCAGGTGCTGCGTCCGCTGGCAGAGAATGGTCAGGAAGCCGTTGGCTCCATGGGTGACGATACGCCGATGGCGGTGCTCTCTACCCGTGTTCGCTCGGTATACGATTATTTCCGCCAGCAGTTCGCCCAGGTCACCAACCCGGCGATCGATCCGCTGCGTGAAGCCATCGTCATGTCGCTGGAAACCTGTATCGGTGCAGAACGCAACGTCTTTGAAGAGACTGCGGATCACGCTAACCGTGCGATCCTCAGCAGCCCGGTGATTTCACCGGCGAAGTGGCGCACGCTGATGAACCTGGAGCGCCCGGGTTTCGCGCATCAGCGCATTGAACTGAACGCCCCGGCTGACATGCCGCTGGGCGAAGCGGTCAAGGCGATTGCCGAGCAGGCCGAAGCGGCCGTGCGTGAAGGCAAGACGTTGCTGGTGTTGACTGACCGTTTCATCTCCGAAGGCAAGCTGCCAGTGCATGCTGCGCTCGCCGTCGGTGCGGTGCATCACCACCTGATTGCGGTGGGTCTGCGCTGTGACTGCAACATTTTGGTTGAAACCGCTACGGCGCGTGACCCGCACCACTACGCGGTGCTGATAGGTTTTGGGGCGACTGCGGTCTACCCCTACCTTGCCTACGAAATCCTCGGTGATCTGATCCGTACCGGCGAAGTGATCGGCGATCTGTATGAGGTGTTCAAGAGCTACCGCAAGGGTATCTCCAAAGGCCTGCTGAAAATCCTGTCGAAGATGGGGATTTCCACTGTGGTCTCTTACCGCGGTGCGCAGCTGTTTGAAGCAGTCGGCCTGGCCGATGAAATTGTTGATATGTGCTTCAAGGGCGTTGCCAGCCGGATTCAGGGCGCGCGTTTCAGCGACCTGCAGGCCGAGCAGTCGTTGCTCGCCCGTGAGGCGTGGAACCCGCGCAAGAATATCCAGCAGGGCGGTCTGCTCAAGTTCGTGTTTGGCGGTGAGTATCACGCCTATAACCCGGATGTGGTGCGTGCGCTGCAGGACGCGGTGCAGGGCGACAGTTACGACAAGTACCTGGAGTACGCGGCACTGGTCAATACTCGCCCGGTAGCTTCGCTGCGCGACCTGTTGAAAGTGCGTGGCGATCAGCAAGCCATTGCACTGGATGACGTCGAGCCGCTGGAGTCGATCTTCAAGCGCTTTGACTCGGCGGGTATTTCGCTCGGCGCACTGTCGCCTGAAGCGCACGAAGCCATCGCCGAGGCGATGAACCGCCTGGGCGCGCGCTCCAACTCCGGTGAGGGTGGGGAAGATCCTGCCCGTTACGGCACCGAGCGCATGTCGAAGATCAAGCAGATCGCTTCTGGTCGCTTTGGTGTTACGCCAGAGTATCTGGTCAACGCCGAAGTGCTGCAGATCAAGGTCGCGCAGGGCGCCAAGCCCGGCGAAGGCGGTCAGTTGCCCGGTGGTAAAGTCAACGAGCTGATTGCGCGCCTGCGTTATGCGGTGCCTGGCGTTACGCTGATTTCGCCACCGCCGCACCACGACATCTATTCCATCGAAGATCTGTCGCAGCTGATTTTTGACCTCAAGCAGGTCAATCCGCGCGCGCTGGTCTCGGTCAAGCTGGTAGCTGAGCCCGGTGTGGGTACTATCGCCGCCGGTGTGGCCAAGGCCTATGCCGATCTGATCACCATTTCCGGTTACGACGGCGGCACCGGTGCTTCACCGCTGACCTCGATCCGTTATGCCGGTTCGCCCTGGGAGCTTGGCCTGTCCGAAGCGCACCAGACGCTGCGTGGCAACGATCTGCGTGGCAAGGTCCGGGTACAGACCGATGGCGGCCTGAAAACTGGTCTGGACGTGATCAAGGCAGCGATCCTCGGCGCAGAAAGCTTCGGCTTCGGCACCGCGCCGATGATTGCCCTGGGTTGCAAATACCTGCGGATCTGCCACCTGAACAACTGCGCGACCGGCGTAGCGACACAGAACAAGCACCTGCGTGACAATCACTACATAGGTACGGTGGAGATGGTGATGAATTTCTTCACCTACGTCGCCACCGAAACCCGTGAGCTGATGGCTCAGTTGGGTGTCAGCCGCTTGCAGGACCTGATTGGCCGCGTTGATCTGCTGGAGATTCTGCCAGGTGCAACCAGCAAACAGCAGAATCTGGATCTGGAGCCGCTGCTGTTCAGCAAGGACGTACCAGCGGATAAGCCGCAGTACTGCGAGTCGCCGCGAAACGTGCCTTTCGACAAGGGTCTGACTGCCGAGAAGATGGTCGAACTGGCCCGTGCCAGTATCGACGGCTTGACCGGTGGCGACTTCGAGATGAACCTGACCAACTGTGATCGCTCGATCGGCGCTCGGGTTTCCGGCGAGATCGCCCGCGTACACGGTAACCAGGGCATGGTCGGCGCGCCGATCACCTACCGCTTCAAGGGTACCGCTGGACAGAGCTTCGGCGTATGGAACGCGGGCGGCCTGAACATGTATCTGGAAGGCGACGCCAACGACTACGTCGGCAAGGGTATGACCGGCGGGAAATTGGTCATCGTGCCGCCCAAGGGCAGCCCGTTCCGCTCCGAAGAAACCGCGATTATCGGTAATACCTGTCTTTATGGTGCCACCGGCGGCATGCTGTTGGCGGCGGGAACCGCCGGCGAGCGTTTCGCGGTGCGTAACTCCGGCGCGCATGCAGTCATCGAAGGCGCTGGCGACCATTGTTGCGAGTACATGACCGGCGGTATGGTGTGCGTACTCGGGCCTACCGGGCATAACTTCGGTGCCGGTATGACCGGTGGTTTCGCCTTTGTGCTGGATCAGGACAACAGCTTCTTCGACAAGCTCAACCATGAGCTGGTGGAGTTGCACCGGATCAGCAGCGAGTCGATGGAAGCCTATCGCAGTCACCTGACCATGGTGCTGACTGATTACGTCGCTGAGACCGGGAGCGCCTGGGGGGAAGAAGTGCTGGAGAATCTGGATAACTATATCCGCCGTTTCTGGCTGGTCAAACCCAAGGCCGCCAGTCTGCGTGCCCTGCTGACCAGCACTCGCGCCAACCCGCAATAACTAGAGGCCGATGGCAGACCTGCTCGACAGGTCTGTTGCCTTGCCCTGATGAGTCCTGCAGTTGCAGCTTGATGCTCGCCGCTGCTGTTTAGAGGTTTGAATATGGCTGACCGTTTGAGTAACGACTTCCAGTTTATCGATGTGGGCCGCAAGGATCCGCTGAAGCGTCCGCTGCGCCAGCGTAAAACCCAGTTCGTTGAAATTCATGAGCAGTTCAAGCCGGAAGCGGCAGCCGATCAGGCGCACCGCTGCCTCGAGTGCGGTAACCCGTATTGCGAGTGGAAGTGCCCGGTGCACAACTACATTCCCAACTGGTTGAAGCTGGTGTCCGAGGGCAATATCCTCGAAGCGGCGGAACTCGCGCACCAGACCAATACATTGCCGGAAGTCTGTGGCCGCGTATGCCCGCAGGATCGCCTGTGTGAAGGCGCCTGTACGTTGAACGACGGTTTTGGGGCGGTGACTATCGGCTCGGTCGAGAAGTACATCACCGATACCGCCTTCGCCATGGGCTGGCGTCCGGACTTGTCCCACGTGGTCCAGACCGGTAAAAAGGTCGCCATCATCGGCGCTGGCCCTGCCGGCCTTGGCTGTGCTGACGTGTTGGCGCGTGCTGGTGTAAAGCCGGTAGTCTTCGATCGCTACCCGGAAATCGGTGGCTTGCTGACCTTCGGCATTCCCGAATTCAAGCTGGAGAAGCTGGTGATGTCCCGTCGTCGGGAGATCTTTGAAGGCATGGGCATCGAGTTTCGTCTGAATACGGAGATCGGCAAGGACGTCAGCATTGACGAGCTGATGGCCGATTACGATGCGGTGTTCATGGGCATGGGTACCTACACCTACATGAAGGGCGGTTTCCCCGGCGAAGATTTGCCGGGCGTTTACGACGCGCTGGATTTCCTTGTGGCCAACGTCAATCGCAACCTGGGCTTCGAGAAGTCGGCTGACGATTTTATCGATCTGAAGGGTAAGCGGGTGGTGGTGCTGGGTGGTGGTGATACCGCCATGGACTGCAACCGTACATCGATTCGCCAGGGCGCCAAGTCGGTACATTGTGCTTACCGCCGTGATGAAGAAAACATGCCGGGCTCGCGCAAGGAAGTGAAAAACGCCAAGGATGAGGGCGTGAAGTTTCTGTTCAATCGTCAGCCGATTGCGATCGTCGGTGAGGACCGGGTTGAAGGCGTCAAGGTGGTTGAAACACGTCTGGGTGAGCCGGATGCCCGTGGGCGCCGCAGCCCAGAGCCGATCCCCGGTTCCGAGGAAGTGGTTCCGGCTGATGCGGTGATCATTGCCTTTGGTTTCCGCCCCAGCCCGGCTGATTGGTTTGAGGGCAGCAAGGTGGATATCGATAGCCAGGGCCGCGTAGTGGCCGCAGAGCAGGCGCGCTATCGCTTCCAGACCAGCAACCCGAAGATCTTTGCCGGCGGTGACATGGTACGTGGCTCGGATCTGGTGGTGACGGCGATCTGGGAAGGTCGTCAAGCTGCGGAAGGTATTATCGAGTATCTGGAGCTGTAGATCGACTTTGTGTATTAGCAGAGGGCGCCTTAGGGCGCCCTTTTGCGTTTCTGATATCTGGTGCGTGGATTGGCGGCGTGGTCGGGCCTGGTCGGGACACGCTACCAGCCATCCCTGGGGCTCGTCGGCGCACGTCCCTGTGCGCCGACGGTCCCGACCAGGCCCGACCCCGCCGCCAATCTGATGGTACTGAGCTGTCAGTGTGAAACCTGTGTTGCTAGCCTGATCTTCCTTCCTTTTCCCGGTACAATGCCCGCTGATCCCGCAACTGGATACCTACTCCATGTCCGAATTGAAGAACGATCGCTTTCTCCGTGCCCTGATGCGCCAGCCCGTGGATGTTACCCCGGTGTGGATGATGCGCCAGGCCGGGCGCTACCTGCCTGAGTACCGCGAAGCACGTAGCCGGGCCGGTGATTTCATGGGGCTGTGTACCAATCCTGAGATGGCCTGCGAAGTGACGCTGCAGCCGCTGGAGCGTTACCCGCTGGACGCGGCGATTCTGTTTTCCGACATTCTGACCATCCCGGATGCGATGGGCCTGGGTCTGTATTTTGAAACCGGTGAAGGCCCGCGCTTTCGCAAGCGTATCGATACCGCCGCTGATATCGAGGCGCTCAAGGTGCCGGATCCGGAGCAGGATCTGGGTTATGTCATGAACGCCGTGCGCACTATCCGCAGCGAGCTGAATGGTCGGGTGCCACTGATCGGTTTTTCCGGCAGCCCCTGGACGCTGGCGACCTATATGGTCGAAGGCAGTTCTTCTAAGGACTTCCGCAAGACCAAGGCGATGCTTTATGACCAGCCTGAAGCCATGCATATGCTGCTCGACAAACTGGCCGACTCGGTCACTTCCTACCTGAATGGTCAGATTCTGGCAGGTGCCCAGGCGGTACAGATTTTTGATACCTGGGGCGGCAATCTGTCTTCCGATGCTTACCAGAAGTTTTCCCTCGCTTATATGCGCAAGATCGTGTCGGGGCTGATCCGCGAACATCAGGGTCGTCGCGTACCGGTCATTCTGTTCACCAAGAACGGTGGGCTATGGCTTGAAAGTATTGCCGACGCCGGTGCAGATGCATTGGGTCTGGATTGGACCATGGATATGGGTGTGGCGCGTTCGCGTGTTGGCTCCAAGGTCGCCTTGCAGGGCAATATGGACCCCACTGTGCTCTACGCCAAACCTGCGGCGATTCGTGAAGAAGTCGCGCGTATTCTCAAGAGTTACGGCAAGGGTAACGGCCACGTTTTCAATCTGGGCCATGGCATTACCCCGGAAGTCGATCCGGCGCATGCTGGCGCCTTTATCGAAGCGGTACATGAAATGTCCGCGATCTATCATGATCCCTCTGCTATCGTAGTCTGAGTTGCTTTCAGACAGATTCGGGGGAGGGTGTCATGCGTCGGGTGATCTTCAATCAGAAGGGTGGTGTGGGTAAATCCAGCATCGCCTGCAATCTGGCAGCGGTAAGCGCCGCTGCCGGTTACAAGACGCTGGTGGTGGATCTGGATCCGCAGGCCAACTCCAGCCACTACTTGCTGGGTGAAGGCTTGCAGGATGTCGACCTGACCATTGCCGACTTTTTCGCCCAGACGCTTTCCACCAGCCTGTTCAACAAGAAGGCCGAGCAGTTCGTCACCGAGACGCCCTTTGAGAATCTCTGGGTCATGCCCGCAGCTCCTGAACTCGCGGAGCTGCAGCACAAGCTTGAGTCGCGCTACAAGATTCAAAAGCTGCGCAAGCTGCTCAAGGATCTGGATGGCAATTACGAGCGGATCTATATCGATACCGCTCCCAGTTTCAATTTCTACACCATCTCTGCGTTGATCGCTGCGGACCGCTGCCTGATCCCCTTCGACTGTGACAGCTTCTCGCGGCAGGCCTTGTACGGCCTGCTCAAGGAGCTGGAAGATATTCGCGAGGAGCATAACGAGGATCTGGAGGTGGAGGGCATCGTCGTCAACCAGTTCCAGTCCCGCGCCAGCTTGCCGCAGCAGATGCTGGACGAACTGGTGGCAGAGGGTTTGCCGGTGCTGCCTGCGTATCTGTCCAGCTCGGTGCGCATGCGCGAATCACACCAGGTGAATACCCCGCTGATATTCCTCGATGGCCGGCACAAGCTGACTCAACAGTTCATTGCCCTGCACGACCATATTGAAGGTCGCGCCTGAGCCCTGCCTTCAGGCCGGGAACAGCGGCCATATCCACGGAATAACCAGTGTTGCTGTTGCCCACATGATCAGGTTCATGGGCACACCTATGCGCATGAAGTCAGTGAATTTATAGCCCCCGGCGCTGTAGACGAAGGTGTTGGTCTGATAGCCAATGGGGGTGGCAAAGCTGGCGCTTGCGGCGAACATCACCGCGATCACGAACGGCCGCGGGTCGGCTCCGAGCTGCTGCGCCACGCCAATCGCGATGGGTGTCAGCAATACTGCGACCGCATTGTTACTGACTACCTCGGTCAGAATCGACGTCAGCAGGTAGATAAACGAGAGCATGAACAGTGGCCCTAATAGCGGCGACAGGCTCATGACCTGGGCTACCACGGTATCCACCAGCCCGACCTTGTTCATGGCGATGCTGATCGCCAGCATGCCGAAAATAATAGTCAGAATTCGCCAGTCAATCGCCTTGTAGGCATCTTCGGTGTCCAGGCAGCCGGTTGCTAACACCACGGCAGTGGCGATCATGGCCAAGCCTTCAATGGGCATGATGCTGAACGCGGCCAGTAGCATCACTGCCAGTACGGCTGCTATCGCGATAGGCGCTTTGTCCCGCCGGTAGGCGCGCTCATGTACGGTATTCAAACTGATCAGATCGCCATTGTCGGCAAACTTGCGAATCTGTGTTGGCGAGCCTTCCACCAACATGACGTCACCAAATTGCAGCTGAAAGTCGTCCAGGTTGTCCTGAATATTTTCGTTATGCCGATGGATCGCCAGCACGTGCATGCCGTAACGTGCGGTCAGGTTCAGGTCGCGCATGGGGCGGTGGCTGTAGCGCGAGTTGCGTCCGACTATCGCTTCGGCCAGCACTACGTCGCGGGTCGAGATAGTTTCGAAGTTGGCGGCCTGGTCGCGATTGAAGGTCAGCAGTCCGTTCTGCCGCAGCTCCATGAAGTTCTGCATATTGGCGTGCAGCACCAGTCGGTCACCGGCACTCAGCAGTGTGGTGTTGACCGGAGTAGACAACTCTTCGTCGCCACGAAATATTTTCAGCACCTGAATGCCGCTGTCGCCATTGAGCTTCGCGTCAGCAATCGTTTGATTGATGATTGGCGAGTCATGCGGAACCAGCAGTTCGGTCATAAACGGCCGGCTCTGGTCCGGGCGCAGTTGTTTGGACAGGCTTTCCCGGTCCGGTAAGAGTCGGTGGCCAACCAGCATGATAAAGCCGATACCGATAACCGCCATGATCAACCCCGGCAGGAAGATATCGAACATGCCAAACGGCTCCATTCCGGCTTCCCTGGCCACACCGTCGACCAGGATATTGGTCGAAGTGCCGATCATGGTCATGGTACCGCCCAGAATAGTGGCGTAGGACAGCGGAATGAGTAGCTTCGAGGCTTTGCTGCCAACCTGGGCAGCCAGAGTAACGGCTACCGGCGTGAGGATAGCGACCACCGGGGTATTATTGATAAAGGTCGAGAGCACCAGAGCCGTGATCATCAGGCTGAACAGCGTGCGTAATGGGCTGCCGCCGCCGAGCTTTGCCAGCCATTTGCCCAGCGCATCCACACAGCCGGTGCGCTCGAGCGCGGCGGACAGAATGAACATGCAGGCAATGGTGATCGGAGCACTGTTGGACAGAACGCTGAGCACATCGCCGGGAGTCAGCAGGCTGCTAACCAGTAGCACCGCTACAGCTATGCCGACCACTATGTCCGGGCTGAACTTTTCGCGGGCAAAAGCATAAAACACCCAGCACAGCAGGGCGGCTACGCCAATCATTGGCAGGGAATCCCAGTTCATTGGTACCTGAATCTCGTATGAGGTATCGGCTCCGTGAACCGGAGGCCATCAGGTCGCCACAATAGAAGGGATTGTTAAGGCTGTCCAAGCACGAAAACTGATTTTGATATTCGCTTATGGAATAAGACGTCCGGGCCTGACAGCCCACTCTGCCATAGATTTGGGCTGTATCCGGCGGTCAAATGCGGACTCGCTACGAGCTGTCTCGGAAGCGATACACCCCAGGCAGCGACTGGCTGCCGGATACCTTATGACTTTGTATCAATCAGTGTAATGCGCCAGGCAATTGCTTGACCGTGCCGGTCGGCTGGCCGTATGTTCAAACAACTGTATGAATTCGCATTGGCCGGTATGGTCCGGCCGATCTCTGGAGACAAATAGCATGCCGACTTACAAAGCCCCCCTCCGTGACATGCGCTTCGTCATGGACGAAGTGTTCGATTTCGCCACGGGTTATGAAACTCATGGTCTCACCGATGCCACCCCGGATATGGTCAGCGCAATTCTGGAAGAAAGTGCCAAGTTCGCAGGTGAAGTACTGGCGCCGTTGAACCGTAGCGGTGATGAGGAAGGCTGTCATATCGATGATGGCGTCGTTACCACGCCCAAGGGTTTCAAAGAAGCCTATCAGCAATATGTAGACAATGGCTGGGGCTCGATGACCGGTCCGGTTGAATACGGTGGGCAGGGTCTGCCCGCGTCACTGGGTCTGGTAGTGGCGGAAATGACCGCCTCGGCAAACTATGCCTGGAGTATGTACCCAGGCTTGAGCCAAGGGTGTTCCGCGGCTATTCGTGCGCACGGCAGTCCAGAACAGAAAGAACTGTATCTGAACAAGCTGGTACCCGGAACCTGGACTGGTTCGATGTGCCTGACCGAACCGCATTGCGGTACCGACTTGGGTCTGACCAAAACGCGCGCGGTACCGCGCGAGGACGGCAGCTACGAAATCACCGGCACCAAGATCTTTATCTCCTGTGGGGAGCATGATTTTGCCGAAAACATCGTGCACCTGGTGTTAGCCAAGCTGCCTGACGCCCCGGCCGGAACCAAGGGCATCTCGCTGTTTATCGTGCCGAAGTTCCTGCCTGACGCCAATGGTGAAGTCGGCGAGCGCAATGGTGTGAAGTGTGGATCTCTGGAACACAAGATGGGCATCAAGGCGTCCGCCACTTGCGTGCTGAACTTTGACGGTGCAACGGGCTTTCTGATCGGTGAGATCAACAAGGGCCTGAATTGCATGTTCACCATGATGAACCACGCACGTTTGGGTACCGGTATGCAGGGTCTATGTCATGGCGAAGCGTCTTATCAGAGCGCTATCGACTACGCGAAGGACCGCCTGCAGATGCGCGCCCTTTCAGGTCCTGCTGCGCCGGATAAGCCTGCCGATCCAATCATCGTGCATCCTGATGTACGTCGAATGCTGCTGACCATGAAGGCGTTCAACGAGGGTAATCGTGCGCTGTCCTATTACACTGCGCAGTTGCTGGACAAGGCTCACTACTCCAAGGATGAGGCCGTGCGTGCGAATGCCGATGATCAGTTGGCGTTCCTGACGCCAATCTGCAAAGCGTTCATGACCGAGACGGGTCTGGAAGTAACCAACCACGGTATGCAGATCTTTGGTGGCCACGGCTACATTCGTGAGTGGGGCCAGGAGCAACAGATGCGTGATTGCCGTATCGGTCTGATTTACGAAGGCACCAATGGTATTCAAGCGCTGGATTTGTTGGGCCGTAAAGTGTTGATGAGCCAGGGCAAGATGCAGCGCGCCTTTACCAAGGAAGTGCATCAGTTCTGCCAGGCCAACGAGGGCCATGCCACCTTGGGTGAGTACGTTGCCAAGCTGAACAAGCTGAATGCCGAGTGGGGTGAGCTGACGCAGAAAATCGCCATGCGCTCGATGCAGAACCGTGAGGAAGTCGGCGCGGCGGCCATGGACTTCCTGATGTACTCAGGCTATGTGACGCTGGCGTTCTTCTGGCTGAAGATGGCGGTCGCTGCTCAGGCAACATTGGATGCAGGTACCTCCGAAGAAGACTTCTACAAGGCCAAGTTGGCGACTCAGGAGTTCTACTTCAAGCGCCTGTTGCCACGTGCCCGCGCACACGTCGAGGCCCTGGAGGCTGGTGCTAATTCGTTGATGCAGATGACGGCTGAGCAGTTCTAAGCGTTAGCTACAAGCTACAAGCTACAAGCTACAAGCAAAGCCCCGACTGGTTCGGGGCTTTGTTGTTTTTGTTGTTTTTGTTGTTTTTGTTGTTTGGTGTTTGTTGTGGGAGGGGTGTGTGCCGCAACACCGACTGGCCTGCAGATGACACGCTCCGGGGCCGTCCCTGGGGCTCGTCATCGCACATCCCTGTGCTCTGACGGTCATCTGCAGGCCAGTCGGCGTTGCGGCAGCGGAGCTTCGTGCTGCCAGCTAAAAGCCTATCTCTCCGGGGCGGCGAATTGACGGGAGGATCCGGTTGAGGATGCTACGGTCTGTGACCGGATTTTACAAAGTAGTCATTTAAAGACGCTGTAACCAAAATCGTTGCGGCGTTACAATCGTCTCATGTTCCGGACTGTCCCGGGCGCAATGACTGCAAGAGGAGTTTCCATGGCTGACTACAAAGCACCCCTGCGTGATATTCGTTTCGTATTGAATGAAGTATTTGAAGCCGACAAGTTGTGGCAGAGTCTGCCAGGGCTGGACGGCGCGATCGATGCGGAAACCGCAGACGCGATGCTGGAAGAAGCTGGCAAGATCACCTCGCAGACCATTGCGCCGCTGAATCGTAGCGGTGATGAAGAGGGTGCCAAGTGGGATAACGGCGTGGTTACCACGCCCGCTGGCTTCAAGCAGGCTTACAGTACCTATGCCGAGGGTGGCTGGGTCGGTCTGGGTGGCAACCCTGAGTTTGGTGGTTTGGGCATGCCCAAGACCCTGGGCGTGCAGGTCGAGGAAATGGTCTACGGCGCGAACAACAGCTTTGCGCTTTATCCTGCCTTGACGGCTGGCTGCTGTCTGGCGCTTGACGCCCATGGTAGTGAAGAGCTCAAGCAGGCTTATTTGCCCAATCTGTACGCGGGTACCTGGGCGGGCACCATGTGTCTGACTGAGCCGCATTGCGGCACCGATCTGGGCATTATACGTACCAAGGCAGTGCCGCAGGCAGATGGTAGCTACGCGGTGACCGGTACCAAGATCTTCATTACCGGCGGCGAGCATGATCTCACCGAGAACATCATTCACCTGGTACTGGCCAAGTTGCCCGACGCACCGGCTGGTCCCAAGGGTATTTCGCTGTTTTTGGTACCCAAGTTTCTGGTTAATGCAGACGGCAGTCTTGGCGAGCGCAATCCGGTCAGCTGCGGGTCGATCGAGCACAAGATGGGCATCAAGGCCTCTGCTACCTGCGTGATGAACTTCGATGGCGCCGAGGGTTATCTGATCGGTGAAGTGAACAAGGGCCTGAATGCCATGTTCACCATGATGAACTATGAGCGTTTGTCGATCGGCATTCAGGGCATTGGTTGCTCCGAGGCTTCCTACCAGAGCGCCGTGGCCTATGCCCGTGATCGTATTCAGAGCCGCGCGCCGACCGGTGCTCAGCAGCCAGAGAAAGCGGCCGACCCGATCATCGTGCACCCGGATGTACGCCGCATGCTGCTGACCATCAAGGCGATGACCGAAGGCAGTCGCGCGTTTTCTACTTATGTGGGCTCGCAGCTGGATATCAGCAAGTATGCTGATGATGCCGAGATCAAGAAGAAGGGTGAAGACCTGGTTGCGCTGCTGACGCCGGTAGCCAAGGCGTTCTTTACCGATGTAGGCCTGGAAAACTGCGTGCACGGCCAGCAGGTATTTGGTGGCCATGGCTATGTGCGCGAGTGGGGTCAGGAGCAACTGGTACGCGACGTGCGCATTGCGCAGATCTATGAGGGTACCAACGGCATTCAGGCGCTGGATCTGATGGGTCGCAAGACCGTGGCTAACAACGGCGCCTTTGTGAATGTGTTTATCCAGGAGGTGCGCGACTTTATCAGCGAGAATTCAGATCAAGCGCTTGCCGAGTTCGTGGAGCCATTGGCCAAGGCTATTGATAATCTGGAAGAGCTGACGGGCGTGGTGATTGACCGCAGCAAGACTAACGCTAATGAAATTGGCGCCGCCTCGGTCGAGTATCTGCATGTGTTCGGTTATACCGCCTACGCCTACATGTGGGCCAGGATGGCCAAAGCCGCCAATGCACGTCTGAACGACGACAGCGACGGTTTCTACCAGGCCAAGATCGGCACAGGGCGGTTCTTCGTTAAGCGTCTGCTGCCACGGATTCATTCGCTGAGCGAATCGGTGCGGGCTGGCAGTGAATCACTGTATGAGTTGGATGCGGCGCAGTTCTGATCCCGCAAATTGGCATACTTGCGCAGCAGATGGCGCAAGTATGTCAAATTGTAAGTATTGGCTTACAGGCTGTGGTGGTAATCGACTATGGGCGCATCCGGCCTTTCTGCGTAACATTGTATTCGCTAGGAGCAACGCAGGAAGCGCCAAAAAAATAACACGGAGCAGGGACAGTGCCTGGAGGCACCACGATTTAAGGATGATCAGGAACAAAGTTCTGCAAAGCCCCGCCTAGGCGGGGTTTTCTTTTATCTGGCGGTCCTGTTTTAATCCCTTCGCTTATATCCAGTTTCGTCATACGTCCATTTGGCTCGCTTTAGCTGAAACGACACTCGAGATTGCCCAACTCGCCTATTTCCAGCCGTATTTTGTCACCCGCCTTGGTTTCTACCATCGGCCCCAGTGAGCCGGACAGAATCAATTCGCCAGCACGAATCGGCGTCCCTCTGCGTGCGAGCTCGCGCACCAGCCACAAACAGGCGGTTAGTGGATTGCCCATGCACTGGCGAGAATGGCCGGTCACCACCGGATCATTGTTGCGGTATAGCTTCATTTCCAGATTGGCCAGATCCAGCTCCCGCGGGTCCTTCAACTCGCTACCCAAAACGTAAAGGCCGGAGGAAAGGTTGTCGGCCGCAGCGTCAAACAGGCTTTTCGGCCAGCCAGCAAAGGCCGAATCGCAAATTTCCAGCGCCGGTAATACGCCTTTCAGTCCATCGAGTAGTGCTTCTTCGGTTAGCTCCGGGTCGTCCAGCGTGGCTCTGAACAGGAATGCCACTTCCCCTTCCAGCTTGGGTGTAATCAGGCGTGAGGCGGGGATGGTATCGCCGTCCAGATAATCCCAGCCCGACAGCAGGTAGCCAAACAGCGGATGATCCAGCGCCATGGCCTCCTGCACGCGGGTATCGGTCACGCCGAGTTTATAGCCGGCCTGGGTCTGGTCGTTATAGCCCCATTGGCTGACCAGCTCCGCTTGTACTGCATAAGCCTGCTCCAGTGTCTCAATGCCGAAAGGACCGGCCACCGGATCGCACGGCGCACTGTCCTGCCGCGCCGTGAATAATACCTCTGCCGCTCCCTTGGCGTTGAACAGATCTGCCTTCATTCCTCACTCCCGCGTTGTGGTTTGTCGCCCACTACGGTAGTACGGAACATCTCCCGGCGGTTACCAAAATAATCGGATACCGGCTGATGCCATACACAGCGGTTATCCCAGATCGCCAGCGTGCCGGGGGTCCAGCGCATGCGCACAGTGAAGGCCGGGGCGGTGGCGATGCTGAACAGGTAGTCGAGTATCGGCCGTGCTTCCTCGGCCTTCATGCCTTCGATACCCAGGGTGTAGGCCGGGTTGGCGAAGAGTACGTTGCGACCAGTCTCAGGATGCCGGGTGATCAGTGGGTGACTGCGCACATCATGGTCGACATTTTCCCCGTAGAGGATCTGCATACTCTCCAGGCCGGCGTTGTGCTTGGCATTCGGGCCATAGCCGAATTCCGGACTGTTGACGCCGTTCAGCCCAAGCAGCATTTTGCGCAGCGCCGGTGACAGCCATTCGCAGGCCAGGTACATGTTGTTGAACAGGGTGTCGCCGCCAACCTCAGGCACATCATGGCCATAGAGCAAGGTGAATGCGGGTGGACGTTCCTGGAAGGTCCAGTCCGAATGCCAGGCACCGCCAAAGACGAAGGGTGTGCCTTCGCCGGCTTCCTTGACTACATGCACCACATGCGGATGGTCGGCCATGGGTTTGACGTAGGGCTCGACGCCAAATTCGCCGAAGCGCAGGGAAACAGCCTCTAGCTGCTCCACGCTCAGCGATTGATCGCGGATAAACAGCACCTGATGATCCATCAGCGCCTGACGCAGATCGGCCTGGCCCGCGTCGGACAGGTCGTTCAGGTCAATATCATGAACATCCGCGCCCAGCGAGCCGGCGACCGGCGTGACACGGAAGTGCTGACTTGGCCGGGCTTGGTTGTTACGCGCGGTAGTATAGAAAAACTCGGGCATGGTGGTTACCTCTTGTTATAGGTTTTTTGCCAGATCAGCATGCGCCAACACCTATACTGCGGCCATGATTACTACTGCCATGCTATGACATTTACTGCCATATTCTTTCTTGACGACGAAACGGAATACTCGGATGGACTGGCGACAGCGTCGTGACAATACCAACGTGAGGTTGCTGCTGGAGCTGGCAGCGGAATTAGGCGTACCTGCCCGGCATTGCCTGGCCAATACCGGCTTGCAGGATCGCCCGTTTGAGGAACTCAGCTCTCTTCAGCTGTGGCAGGAGCTGGCGGTGATTCGCAATCTGGTCGCGCAGCATAGTCAGCCGGGTACGGGTCTGCGGCTCGGCCAACGCTATCATTTGACCAGTCTGGGCTTGCTCGGTTACACCATGTTGGCCAGCCGCAGCTTGATGGATGCTATCGAAATCACCAGCCAGTTTCGGCCGCTGGCGATGTCGATCTGCCCAGTCAATCTGCATCCGGATAAGTCCGGGCTATGGATGGTGCTGGACGCCAGTGTGTTACCCGAAGATGCCCGATGCCTGGTGGTCGAGCGTGGTATGGCGGCATGGAAGTGCGTGTACAGTGAGCTGTTACAGCGGCCGTTTGTGCCCCTGGCCATAGAAATCTGTGTTCCTTCTGCCGGGCCGGCCGAGCTGTATAACGCGCACTTCGAATGTGCGGCAGATATGAACGCCGCACGCAATGCGATGCTGATAGCTTGGGAGGATCTGCATAGCGCCCTGCCGCTGGCCAATGCCATGACCCAGCGCACTTGCGCCAATCTGTGCCAGCATTTATGTGACAGCCTGGATGATATACAGGCGCCGCTGGCGCGACAGGTACTGCAGAGTCTGATGAGTCACTCCGGGCGAATTCATCCGGCACGAGACGTGGCCGGTTGGCTGGGGTTGTCCGAACGCACGTTGCACCGGCGTCTGGCGCTCGAAGGCCATCCATTCCGTCAATTGGACGAGCGGGTAAGGCGCAATCTGGCGGAACGGCTACTGGGCGATACCACCCTGGGGCTGGACAGCATCGCTCAGCAATTAGGCTATGCCGAGGCCGCCAGTTTCTCTCGAGCGTTCAAACGCTGGGCTGGATGCTCCCCTGATCAATGGCGGCGCCAACGCAGCACCCGGCCTTTAAGTGCATTGGCCGGCGCGCTGGCAGACATGTCTTACGAGAACCGCTTATGAATCCCACCGGTATGCTTGAGATTACAGGATTGCGTAAAAGCTACAGCGGTCCCCAGGGCCGGTTGCAGATTCTTGATGGAGTTGATCTGCAGCTGCCGCACGGACAGACCCTGGCGCTGATGGGCGAATCCGGCAGCGGCAAAAGTACGCTACTGCACCTGGTGGCCGCGCTGGATCAGGCTGATAGTGGCGAGGTTCGGGTCGGAGAGCAGCGCCTCGACGCACTGAACGAGGCGGCCCGTGCGGCTTATCGGCGTGACAGCGTGGCGGTGATTTTTCAGCAGTTCAATCTGATTCCCTCGCTAACGGTTGCCGACAATCTGGCCTTTCAGGCGCGCCTGGCCGGCCGGCTGGATGCCGAATGGCAGGCCTCGCTGACGGCAGAGCTCGGCCTGGAGGTGTTGCTGCAGCGCTACCCGGAACAACTCTCCGGAGGCCAGCAGCAACGGGTCGCGGTGGGCCGCGCACTGGCCCTGCGCCCAGCTTTGATCCTGGCAGATGAACCCACCGGCAACCTGGATGAGCGCACCGCCGATGAGGTAATGGCCCTGCTGCTGGCGCTGGTCGACAAGGTCGGCTCCAGCCTGTTGATGGTCACCCACAGCTCGCGGTTGGCGAGCCGACTCGATCAACAGATCTTGCTCAGCAACGGCCGTGTGCAGGGAGCTGGTCGTTGAGCGGCGGTGTGCTCGGACGTCTGGGCTGGACGCTGCACGGTCTGCTCAGTCACTGGCGTCGGCATCCGCTGCAGGCGGCGTGCCTGTTGGTCGGGTTGTGGTTAGCGACCGCGCTCTGGACCGGTGTGCAGGCGCTCAACAGCCAGGCGCGTGACAGCTATGATCGTGCTGCGCAGCTATTCGGCGGCAGCGGCCAGTCCGTGCTGGTCAGCCCGGGTGGGCAGTTGATCCCGCAGCAGCGTTTTGCCGAACTGCGACGCGCTGGGTGGCCGGTGTCGCCAGTGTTGCAGGGCAGTGTCAGCGTGGCTACGCCAGGGGGCGAACGGCGGCTGCAACTTACCGGTATCGACCCTCTGAGTTTGCCGAGCGGTGGGGCGCTGGCGACTGGTATGCAGAGTACCGACGCCCTGGCGGAATTTATTCGCGCTCCCGGCCGATCCTGGGTCGCAGCCGATACCTTGGCTGATCTGGGCGTGAACGCCGCCACGCCGCTGACGCTCGCTGATGGCCAGGTATTGCCACCTTTGCAGGTGGTTGCCGATATGCCGCCCGGCATGCTGGTCGTGGACATAGGCCGCGCGCAACAGTTGCTGAACCAGCCGGGTTTGCTCAGCGAGCTAATGGTCGACAATCAGTTCGCTGCCGGGCAGCCGGCCATTGCCAATAACCTGCCGCTGATCTGGGAGTCCCGGGACGAGGCGGATCTGCAGCGGCTGACCGAGAGTTTTCATCTCAATCTGACAGCATTGGGGCTGTTGGCGTTTGTTGTCGGGCTGTTTATCGTACATGCGGCCGCCGGGCTGGCGATGGAACAGCGCCGTGGCGTGATGCAGACCTTGCGTGCCTGCGGCACCAGTCTGCGCATGCTGGTGGCGGCGCTCTTGGTTGAGCTGGTGCTGCTGGCGCTAATCGGCGGCAGTCTGGGAGTGCTTAGCGGTTTTGCGCTGGCGGGGTTGCTGATGGGGGATGTGGCGGCCAGTCTGCGTGGCCTTTACGGTGCACAGGTGGCCGGGCAGTTGTCACTGGGTGCGGGTTGGTGGTTGGCCGGCTTGGGTATGAGTCTGCTCGGCACCTTGCTGGCCGGCGGCAGTAGTGTGCTGACCGCCTTGCGCATGCCGGTACTGGCCTGGGCGCGGCCGCAGGCCTGGCGCGAAGCCCAAGGTCGCGTGGTGGCGCGCTTGAGCGCTTTGGGTGTGCTGCTGCTGAGTGCTGCGCTGCTGCTGATAGAGTTTGGTAGCGGCTTGCTGGCCGGGTTTGCGCTGCTGGCCTGCCTGCTGCTGGGAGCGGCCTGGCTCCTGCCGGTGTTTCTCCAAGGGATGTTGCGCCTTGGCGCGCGTTCGGCGCGGGGACCGATTGGGCAATGGTTCTGGGCCGACAGTCAGCAGCAGTTGTCCGGTCTGAGCATGGCGTTAATGGCTCTGCTGTTGGCGTTGGCCGCCAACGTCGGCGTCGGCAGCATGACCGAAGGCTTTCGCCAGACCTTTACCGGCTGGCTGGATCAGCGTCTGGCTGCGGATATCTATATTCGCCCGGAAAGCGCAAAGCAGGCGGCCGAGATCTCGACCTGGTTACAGGCACGCCCGGAGGTGCGCGCGCAGCTGCCCAGTTGGCAGCTGGATACGCGCATCGCGGGCTGGCCGGCCGAACTCAGCGGCGTGATTGACCACCCGCTGTATGCCCAGACCTGGCCGCTGCTTGAGTCCGTGCCTGGCGCCTGGACGGCCCTTGCTGCCGGGCAGGGCGCTATGGTCAGCGAACAGCTGGGCTATCGCCTGGGGCTGGCGCTGGGGGATCAGTTGGTGGTGACTACGCCCGCCGGTGAATGGCGCTTGAAGGTGCTGGGTCGCTACGCCGATTATGGCAATCCGCGCGGGCAACTGTTGGTCTCGGCTACGGCGCTGACCCAGCGCTGGATTGATCAGCCGATTACCAGTCTTGGCGTGCTAAGCGCACCGGGCCGGGCTGCCGAGCTGGCGAGCGAGCTGCAAACCCATTTTGCCCTGGCGGGTAATCGGGTCATCGATCAGGCCTCGCTGAAACGCTACTCGCGTGACGTTTTCGAGCAGACCTTCGCCGCGACCGCCGCACTCAATACGCTGACGCTGGGCGTCGCCGCCATCGCCCTGTTGACCAGTCTGCTCAGTTTGGCCGATAGCCGCTTGAGCCAATTGGCGCCGCTATGGGCCATGGGCTTGCGGCCGTCGCAATTGGCCGGCCTGAGTCTGTTGCAAATGCTGGTGCTGGCGGCGTTCACCTGCTTGATGGCGATTCCGTTAGGGCTGCTACTGGCCTGGTGTCTGATTGATGTGGTCAATGTGCAGGCGTTTGGCTGGCGGTTGCCTTGGCACTGGTTCCCGGCGCAGTGGGCAATCCTGGTCGGGCTCGCGCTGGCGGCCGTGCTGTTGGCCAGTCTGGGGCCGGTATGGCGTATCGCACGTGCGCAGCCAGGCAGCCTGCTCAGGAGTTTTGCCAATGAAAGCTGAGCTGAGAGGCGTGACGCTGGTGGGATTCGCTGTGCTGCTGCTTGTCTTGGCCGGCTGCGAAGAAACGCCACCGCCGCCAAGCTCCGGCTTTGCCGGTCTGGGGCAGGCATCCCACGGCTTTACTCCGGTCGTGCCAGGCGCGCCGATCGTGCTGCCGCGCGATCACGCCGCGCACCCGGATTACCGCATCGAGTGGTGGTACGTCACTGCCAACCTTACCGATGAGCAAGGCAAGCCTTGGGGCGCACAATGGACGTTGTTTCGCCAGGCATTGAGCGCACAGACTGCGGAGCAGGCAGAGGCCGGTTGGCAGAGCGAACAGATCTGGCTCGGGCATGCAGCCCTGACCCATGCCGATGGCCATTTGCATGCTGATCGCCTGGCCCGGGGCGGCGTCGGTCAGGCGGGGGTCAAGCTGAAGCCCTTTGAAGCCTGGATCGACGATTGGTCTCTACAAGGCCAGGCCAATCAGCGTTTAAGCCCCCTGCGGGTTAGGGCCAGCGGCGAGGGTTTCAGTTATCAGCTGCAGCTGACCTCCGACCTGCCCTTGGTACTGCAGGGCGAGGAGGGCTATAGCCGCAAGTCTGAAAGTGACCAGGCCTCCTGGTATATGAGTCAGCCGTTTTATCAGGTCCAAGGCGAGATTCTATGGCAGGGGCAGACCCATAAAGTCAGCGGCCAGGCGTGGCTGGACCGGGAATGGAGCAGCCAACCGCTGGCCGCAGATCAGCAGGGCTGGGACTGGTTTTCACTGCACATGGACGCTGGCAACAAGTTGATGTTGTTCCGTCTGCGCAGTGATGCAGGCGACCACTACTACTCTGGCACCTGGATCACCGCCGCAGGTGAGACCACGCCGCTGCGCCGTGAGCAGATCAGCATGCAGCCGCTCAATAGCGTCACCGTGGCCGAGCGCGAGGTGCCTACGCGCTGGCGCCTTCAGGTACCTTCGCGGGGAGTGGATGTCACCACCGAAGCGCTGAACGATCAGGCCTGGATGGGCACCGGCATTCCCTACTGGGAGGGGCCAGTGCGGTTTGCCGGCTCCCATCAGGGCGAGGGTTATCTGGAGATGACCGGGTACTGATCAAAAGCTAGCAGAGTTGATCGGCATCTTGACTCTCTTCCCAGAGCGCTATAGATTCACCCCATGACTTACACAAATGCATTTTTCAGCCGAATGATTATGACCGCCATTCCAGTACTGGCGGGCTGACTTTCGGCCACTGAAAAACCCGCCTTCGAGGCGGGTTTTTTGTTTCTGTCTCCTGGGCTAAAGATCGATTAGGGAGACAGCATGTCACTTTCCTCTTTCCAACTGAGTTCCGCTCGAGCCTGGCCTGCGGGCGCGAGTTCGCTTTCCGATCCGGATACGGTCGGCGACGACCCGGGGCTACGCCAGCAACTGCTGCGCGATACGGTCACGCAAATCCTGTCCGCGCCGGTGTACGACGTTGCGATCGAAACGCCGTTGCAGCCGGCGGCACGGCTCACGGCGGCGCTCGGTAATCAGGTATTGCTCAAGCGTGAAGACCTGCAGCCGGTGTTCTCGTTCAAGATCCGTGGAGCCTATACCAAGGTCTCGCGATTGAGTGCAGAGGCGCGCGCCAGGGGCGTTGTCACTGCTTCTGCCGGTAATCATGCTCAGGGTCTGGCATTGGCAGCGCAGAAACTGGGGATCGTCGCCGTCATCGTCATGCCTGTCAGCACCCCAGCGATCAAGGTTCACGGCGTACGCTCCCGGGGCGCTCAGGTACTGCTGCACGGTGATGCTTTTCCCGAGGCGCTGGCCTTTGCGCTGGCTTTGGCCGAAGAGCGCGGGCTGACCTTCGTCCCGCCCTATGACGACCCGGCAGTGATTGCCGGTCAGGGCACCGTTGGTGTTGAAGTCTTGCGGCAGCATAGCGGCCAGTTGGACGCGATATTTGTCCCGGTGGGCGGCGGTGGCCTGATCGCCGGTATTGCGGCCTATGTGAAGTACTTGCGCCCGGATATCCGGGTGATTGGTGTGGAGCCCGAGGATTCAAACTGCCTGCAGCAAGCGTTGGCGGCGGGTAAACGGGTGGTATTGCCCAAGGTGGGCACTTTTGCCGATGGTGTGGCCGTGGCCCAGATCGGCGCGCACAATTTCGCCCTGTGCCGGCACTGGGTTGATGAAGTGATTACCGTCAGCACCGATGAAACCTGCGCGGCGCTGCGGGATATTTTCAATGATACGCGCTCTATCACGGAGCCTTCTGGCGCACTGGCAGTGGCCGGATTGAAAAAATATGTGGCTCGCGAGCAATGCCGTGATCAGGTGCTGGTTGCTATCAATTCCGGCGCCAATATCAACTTCGATAGCCTCGGCTATGTGATCGAGCGGGCCGGGTTACAGGGACTGAGCGAGTGATCAGCTGTGCCGCTAGAGAGCGAAGTGGGTGAGGACACCCGGAGCCGGAAAAATAGCCGGGCGTGCGTTTGGAGAAAGACGGCAATTTGCACTTGTCGGCGAAACTCGATCCCCAATTGGAGCTCAGAGGTTAATTGTGACCACAGCAGCTGTCCACCAGTCACAGTTTGAGCACCCCAATGAATAGGTGATGTATGAGTGAAGAGCTTGAAGTAACCGATATCCTGGTTGGTGAGGGTAAGGAAGTAGTCAAGGGCGCATTGATCACGACCCAATACACAGGCATGTTGGAAGACGGGACGGTGTTCGACTCCTCCTATGATCGTGGCAAGGCCTTCCAGTGTGTGATAGGTACCGGGCGGGTAATCAAAGGCTGGGATCTAGGCATGATGGGCATGAAGGTTGGCGGTAAGCGCAAACTTTTTGTCCCGGCGCATCTGGGCTACGGTGCCAGCCAGTTCGGCCCCCATATCAAACCGAACTCAAACCTGGTATTTGAAGTCGAGCTTCTGGAAGTGTTGACCCGCGAGGATTGACTGTCGCTAGCGGCCGATTGACGCAGAGAGGGACTTGGCCAGCTAAACTGCTTATCATGCGCGGCTCGCCAGCCGCATGCTGGCTTACTGGCTGTCATCAAGGACGTGAAGTGATTTTCCATCGCATATTATCGGCCGCCAGCTCCTGGCTAGCGCTGTTATCTGTAGCAGCATTCGCCCACGCTGCCTCAGCCGGTACAGACTTGAGTGGTTCCGCAGCGCCGCTGCGCTCGGCCGACGCGTCAGCCAAGGAGGTGGTGCTTCATCTTGGCGGCACGCCGGCAGCCTTTGCCTATATTTCCAGCTTACTGACCCGCACACTTGAACAGCAAGGCCACAGCGTGCGCGTTCACAATGTGGGCAATTTTCCAACCACGCGTCTGGAGGTCATGCTCGAACACGGCGAGATCAGCGCATTTATTCTGGGGCGAACGCCGCAGCGTGATGGAAGGTTCCTGCCGGTCAATGTGGGCATGACTGACGATCTGGTCAATCAGCGTATTTTGTTCATTCCCAAGGGCGCTCAGGTCATCTATGACAAGGTTCAGACGCTTGAGGATTTCAGACAGTTGGGCTTAGTCGCCGCCTTGGGTGTCGCCTGGGCTGATAACGATATCTGGGTAGCGAATGATTTGCCGTTACGGACCCTGGGCGGAGATTGGAAACGACTGTATGAAATGGTCGCCTCGCAGGATCGGGGGATGGATTATCTGCCACGCGGGGCCCACGAAATGGCGGAGGAATGGCGCCTTCATCCGGACCTGGACGTAGAGCGCAATCTGGTGCTGGTTTACGACCAGGACCACATCATGTACGTGTCACCGACTGATCTCGAGCTGCATACCCTGTTTCAGGGCTTGCTGGTTCAGGCGCGCGATTCGGGGTTGATAGCCGAGTTGGCGGCCGAATTTTTTGCCGATGTAAAGAAACCGCCGGTAAGCCTGGAGGAACGACGGGTAATTGATCTGCGCCTGCCGCGATCACCTCAGTATCCGCAAAGTTGGGCTATCGAACCGGGCAGGTGATGAGTTGTCCAACCCATGACGGGATCGTGACCGTTCAACGGACGAGTCTGTAACAGCCTTCCCATTGGCTGAACCAGATTCATGAAAACGGCATTGGGAAGGAGAATCACCCATGGTTACTCATTACAAAACGGCTGGGCACCTCGCCTGTGGAAGTGAAGGTTCGCATCTGGAGTCCACCAATAAGGTCAGTCGCGTCAAATGTCGCAACTGCCGCCGGACTGAAGCATTCCAGGAAGCGCAGCGCCGCTCGCGCAACGCTAAACGCCGCGCTGCCAGCAAGACCAAGGCAGTCAAGAAAACCGAGACCCAGCAGCCAACATTTGATTGGCGTGGCTTCTGGACCGACAAACTGACAGCCATGCCGGGTACTCAGCGCTTGCCTCGAGGCTTTGGTGATCAGGCTTACGTCTGAGCTCAGTCGGCCTGCGGCACCTGCCGCAGGTTTCATATTTGCCCCTGGCAAAGCGCCGAATCGGCGCGGCTTGAAGCAGCAACGAAGCTGAAGCAGTGATAGCGCGGGCGAAATGCTCGGTGCTATATTTCGAGCATGACAATTACCCGATCCCAACGCGCCCATGTTGCCCTGATGCTGTATTTTTGCATCATGCTCAGCGCATTCCATTGCAGTATGGGGCACGGACAGATGTCTGCGTTACAGCTCAATGGTTCTGGAATCCTGTTTTGTAATACCGATAACCCCGGCTTGTCGGGCGTAGACCTTTTACTCGATCCCTCCGCGGTTGGCGCCACTGCCAGCGTCGACTGCTCCCTGGTGTCCTCCTTCGTAGCGCTGGCGCTCGCCGCTTTTTTTGGTCTGCTGGGCTGGTTGGCACTACGCCATAGTCCACCTGCGTTGTATCTGTTTCTGGCGAACAAGCCCCACCGTGTCGCCTGGCCTCCAGCCAATCCTCGAGCTCCTCCGCTGTTCGCCTGAATCCTATACCGCTGTCTGGCGCTTTGCCCGGCAGCTGCTGATAACGGTTTAAGCGAATCAACGCCTGGCTAGATTGCGCGACTGAGCGCGGGTACAGGCGTATGGAGGATTTACCATGGATTGTCTTTCAAGGTCAGGCCTGATGGCCTGCAGCATTTGCGTTGCCATTCACCCTGTTGCTTACGCCGAGGCGCAAAGTGACATCTTGCGTTTACCCGATCAGACGGTCTCGGTCAGCCGCCAGAGCGATCCGACCGCACCCACGCTCAGAGACAAGCGGGCCACCTTCGCGGCTATTCCGGGCGGTGCCTCGATCGTCGATGCCGAGACCTACAAAACCGGGCGCAGCAGCACTCTGCAGGATGCGCTGGGATTGACTACTGGTGTTTTCGTGCAGCCGCGCTTCGGTGCTGAGGAGGCGCGGCTTTCGATCCGTGGTTCAGGCCTGCAGCGCACCTTCCACGGCCGCGGCCTGTTGTTGATGCAGGACGGTGTGCCAGTAAATCTGGCCGATGGCAGTTTCGACTTCCAGAGTATCGAGCCGTTGGCCAGTGACCACATTGAGGTGATGCGCGGCGCCAACGCCTGGCGCTATGGCGCGACCAACCTCGGCGGGGCGATCAATTTCGTCAGCCCGACGGGCAAGACCGCTGCGCCCGTAGACTTGCGCTACGAAGGTGGCAGCTTTGGCTACCGTCGATTGTATGGCGCCTTCGCCCAGGACTTTGGCAACTGGGACGGGTTCGTCAGCCTGTCGCATTCTGAGCAGGACGGCTATCGCGAGCACGCGCAGCAGGAAAACCAGCGGTTATTTGCCAATCTGGGCGGGCGCATTAACCGGCGCATTTCCACGCGCTTCTATCTCACCCATGTGGATACCGATTCGGCCTTGCCCGGTAGCCTGACCCGAGCGCAACTGCGTGACGACCCGCGCCAGGCAAACCCAGGCAGTGTGGCGGGCGACAATCGCCGCGATTTCATCCTTAACCGCTTGGGCAATATGACGGTCCTGGCCCTCGACGGCGGGCACAGCCTTGAGCTAAGCAGTTTTTACAGCGAAAAATCCCTGTTTCATCCGATCTTTCAGGTTCTGGACGTGGACACGGAAGATATGGGCGTTCGGCTGACGCATCGTTGGGCTAATGATGCGGGCTGGCGTTGGAGCATGGGCGCCGAGGTGGTGGAAGGGCGCAATACCGATCAGCGTTATATCAACCTGGGTGGGCAGAAAGGCCCGCGTGTTAACGCGTTACGCCAGACCGCCAGCAACCTGAATGCCTTTGCCGAGTTGGAAGTGTCGGTAGCCGAGCGCTGGGCGGTAATCGGCGGGCTGGCCTGGATGCGTCAGGAGCGTGATGTCGATGATCGGCTGCAGTGTAACGCCTTCGTCACCGCGGTGTGTGTGCCGCAGGATGAGTCCTTCAACAACACCTACCGCGGCGAGCTGGGTCGGCTGGGGGTACGGCATGATCTGGCCGAAGGCGTGCAGCTGTTCGCCAATATCAGCCAGAGTGTCGAACCACCGACCTTCAGCGAGTTGACCGGCGGGCAGTTGATCAGCGCCAACGACGAGCAGCGGGCTAATACGCTGGAAGTCGGCCTGCGCTGGAGCCGTGCCAACCTGGAGCTTGATCTGGCCGCTTACCGTAGCGAGATCCGTGATGAGTTATTGGCGCTGAACGATGCCGCCGGCGACCCTGAGGGTACCGTGAACGCCGATCGCACGCTGCATCAGGGGCTCGAGCTGGGCGGCGCGCTGACGCTTGGCAAGGTGGTCGTACGTGGGCAGTACTTGTTCAACGACTTCCGTTTTGACGATGATCCGGTGTATGGCAGCAACCGCCTGGCTGGCGTTCCGCGTCAGTTCATCAAAGGCGAGGCGCTGTGGCAGCAACGCGGCTGGTATGCCGGTCCGACCTTCGAGTGGGTGCCAAGTCACTACGCAGTGGATCATGCCGAGACGTTATACGCCGAAGGGTATGCGACCTGGGGTCTGAAAGCGGGTTATCGGCAGAGGCAGGGGTTGGGCTTCTTTGTTGAGGGGCGCAACCTGTCAGATCGCAACTACGTCGCTACGACTGGCGTGGTGGCCGATGCTGACGGCGCTGACAGCGCGCAGTTCATGCCCGGCGACGGTCGCGGTCTGTTCGCCGGCCTGGAGTGGCGGCTATGAACAACGCTGCCGTCAGCGGGGCGCGCGCTCCGCGCTGGCGGCAATGGTTACTTCGGTTGATGCCCTGGCATCGGCGGCTGGCGATACTCGCCTGCGTCGGCATATTCAGTTGGGCGGGTAGCGGCATGCTCCATCCATTGATGAGCTTTATGCAGGCGCGTCCCGCGACTATGTCGCCACCGCAACAGGCCCTGCCGCTGGATAAGCTGCTCGCGCCAGCGGCGGTGCTGGGAGCGGCGGGTATAGACAAGGTGCAGGGCCTGCGATTGGTGCAGATCGAGGGCGAGCCTTACTATCAGGCGCGTCTGCCCAGCGCCGACGAGCCACGCTACTGGCATGCCCGCAACGGCAACAACGCTGACGTGTTGGCCCGGCACGCCGAAGCCCTGGCCAGGCATTATCTGGCATCAGACGAACCCTTGGCCTATGCCGGCACGCTAACCGGTTACGACGGGGAATATGCCTTTATCAATCGGCTGCTGCCGGTGGCGCGGGTGGATACCGGCCGGGAAAACCGGCTGCGACTGTACCTTGATCTCTACCATGATCGGCTTGGCACACTGGTGGATCAGCGCAAGGCCTGGTTCAGTGGTTTTTTTCAGACGCTGCACAGTTTCGGTTGGTTGGAAGCGGCTGGTCCGTTGCGGCCGCTGTTGATGTTTGTGTTGTTGGCCTGCGTTATGTCAGCAACCCTGCTGGGGCTGGGTATATTCGTCGCGCGCAAGCGTGCGGCAAGCGGAATACGCCGTTGGCATGGTTGGGCCGGGCTCGGTCTGGCGCTGGCAACGCTGAGCTTTGCCAGCAGCGGCGCCTATCACCTGCTGCATAAGCAGCGTGCCGAACCTATGCCCAGGCCTTTTCACGCCAGCTTTGCTGTTGCTGACCTGGCTGCGGCGCCCGAGCAGGCATGGCTGCTGCCCGGCGAAAGCCTCTACCAACTCAGCCTGATCGCGCTTGACGGCCAGCCGGTGTGGCGCGCGCAGGGTAATCAGTACGGCGTCATGGACAGCCTGCATTACCTGAACGCAACTGGCGATGAAATGACCGACGACACCCCGCGCCGCTACGCTAGCGAGCGACTGGACCATTACGCCCAGGTGCTGGGATTGGGCGAGGGCGGCGAGCCGGCGATGCAGCACGGCTTCGATCATGAGTACGGCTTTGTGTTCAAGCGTCTGCCAGTGTTCAAGCGGGAATACACCGACGCTGCCCATACCACGCTGTTTATCGACCCGTTGGACGGCGCTCTGGCAGCCCGCGTGCAGGATGCTGATCGGCTTGAAGGCTGGGTCTTCGGTTATCTGCATAAATGGGAACTGCTTGGATTGTTCGGCAACGATGTCAAGCACGCTGTGGTGGCGCTGCTGGGACTGTTGCACGTGATCTTGGCGTTAATTGGTTTGAGTCTTTTACGCAGGTCGTTGAGAAGGGCGCCACGATAGACTTCGTCAGCGCAAGCAGACACGCCTTGTAGCAACTCAGTCGGGTCTGGAGATAAAACTAGAGTTGATTGTCTAGTTCTGCTTGGCGTGCCAATGGCATAATTGCAGCGGCTGCATTTGCTGACCAAGTTGGGCTTTGTAGGGCCAGCACGCTGTAGAGCTCTGCCACCTTATTATCAAAAGGATTACTCAATGCGCGATCGAACCGCCTCCAGGGCCTTGCTCCTTCTCTCGGCTTTGTTACTGGGCGCTTGTGATAGCGAAGAGGCTGGACCGGCAGCTGCTCAGGCGCCACCGGCGCCGGAGGTCCAGGTTCAGGTGATGCGTACTGAGGCGGTGGACAACATCATTGAAGTGCCAGGCCGCGTACAGGCGGTGCGCACAGCGGAAATTCGCGCGCGGGTCGACGGGATTATTCAGCAACGGCTGTATCGTGAAGGCAGTGATGTGGAGGCTGGCGCAGAGTTGTTCGCCGTCGACCCGCGTGAGATGCAGGCCAGCCTCAGCGCAGTCAAGGCAACACTGGATCGTGCCCAGGCTACCGCAGCCAACGCGGCTCAGGACGTGGAGCGCTACAAAGGCTTGGTAGAAGAGCAGGCGATCAGCCAACAGGAATACGACACCGCGGTCGCTCGTCTGCGCACCGCGCAGGCGGATGTCTCGCAGGCCAAGGCGCAACTGGATGCCGCGCAGCTGGACCTGGACTACACCACAATCAGTTCTCCCATCGCCGGCCGCGCCGGGCGCGCGGAGGTAACCGAAGGTGCTCTGGTGAGTGCCGCCAACGGCACATTGCTGACCACCGTGGAACAATTCGATCCGGTTTACGTGAATTTTTCCCAATCCAGCTCAGAACTGCTGTCCATTCGCTCACAGCTGGCGTCCGGGGAACTGACGCGTCCGGAGAATGGGGATGTCGCAGTCACGCTGACATTGGAAAATGGCAGTGAGTTCGACCAGGTCGGCAAGTTGAATTTCTACGCGATGACGATTGATCAGGCGACCGGCACCGTAGCCTTGCGCGCTGAATTTCCCAACCCTGACCGCCTGTTATTGCCCGGCCAGTTTGTCAACGCACGCATTCAGGCAGGTACCCGCGAAGAGGGCATGATCCTGCCCCAGCGCGCAGTGCAGATGACTGAGCAGGGTCCGACGGTGCGGCTGGTCAATGCGGAAGATATTGTGACGGTGCGACCCGTCGAGGTGGGCGCGCAGCGCGACGGCAAATGGATTATCACCTCAGGACTGGAGCCTGGAGATCGCGTGATTATTTCCGGGCTGCAGAAGGCGCGTCCCGGCCAGAAAGTGCGGGTTGCTGAAGCTGAGAAGTCCAATGCGGGTGCGCCCGGCGCGCCTTCACAGGCCAGCGCTGACGAAGCTCGCGGAGCAGAAAGTGAGGGGACTGACGCCCCATGACTCCGCACTTCTTTATCAAACGCCCGGTCTTCGCCTGGGTTATTGCGCTGATTATCGGTCTGGGCGGGTTGCTGGCGCTGAACGATCTGGCCGTGGAGCAATATCCAAGCATTGCGCCACCCTCACTGAGCATCAGCGTGACCTACCCGGGGGCGGATGCCTCGGTGCTGGAAACCAACGTCACGCAGATCATCGAGCAGGAGTTGAACGGCGTTGAAGGCTTTCTGTACATGCAGGCCACAAGCCGTTCGAACGGTAGCGCCTCTATTGAACTGACCTTCGAGTCCGGTACTGATATAGACAACGCGCAGATGGAGGTGCAGAACCGCCTCAGTCGCGTGGAGCAGCGGTTGCCCGAGGAGGTCAGGCGCCAGGGAGTGCAGGTTAACCAGGCATCCTCCAGCTTTCTGATGATTGTCGCGCTGACGTCCAAGAACGGTGAAAACTCGGCTCTGGAATTGGGCAATTTTGCCTCGGCCCGGGTCGTAGATGAGCTCCGGCGAGTGCCCGGTGTGGGCGATATCAGAGACTTTTCCACGCAATATGCGATGCGTATCTGGCTGGATCCTGACAAGCTCGCCAGCTTCGGTTTATCTCCAGCCGATGCCCTTGCAGCGGTGCGCGAACAGAATAGCCAGTCCGCGGGTGGTGCCTTGGGTGATTTGCCTAACGCCGAGAATATCGAAATCACCGCGACCATTCAGACCCAAGGCCGGATGAGTAAGCCCGAGGAGTTTTCGCAGATCATTCTGCGGGCCAATTCCGACGGCTCGGCTGTTCGTCTCGATGATGTCGCTCGCATTGAGCTTGGTGCGGAGAGCTATCTGACCCGCTTGGAAATCAATGGTCAGCAAGCCGCGGGTATGGCGGTGCAATTGACCCCAGGTGCCAATGCGCTGTCAGTCGCGGAGGGCGTGAAGGACCGCATGGCTGAACTGGAGAGTGGATTCCCCGAAGACATCGGTTGGATCGTTCCTTACGACAGCACGCCTTTTATCAGCGCATCAATCAAGGAAGTGCTGATCACTTTGTCTATCGCCATGCTGCTGGTATTTCTGGTGATGTTCGTGTTTCTGCAGAGTTGGCGCGCCACCGTTATCCCGACCATTGTCGTCCCCATCGCGTTGGCTGGCGCTTGCATGGGGCTGTGGCTGTTCGGCTTTTCGATCAATCTGCTGAGCCTGTTCGCGATGATCCTCGCTATCGGTACCCTGGTGGACGATGCCATCGTGGTGGTCGAGAACGTCGAGCGCTTGATGGAAGAAGAGGGCTTGAGTCCTTACAAGGCTACCGTCAAGGCGATGGACCAAGTGACTTCGGCGGTGATCGGTACCACCCTGGTATTGATCGCGGTGTTTCTGCCAATGGCCTTCTTCCCCGGTTCTACCGGCGGCATCTATCGGCAGTTTTCGGTGACGCTGGCGATATCGGTTGGCGTGTCGACGATTCTGGCGCTGTCACTGACTCCCGCTCTCTGCGCAGCGCTCTTGCGTCCGCCGGTTCCCGAGGGTGGGCGTCCGCCGCTAGGCAAACGGATATTCGCGCCTTTCAACCGCTTTATCGAGCGCACAACGTCGCGTTACCAGGGCGGTGTGGGCGCCATCCTGGTTCGACCTCTGCGCTTTCTTCTGCTGTTCGTCGCCTTGGTGGTGATCGCCGGCCTACTGTTCTTGCGCTTGCCGGGCAGTTTCATCCCCGCCGAGGATCAGGGCTCGATGATTACTGCGGTGCAGGGCCCTTCCGGTTCTACCGCCGACCGTACTGACTTGGTCGTGGAAGAGGTTAAAGCCTATTACGACCAGTTACCCCAGGTCGATAACGTGGTGTTTATCAAGGGTTTCAGCTTCTTTGGCCAAGGCCAGGCACACGCCATGGCATTTGTCAGCCTGCTGCCCTGGGATGAACGGCCAGGCGTGGAAAACAGCGCCCAGACTCTGGTGCAGAAAGCCATGGGAGCGTTGAGCACTATCAAGAATGCCACTGTCTTTGTGTTGAATCCGCCGTCGATTCCCTCTCTGGGTGTGGCTGGAGGTTTTACCTTCAAGTTGCAGGACCGCTCCGGTGCTGGCACCGACGCATTACTGGAGGCACGCAATCAACTGCTCGCGGCGGCCAGTCAGAGCGAGGTGCTCACCGGGGTCCGGCCTGAGGGTGAAGAAACAGCTCCGCGCCTGCGCGTCAATGTGGATCGGATCAAGGCACGAGCACTGGGCCTGTCGATCAGTGATATCAATTCCACGCTGAGCATTACCTTCGGCAGTGCCTACGCTAACGATTTCAGTCGGGAAGGCCGCATCCACCGGGTGATGCTTCAGGCTGATGCGCCTTTCCGCATGACCCCGGAAGATGTGCTGGATCTCACCGTGCGTACCGATGAGGGCGATATAGTGCCCTTTGGTGCCTTTACTTCAGTTTCCTGGACGGCGGGCTCGCCTCAGTTGCAGCGCTATAACGGCTACCCGGCCACGACCATTTCCGGCAGCGCGGCGCCTGGGCGTTCTTCCGGCGAGGCGATGGACGAAATGGAGCGTCTGGCGGCGGACCTGCCGGAAGGCTTTGGTTTTGAATGGACTGGATTGTCCTACGAGGAGCAGCAGGCATCTGGTCAGGTAGGCGCGTTGATGGGGCTGTCAATTCTGATCGTTCTGCTGGTATTGGCGGCGCTGTACGAGAGCTGGACTATTCCACTGGCGGTGTTGCTGGTTGTGCCCTTGGGCGTGCTCGGCGCAGTGCTGTTTTCGATGACACGCGGGCTGCCATCGGACGTCTACTTCAATGTCGGCTTGATCACGGTGATCGGCTTGTCAGCCAAGAACGCCATTCTGATCATCGAGTTTGCCATTGAGGAAGAAGGCAAGGGCAAGTCGCTGATGGACGCCACCATGGCCGCCGTCAAACTGCGTTTGCGGCCGATCCTGATGACCTCGCTGACCTTTATTCTTGGCATGCTGCCATTGATTGTTGCCACCGGCCCTGGGGCGGCAAGTCGCATTGCGGTAGGTACCGGGGTAATGGGCGGCATGATTATGGCCACGGTGTTGGGCGTGTTCTTTACGCCGTTGTTCTACCTGGCGGTCAGACGTTGGCTGACCCGCAAGAAGCCTCCAGGCGCCGAGATGGATGAAGACGAGCCGGGCCCGGCTGATGAGAAGGAGCCACGGCATGCATAAGTTCATTCCCTGTGTCCTGACGCTGGCGCTGGCTGGCTGTCAATTGGCTCCGGAATATCAGCGTCCTGATTCGCCGGTTCTGGAGTCCTATCCGGACGCTGAGTCTTTAACGGACGAGCGCGGATTCGTCGCCGCAGAGCTACCCTGGCAAGATTTTTTTGCTGATCCACAATTGCAGGTGCTGATTGGCCAGGCGCTGGAAAACAATCGCGATCTTCAGGCCGCGGTGTACCGTATCGAGGAGACGCGCGGGCTTTATCGGGTACAGAACGCCGAACGCTTTCCCTCGCTTGGTATTGGCGCCGATGCCACCCGTGGGCGTTTCAACCAGGGCACCGCGGCCGGCGTAGCAGGCAGGGGCGGTTCGATCAGCGAAACCTATTCGGTCAGCGCCACGGTCTCGGCATTCGAGCTGGATTTTTGGGGTCGAGTGGCCAATCTGTCCACCGCCGCCCGCGCGGAATACTTTGCCAGCATCGAAGCGCAACGCGCTTTCCGTCTTTCGCTGATCCGTGATGTGGCCACCACCTACCTGGGGCTGCGAGAGGCAGTGGAGCGTATCGCGCTGGCTGAGGCCACCGTGATCAGCCGGCGCGAAGGGTTGCGCATCGCCAAGGTACGCCTGGATGCGGGTATCACGTCGGCCCTGGACTTTAACCAGGCAGAAGCTCTGCTGACACAGGCCGAAACGCAGCTGGCGAGTATCATGCTGGCCCGCGCAGAAAATCAGAATTTGCTGGCGGTATTGACCGGGGGTGTGGTTGCAGAGCCTATGCCAGAGCCGTTATCGCTGGAGCAGCAGTCCAGCCCGCCGGCCTTGGATGCGGGTTTATCATCCAGTTTGCTAGTCAACCGTCCGGATATTCTCGCCGCCGAACAGCGCCTGATCGCGGCCAAGGCCAATATCGGCATTGCGCGCGCAGCCTTCTTTCCCCAGGTCTCGCTGATCGGCAGTTTTGGCTATGCCTCAAGCGAGTTGGACAACCTGATCAGCAGCAGTAATGAAACCTGGAGTATCGGGCCGAGTATTACGCTGCCGATCTTCGATTTTGGTCGTAACCGCGGCAACCTGACGGTCGCCCAGGCGCGCGACAATATTGCCATTGCCGAATATGAACGCACCATTCAGACCGCCTTCAATGAGGTCGCCGATGCGCTCGCAGGTCGGCGTTATCTGGCCGAGCAGGTCGACGCCCAGCGCCGCAATACCGAGACCTTGCAGCGCGTGGTCAATCTTGCGCGCAAGCGTTATCAGGAAGGCGTGGTCAACTATATCGAGGTGCTGGATGCCGAGCGGAGTCTGTTCGACGCAGAGCAGGCGTTTATCCAGACCCGGCGGGCTGAAGTGCAGAATCTGGTGGATCTCTACGTGGCACTGGGCGGCGGGACTTTGGAGCAATGATGCTTTACCGGCAGTTAATTATCGGGGTTGTGGGCGCAGGAAAAGTGCGTTTTGATACCGGCCGATGAGCTTGACGCCGCCATGCCTGTTGGATGGGGTTGTATGCCCCTGGATGCCGCCGCTCAATCTGGTTTGACTTTTTTGTAAGGAATTTTCCGTGAGTGCTGCTCTCAAGAACACGTTTTCCCGCCGGATTTCACCTGTTTGGCTCGCCGTTCTGATGGCGCTGGTGCTGGGTCTGTGGTTGCTGCTGGGCGAGAAGCGCAGCGCGCAGGACGAGGCTCCATTGGTTGGAGCCCCTGCCGAGGAGACCTTGCATCAGGTTGAAACCCGCTGGTCAGTGGCTCAGCCCTTGGCCAGAGAGCAAGTGCTGCAAGGGCAGTTGCAGCCATGGCAGCAGGTTGAGGTGATGGCCCAAGTGTCCGGCCGGGTGGAACAACTGTCCAGGCAACAGGGCGATCAGGTGTCGGCAGGTGAGGTGTTGCTGGAGCTGTCCGATGAAGGGCGCAGTATGCAATTGACCCAGGCCAGAGCCAATTACCGGCTGCGTCAGACCGAGCTGGAAAGCACTCGCAAACTGCGCGCCTCCAACTATGCCACCGAAACGGAAATAGTGCGGCTTGAGGGCGAGCTGGCCAGAGCCGGAGCCGAGCTTGAGGCGGCGGAATTGGCCGTGCAGTACAACCGGCCGGTTGCTCCGTTTGATGGGGTGGTTGATCGGCGCCACGTCGATGTGGGTGAGCTGGTGCAGTCTGGTGCCGAGCTTATGTCCGTGGTGAATGTGAAGCGCTTGAAGGCCACCGCGCACATACCGCAACAGGACGCCAGCAGGGTCGCCGTGGGGCAAAAGGTCACTCTGGAGGTGACTGGCGGGCGGCAACTCCAGGGGGTGGTCCGCTTTATCAGCTTGGCTGCCGATCCGCAAACCCGCAGTTTCTACGTTGAGATCGAGGCGCAGAACCCCGAGCTTTGGCGCGTGGCCGGTGGCAGCGCTACCTTGCGCATTCAGTTGCCGCCGGTACTGGCGCACCAGTTTTCACCGGCGCTGCTGCGGCTCGGCCCGGACGGCCAGCTGGGCGTGCATGCGGTGGACGAGAGTGGGCAGGTCATCAATTACCCGGTCCGGGTAGTAGCTATCACCAATGACGGCGCCACGGTGGAAGGTTTGCCTGAAAAGCTGCAGGTGATTACCCAGGGCGCGGGGTTTGTAGAGCCTGGGCAGCAAGTGGAAACCAAGCTAGTGTCCGCCTCGGACGCGGAATCGGAGGCGGTGTCGCCCCTTGCTCGGCCCGGTATGGGTGCCGCTGAATGAGTAGAGTGATCCACGCCGCGATTGATCGCAGCCGCGCTGTGATTACCTTGTTGGTATTTCTGTTCATCGGCGGGCTGGTTGCCTATAACGCCATCCCCAAGGAAGCCAATCCCGACGTCGCCATCCCGATGATGTACGTGTCACTGACACTGGACGGTATCAGTCCGGAAGATGCCGAGCGCCTGCTGGTAAGGCCGATGGAGCATGAGTTGCGCTCATTGGAAGGGGTCAAGAAGATGACCTCGGTCTCCAGCGAAGGCCACGCGTCAGTGATGCTGGAATTCGACGCCGGTTTCGACGCTGACAAGGCACTGACCGATGTGCGGGAGAAGGTCGATGCAGCGCGCAGCAAGCTGCCCAGCGAAGCCGACGAGCCCACCGTAAACGAAATCAACGTTGCGCTGTTTCCGGTGATGTCTGTGGGTTTGGCGGGACCGGTTTCGCAGAGTGAGTTGGTATTTATTGCGCGCCAGCTGCAGGAAGAAATCGAAGGTATTCCGGAAGTGCTGGAAGTGGAAATCGGCGGCGACCGGGAAGATCTGCTCGAGATCGTGGTTGACCCCCAGGCCCTCGAAACCTATGGCCTGGACTATATGGAGCTGTTCAACCTGGTGTCCAACAACAACCGCCTGGTGGCGGCTGGCAGCTTGGATACCGGTGAGGGCCGCATGTCAATCAAGGTGCCGGGCGTGGTCGAGGACCTGGACGACATGTTGAATATGCCGGTCAAGGTTGATGGCGATACGGTGGTGACCTTTGCTGACGTGGCTACTCTCAACCGTAGCTTCAAGGACCCGTTGGGCTTTGCCCGGATTAACGGACAACCGGCCATGGTGCTGGAAGTCAAAAAGCGCGCTGGCGCGAACATTATCTCGACTACCGAACAGACCCGCGCATTGATCGATGAAGCCAAGGAGTACTTTCCAGAAGGCCTGGAAGTGCACTACATCATGGACGAGTCCACGCAAGTCGAAAGCATGTTGTCTGATCTGCTGAACAACGTACTGACCGCCGTAGTGCTGGTGCTGATTCTGATTGTCGCCACCATGGGCGTGCGTTCCGCGCTGCTCGTGGGTATTACCATTCCCGGCGCCTTTCTCGCGGCGATTCTGGTGATTTATTTGATCGGTTTCACCATGAATGTGATCGTGCTGTTTGCGTTGATTCTGGTGGCCGGCATGCTGGTGGATGGGGCCATCGTAGTCAGCGAGCTGGCTGACCGGAATATCGCCGAAGGTCAATCTCCCCGGCAGGCCTGGGGCCACGCAGCAGAGCGTATGGCCTGGCCGATTATCGCCTCCACCGCCACCACCATCGTGGTGTTCGGGCCTTTGCTGTTCTGGCCCGGGATGGTCGGCCAATTCATGCGCTATCTGCCTGCGACCGTGATTATCGCGCTGCTCGCATCGCTGGTCATGGCGCTGATATTTCTGCCGGTACTGGGCTCACTCAAACGGCACAAGCCAGCGGTGACGGACGCAGGTGTCAGTCGCGCGGGCAGAGCCTATGGCAACCTGCTGGCAAAGTTCCTGCGGCGTCCGGGCAAGACCTTTGTCGGCATGTTGCTGGCGATGGTGGTTATTTTTATCGCCTATGGCAGCTTCAACCACGGTGTAGAGTTCTTTCCGTCAGTGGAACCTGAATCTGCGCAGGTACTGGTGCGGGCCAGGGGAGATCTGTCTATCCATGAGCGCGATGAGATATTGCAGCGGGTAGAGCAACGCTTGCTGGGCTTGTCTGAGGTAAAGGCGCTTTATGCGAGGTCGCTGGCGACTGCCAACAGTGAGCTTCCCCCGGATGTCGTAGGGACCGTACAGTTCCAGTTCACCGAGTGGCATGAGCGGCGTCGCGCGGCTGAGATTCTAAATGATATGCGCGTTCTGACCGAAGATATTCCCGGGATCATTCTCGAGTTTCGCGAGCAGGAAGGCGGACCGGCGGCGGGTAAGCCGATCGAGTTGCAGGTAACGGGAGTGGATCAGGATTCCATCGACGAAGCGGTCGAGCTCCTGGTTACGAAAATGAACAGCCTTGGCGGTTTTGTCGATATCGAAGATGACCGCAGTCTTCCCGGTATTGAATGGCGGGTGAACGTGGATCGTGCAGCCGCAGCCCGATTCGGTGCCGATGTGCTCACAGTGGGTAACGCCGTGCAAATGGTCACCAACGGCCTGTTGCTGGCGAAGTACCGCCCGGAGTACGCCAGTGATGAAGTGGATATCCGCGTGCGCTTTCCGGAAAACTGGCGCTCCATCGAGGAGTTGACTCGGTTGACCGTGCAGACCCCCAGGGGCCAGGTGCCCATCAGTAACTTTGTCACCGTGGAGCCTGCGCCTAAAACCAGTGTGATCAATCGGATCGATGGCAACCGCGCAGTCACCATCAAGTCTGATCTGGCTGACGGAGCTCAGGTGGGCGAACGTCTCAATGCGCTGCTCAATAGTGGTCTGGAGTTTCCGGCCGGGGTGCGTGTAAACACAGCGGGTGAGGGCGCAGATCAGCAGGAGGCTGCCAGCTTCCTCGCTACCGCCTTCGTTACCGCGATCTTCCTTATGCTGCTGATTCTGCTGATTCAGTTCAATAGCTGGTATCAGGCCATGCTGGTGATGTCGGCTATCGTGTTTTCTACCGCCGGCGTACTGCTGGGGCTACTGGTCAACAGCCAGCCTTTCGGTATCGTCATGGTCGGCATGGGTATCATTGGTCTTTCGGGCATAGTGGTGAACAACAACATTGTATTGATCGATACCTACAACCAGATCAGGGCCGCAGGCGCCTCGGCAATCGAAGCCGCACATGAAACCGGTTGCCTGAGGCTGCGCCCGGTGTTGCTCACCTCCATCACCACAGTGCTGGGCCTGATGCCGATGGTACTAGCCGTCAACGTCAATCTGCTGGAGCCGAGCCTGGGCTTCGGCGCACCGTCAACCCAATGGTGGACCCAGCTCTCCAGTGCCATTGCCGGTGGGCTGACCATAGCCACCGTACTGACGCTGTTTATTACGCCGTGCATGTTGGTGCTGGGCGACAATACCCGGGCATGGCTTGAGGATAGGCGCTCGAAGAAGACGGCCGTGGCTGAGGTTTAAGCGGAAATAGAACCGGGTTTTGTGGTGCTGGATGAATTGTGTTCTTACACCCATAGTTTGGCCGGAAGTTCTTACCATAGTTTGGCCACTGCGACTTGAAACTCGGGCGCAGTGTTAACTTCTTTCCATTTCCAGTTTCTGTTCAGTGGTCTTCCAGCACGACTCCGCAGCTTGAAAGGTGTCGGGCACGAGCGGAAATGCGCTTCCCTTCGTTCTCAAAAATATCCGTCAAATCACGATCGTCGGCAAGAGAAAGTGAGCTGGCAAATGCGCGTAAGCGGGCCCGATTGATATAGTTCGTCGTGCAGGGGCGCGACACAGTTTCCGCCACTCCTTTCTGCACGTACCGAGCCAGTAGATCGTTTGGCTCAACTGGCGCGCTATCGCTGTCGACTTGATAGATTTGCTTGGCCAGCCACCAAGCCAAGCGAGCTCGTTCTTTCCAGCGTCCGCTTATCGTCCCAGATTCCTTCGCGATCTCCAGGGTTTCTTTGAGCCGGATCGCTTCCGCCTGTCGATCAAAATCGGCTCTCATTGGAGACGGAACTTCCTGAAGCACTTGGAAGAATCTATCCCACAACACTTGGAGGAACTCATCTCGCACGGTTTCTAACGGAGTGCTTACGCTCAGCAAGGATGCCACATGAAGTGCAGCCCACGATGCCTCAACGTACTGGGCCAAGTTTGCGGTTGACTCCGCATGTCTGATCAGCGCCACAAGCGCCTCGAAAGCGCCTAAATCACCCTGTTTCCAAAGCGAATCAATAGTGCTGGGCGAAGATAACCATGGGTCCAGCGATTTGAAGTGTTTTGCGAGGTGAGGCCTAACTTTGCAGATCACCACAGCGAGATTTTCTTTTTCAACGTGATCGTCGCTGATCAGCGCCCATAGCGGCGCTTGTATCCACACAGACGACCCCGGGCACGCTCGCTCCACCCGACTAACGGTGCGTGGCGCGGGACAGATTAATCCACGCTTATATTTGTACCACCGGCAGGAGCTCGTCCTAGTGCCGTCTTTTCGCACTTTGATGCTTGCCGGTGATAGCAGCCTCTCTAAGCCATACGCGGTGGTTGCTCCTGACATTGCCTGAAGTGCTGCGTACCAAGTCCTGGTTCTGAGTGACCTTATGTGAGCGTTAGTCATCTATTTCCGGATCCAAAAAAGAAGCGGTTCCGCTTGCGCGGTCTCGCTGGGCCTTGCGCGGAAATGCTATGTGCTAGATTTCAAAGCAAAAACCCCAGATTGCCCTTTCGATTTTAGCAGCCGAACTGAATATCTGGTTCCTAGTTAAGCCTGTCTTTAGAATGTGACTACGAAACTGTGAATTTGGGGGGCCTATGTCACTGGCTGCAGAACTAGAAGCTTCTTTGATGAAAGAAGCGGGCCCACTTCTCACAGGCGATCTATTGGCAAGGAGTCTTGGATATCCATCACGCCAGGCATTTCGAAAAGCAGTCGAACGAAAAGCGGTCCCTGTGCCGATCTTTGAGATACCGCGTCGTAGAGGAAAATATGCTCTAGCTAGAGACGTTGCGCGCTGGATAGCCTCGCTGCGCGAGCAGCCAAACGAAGAAGAGGGGGGAGGTATGACGTAAAAACAAAAAACCGAAGCAAGCTATCGCTTGGCCTCGGCTCTTTGAAGGAGACATGCTCCGGTGTGGTAACCACAGTATCTCTCCCTCTTTAAAGCCGCGTCAAGCCCATCTATCCGAATAAATGGGTTCGGAGGCTCGCACGTGCGCTTTTAGCGCGGCCTCCGTCCAAGGGGGAGTTTTATGCTTACAGAAATAGAGATGCTTCACTACCAGAGCATTAGCTTTAACCTGTCGAGAAACGCAAAACAGTACATCCGAAATACGCGCGAATCCGAAGCTTCACGAATGGTGGGCACTCACGCTATATCCAACCTCGTAAGTTGGAGGGTTTCGTCCAAGATTAATCGATCGGTTTCGATAGAGAGTCGATCGGCGGAAACGGCCTTTTTCATTCTGAGCGAGTATGACAGCCGCGTATTGGAGCTTTGGGACCAGCCGGAGCCGAGAAAAGTTGAACGGCATGATAAAAACGGCCGGAAAATCCGATGCCAGTACAATCCGGACTTCCTGCTTCTGACTACGGATGGCCCGTTAGTCGTGGAGGTTAAGACTTCTGAAAGCATCGATGAGCTTGTAAGTCGCTACCCTTCGGACTGGGTTCGCCGGTCCAATGGTGTAGTTGGTTATCTTCCAGCGGAAACAGCATTCAGTGAGATAGGCATCCGATTCGAGGTGTTCGTATATTCGACGGATATGGCCTATCAGGTAGCAAATACCGAACTCATGCTGCAAGCGCGATCGAGTCCTCCGGTGCCTGCTCATGTTAGAGCGAAAGTGGTGTCGGCCTTGGAAGAGCAGTTCGCTTGGAGTCTCGACGAGTTGCGTCGTGCAGTCGGTTTAGACACCTTCGCACCACTCGTAAAGCTGATTGACGAGGGTGAAATAGTAGCGGATCTGCGCGGTGCGCTTCTCTCGGAGGCAGAGGGCTGCGTGGTGGCGCGCGATTCAAGGTTGTTAAGAGACGGACGTGAACTACTCAAAGCGGGTCAAGTGACGGGGCCGGTTAGCCAGCGAAGTGTCAGCATAACAAGGGTGCCGACTCTGAGGGATGCAGAACATGCCCTGAAAAGGCTGAGCGATTTGGAAGACGGACCGCAAAATCGGTCTACAAGACGATCGAAGAAGACCGTTTCGGATGGCGCCGTTTGCGGTCTCTCCCCGTTTCAGTCACTACTGCCAAAATATTATCAAAGCGGTAACCGTAGGCGGCGGCTGGGGCGCGAAGTTGAAGAGTTTTTAGCGCAATACCTGTCTGGAGAACATGCGAATAGTGCCGGGCTGTCGAAGTACCGATCATACGTCAGGTACAGGGTCATGGCGGCGGAGGTGCATCCAGGGCTGGATCCGGTAAGCCAGAAAACGTTCGATACCAGGTTGGGGCAAATGCCTGCTCGCTACGCCGCCCTGAAGCGGGGGGGCAAACGCGCGGCCAACGCGGTGGCAGATCCCACCGACCCGGAAAAGCGTGTTTTGCGTTCCCGCTTGCCCTGGGAGCGTGCCGCCATAGACCACTACCTTGCAGACATTTATGTCGTCGTCTACTCGTCCGACGGCACAGTGTATGTGGAGCGGCCTTGGGTTACTGCCATGATCGATCTCTACAGTTCTTACGTACTCGCGATAACCATCTCGTTTCTTTCTCCTTCCTCTCGTGCCGTTAGCAAGATTTTCCGGGAGTGCGTTCGGCTACACCGGCGCCTACCGGCCGAGGTTATAGTTGACCGAGGTGCTGAATTCCGCTCGACGTACATGGCATCTCTCACGGCTCACTACGGAATTACTTACACGCTGAGGCCGGCTTCGCATCCGCGTTTTGGCTCTCAGGTTGAGCGGTTCTTCGGGGAATTCAAACAACAATGGTTGTCGCAGCGTCCCGGGAATCTAGCTGACTACAAGGAGGCCAGGAGCGTTGACGGTAAATGTGCGCCAAAGAAGCGAGCCATTATGTTTCCAGCTCGGGCATTTGAAGAGCTAAAGGCTTTCTGCAATTGGAGGAACGGTAAGCTCAGAGGCGGTGAGCTTGTCGCAGCGGACACAGAATTCAAGCGCCGCCAAGCCTTGTACCCGTTCGTTGCGCGCGAGATCAACTATGACCTTGAGTTCATGATGATGACGGCGGTGGATTACAAAGCTTTCAAGGTCGATCAGACACGTGGGATTCATGTAGGGACCGATTGGTATTACGCACCTGAGCTAGCATCTGTCCGCGGAAGAAAGTCCTCTCTCCAGGTTAGGCTGGACCCCGAAAACCCACACGTAGTGTATGCGTGCATTAACCAACAGTGGGTTACCTGTGAAAGCACCGGAATGCGAGTATACAACGTCAAATCCGGGTCCCAGCAGCTAGGCGAGGGACTAGTCAAACTCGAGACCTATGGGCTTAAGAACAAAATACGAATGATGGACGACGAAGACCTCTGTCGAATTATTCGCTCATATTCCGTAGATGTCGGCGCTCCGGTTGAGCCAGCAGTTAGCGTCGATTTTGAGCAACACGAGGACGCACCCCTAGACCTGGACAGCCTGCTTTCCGAGTCGATTGACGATCTTGAGGTTGATAGCTGGAGTGCTTCCTATGACTAGGCCTCCCGCTGGTAATGTTCTGGAAATGAAAATTAGCCACAGGCAATGGACCAACGCTTTTAAAGAAGCGTTCGCCGTTCTTACCATGGCCAGTGCAGGTGACGTCGTCTGTATTGTCGGGCCTTCTAGAGCAGGAAAGTCTAGGCTGATTCACGAGCTGAGACGGCAGCTTGAGAATGGAAACGCTTTCACCGAGACTGGCCTGCTGCCGGTGATATGCGTGGAAGCAGTAAACGCCGGACCCAATGGCGCCTTTTCTACAAAAGCGTTCACTCTGCGATTGTTAGAAGCGGTGCGGCATCCGATGCTGAGCATGGACGGAGACGACGCCCTAACCTTAACCGCCGCCAACAAGATTGAGCGTTCGACTGAAAGCATACTCAGGCAAGCGCTAGAACGGGCTTTAAAACATCGTGGCGTACGATACTTATTCATTGATGAAGCACAGCATGTCCGATACGCCAGCAAGCAAAGCCAGGCTCCCTGCGCCGTCATGGATTCGTGGAAATGCCTGGCACAGACTGCTGGTCTCGTTCTGGTGGTTGTCGGGGCATATCCCATCTTGGAAGTGTTGCGAAACTCGCCGCACATGCTTGGGAGAAAAAAACAAATCCACCTCTCACGCTACGGGGCAGCAGAAGAAGAGATATTAGAATTTGCGAAAATCTGCCGGGCTTTCGAACAAGCGATGGGCGACAGTGTGCTATCAAATTTGCTCGTATCGCACACCCAATATTTGCACGAGCGAACGTGCGGGTGCATTGGTTTACTAAAAAGCTGGTTGAAGCATGCGTTGACGCTGGCGCATCTCAACGACTGCCAGTTAGATCTGCGGTTGCTCGAACAAACCATGATGTCTGATTCGGATTTGCTTGAAATCTCAAAGGAAATAGCCGAGGGCGAAAGACTTCTCTACAGCTCGCCTCGCAATCCTTCAAAAATTGTCACCAGCAGTCCCGCGGCGCCAAAAAAACCTGTAGGGAAGCCATTCAATCGCAACCCTAAACGCTACGAAAAGGGAAACCGATCTGGCGGCGGGGGTGCGGTATGAGCTTGTTTCGAATGGCTTTGGAGGGCGTCGGCTCCCCGGATGTCGAATCGTTCGCTTCTTATGTGCATCGTACAGCTCTAGAGCATGGCGTTTATGTAGGAGAAATTATTCGCTACGTGACTCGCACAGACGGGGAGCGTAAACCGATGTTCTTTTACAGGAAACCTCAAGAACTCGTCAGGCCAAGTTTGGCGACGACAGCTTTGGTGGCAGCGTTTGAGTCGGCTGCGTCTGTAACTCTAACGGAGGGTACTTTGTGGTTTATGAACGGGCCATTGAGCCTTTCTGGGGACGAAGTCATCGCTGGGTTCCGTTGGTGCCCCCATTGCTTTTCTGAAATGGCTACGTTTGGTATCCCTCCCTATTTCAAGCTCCTATGGCATATGGCTTCCGTTGTAGCTTGCCCGACTCACAAAACCCCTTTTGAACAAACATGCCCTTCCTGTGCTGAACCGCAGGAAACCTATCGAAAGCAATGGCCTCTGGATCATTGCCAGCTCTGTGGCGTCTCGCTCTGGGCGCATGCCGTGTCTCGACCCGCCTTAAGCTGCGGTACCAATTTTGATCGAGAGGATCACGACGTCATCCAGCTTTTCATCGACCTGGCGACTTGTCGCCCGAATAGTTTGCCGGATTCAGGGCCACGAATCTCCTTGGAAAAGATCTTCGATCACTACTGGAGATATGACATGGAGCAGGAGCTATATGACCTTCTATCACGAGACGTGCTGCTCAGTGCTTTGCATTCAGAAACAAAGATGAGTTTCCAGAGCGCTAGGCGCTTCGCATATATGCTCGGGATCCCTCTCTTCCCTTTGCTGGCTGGGGAAGCGCATCTCTGTTCAGGGATTTTGAGTGCTGCCTGGGTATGCGAGCTAAAGCCAAGCTTCATGCTCACGCGCCGAAGGAGCCAAACCGACCACCCTAGGATTCTTCGTGCATTGAAGCGGGCGCTAGCGAGCGAAGCGTTGCCTCCAACCATTCCAGAATTAGCAAGTCGGTTATGGGTCTCGGTCGGCTATCTCGAGTATCGGTATGCTCCGATTGTAGCGAGGCTGCGAGCCGTCAGGAGGGACTTGTTAAGGAAAGAAAGAGAAAGGATGCTGTTGACCGCCCGAAACGCAGCAGTTGCGCATTTCGCCGACGAATTGACAGGAGGTTGCTCGCTTTCTCGTAAGCAGGCATATCGACAGCTACGAAGCGTAACTGGCCTCCCCAAATGGGTGCTGAAGAACGCGATCCAGGACGCATATTCGGCGCTACACGGCTGAGCCCCAATTATTGAAAATTATTACCGGAACAATAATCGCTCTGGCATAAGGGTCCGAGCTAAAAAAGGAGTCCGTATGACCTTGCCAAGTGAACGTAGTCGCAGCGTCAAGCAAACCGGAGAATTCCTACAGGAATTAGTTCGGAATCCATGCATGCCGGAGGAAATTAAGAGGGAAGCAAAGCGTCTGCTGCGCCACTATCCCTCTGCCGAAGATGTGCTGAGAGTCGGGCAGCTGGAAGATTATTTGTTTAGTGAACAGCATGATGACAAGGCGAGGGATCTCTTTATGGCGATCTACCATCCGAGGTTTGGAAGCGGTGGCGACAGTGGGAGCTAGACAGGTCGCATTGGGCTTCGGAACTCGCGATCGTTTCCGCCAGAGGCGGGCCATCCCCGCGCATTGATTGAGGAGGCAGTTTCCGCCCAGATAAGAGTTTTGCTATGACAATCGGGCAAAGAATTTCCCGCCGCGTCAAGCATATGCAGAAGGGGAAACCTTTCGTTGGTTCGCTTTTCGCTAAAGAGGGGGAACCTAGCTCAGTGAATCGGGTACTTTCGCGGATGGTTCGCGCAGGAGCCTTGGAAAGAGTGGCGAGAAGAGTCTATATGCGGCCGAAATTCAGCGAATTGGTTGGAGCGGTACGCCCAAGCCCCTTGGCTATAGCAATAGTCACCGCAAAGTCGCGAGGAGAAACTATTCAGATTCACGGCGCCGAGGTGGTTAGAAGACTTGGGCTGAGCACGCAGATACAGGTAAAAGAAATCTACTACACGAACGGGCCTACGCGAGAGATAAAAATTGGTAACGCCGTGCTCCGCCTGCAGCATGTTCATCCAAAGCAGCTGCAGCATGCAGGCACTAGATTGGGAGTAGCTGTCTCAGCATTGTTTTACCAAAAAAGGGCGGAGCTGACGGTGCGAGTCGCGAAAAAGACGCTCAGGCACCTGAGTGCTGAGGAGATACGGTTGTAGATGCGACATGCCTGATTGGATGCGGCGGAGAATAGTTGAAGCCGCTAAGGACGTCTAGAAGGATGGCCCGAACACGTTAAGGACACTAGAGTGATGTAGAAACTGCTTTAGCTTTTCGGAGAGAGGAATTCGATCTCAAGCTCGGCAGTAAAATAAGCGAAAATGGGCGCGCTAGCACGGAGCCCCAGTTTGTTCTAGCGCTATGATTCCTCTTCCAACAGACGCGTGATCAATCTTGCAATCTCTACGAATTTAATGGACCGCTAGTCTGGCCGTTTAGCGTCTCTCGAGCTTCTGCAACCGGCCCAGAGTGTGTAAAAACACTTTTCGCATGTTGGATGACTAAGCCCAGTGCTCTTGGGCGAGGCGATTTTCCGGACATTTGCCAAGATCAGTGTCGATAGCGCGTCAGAACGTGTATGGAGCTCTTCGGCATCTCCTGGAGCAGTAAAAGCTGAGGCTTTTACGCCGCCATCGCCTTCAGCAAGCCTTCTGTACCGATGATTTTCATAACCCGCTTCATGTTATAGGCGAGCACATTCAAGCTCATCTCCGCACTCACCCCGTTCAGTTTTCGAGTCAGGAAGTGTGTCGCCCCCATCCATTGCTTGAGCGTCCCGAAGGGATGCTCAACAGTCCGCTTTCGAACCTTCATCATCTCTGGTGCTCTGGTCAGCCGTCGCTGCATTTCCTCAAGCACAGCTTCATGCTCCCAACGCTTTACTCGACGATTTGTGCTTGGTGTGCACTGGCTTTTCAGCGTGCAACTCTGACACTTTGAACTCCAGTAGCAATGCATATTCATGCCTTTCTCAACGCTGGAAAATCGCCAGATCAGGGCCTCTCCCGCCGGGCACGTGTATTCGTTTCTAGTCGCGTCATACACGAAGGCATCTTTGTTGAATCGGCCATCAGCTTTGGCGCTTGAAGTCATCGGCTTCGGCACGTAGGCGGTGACGTTTGCGTCGTAACAAGCCAGGATTTCTTCGCCTTTGAAATAGCCTCGGTCGGCAACTACCGACAGCGTTTCTACGCCGATGGCTTCACGAGCCTGCTTCGCCATTGAACTGAGTTGGTCACGGTCAGAACCTCGGTTGGTGACCTCGTGAGCAACGATCAAATGGTGCTGCGTGTCAACAGCCGTCTGTACGTTGTAGCCAACGATCCCGCTGCCGCGCGTCATCATCGAACGGGCATCCGGGTCGGTCAGCGAAACCTGTTTATCTGGCGATTCGTTGAGCTGTGACTCAATCCCCTGAAGCTCTTTCATCTGTGCTTTGAGCTTGGCGATTTTATCTTCCAAGCTCACCGTATCTGGTTTAGAGGCGCTAGGTATCTGGCGATCAGCCGCATCGAGTGAGGCCAAATAACGGCTGATGCTCGCCTCGATTTCTTCCATGCGCCGCTTCAGCTTCGCACTAGTGAAGTTCCGGTCGCGGTTGTTAACCGCCTTGAATTTACTGCCGTCAATGGCAACCAGGTTTTCGCTAAACAGCCCCAACTGCTGGCAGAGCAAAACGAACTGACGGCAGACGCCGCGAATAGCTTTGCTGTTGTCTTTTCGGAAGTTGGCGATGGTCTTGAAGTCGGGCATCAAGCGACCTGTTAACCACATCAGCTCTACGTTGCGCTGGGCTTCACGCTCCAGACGACGGCTGGATTGAATGCGGTTCAGGTAGCCGTAGATATAGATCTTCAGCAGGATCGCAGGGTGATAAGCAGGCCTGCCGGTTTCGGCTGGAATCACACCATCGAAACCCAGTTTGGCTAGGTCGAGTTCATCGACGAAGACATCGACCACGCGCACTGGATTGATATCGCTGACGTAGTCGTCGAGGCTTTCGGGAAGCAAGGTGCTTTGACCTCGGTGTTCACCCTGGATAAACCGTTTCATTGATTTCCCTTGCAATGAGATTCTCAGAAATTATAGCAAGGGTCTGAGATAGCGTTTTTACACACTCTGGTTCAGAAGCAGTCGCTTGCCACCGGCGGCTTCCGGCCAGGAGCGGCCATTCGCGACCCTACCAGCAGTCCGCCCTAAGAGGGGCGTTCACGGCTCGATCATTGTGCGTCAGGGAAATACCTTCCTCCGCCTTCTCAATTGCCAGCTCATCTCCCAAAGTCCACCCAAACTTCTCAAGTAGCTCGGATGGAAGCTCAACGATAACGTCCCCGGTGCCGTCTCCTGGATCTTGGCAAAAAGCTCGCCATCTATCAGGTGTGTAAGCGTCCGGCGAAGTCACCTTGCGCGCCTGTATCACCCTCTTAACGGGTCGCTGTATCACATGCTGAACGCTTTTCTTGTATCACCCTCTGCACGCTTATAAATCAGTGCGAGACTATTACGGGGTAGCCGTTTTGGGTGATACACCGCGGCGATTACTGACCCGCTTTTGATGGTTCCCACTGATGCGGCAGTAACTGACTAATCTGGCTCGCTCGCTGTGTTGGTAGCCTGGTCAGCACATCCTTCAGATACGCATACGGGTCATGACCATTCAGCTTGGCTGATTGGATCAGGCTCATCACCGCGGCGGCGCGCCGACCACTGCGCAGCGAGCCGGCGAACAACCAGTTCGAACGTCCCAGCGCCCAGGGTCGGATCTGGTTTTCCACTCGGTTGTTGTCGATAGGCACACGGCCATCGTCCAGGTAGCGCGTCAGCGCAGCCCAGCGTTTCAGGCTGTAATCCAGTGCTCGTGCCGTACCCGAACCGTCCGGCACTTTGGTCCGTTGTGCAATCATCCAGTGATGCAAGGCATCCGCCAGTGGCCGGGCTCTGGCGGCCCTGATCGCCTGTCGTCTATCGGGTGGCTCGTCCTTGGTGTTTCGCTCAATTTCGTAGAGCTTACCGATATACTCAAGTGCCTGTGCAGCCAAGGTGCTCTGGTTAGCCTGGTGTAAGTCATAGAACTTGCGGCGTGCATGCGCCATGCAGCCGATTTCCACGATGCCCTTACCGAACCCGGCTTTATAGCCCGCGTAGTCATCGCACACCAATTTTCCTTGCCAGTCATCGAGGAAGTTGCGGGCATGTTCACCCGCGCGACTTGGAGCGAAGTCATAGACAGTGGCTTTCAGTTCGGCGAAGGGTGTCGTGCAGTAAGCCCAGACGTAGGCCTTATGGGTTTTCTTCTTGCCTGGGGCCAACATGCTGACCGGTGTTTCATCAGCATGCAGCACCGGATGCTGGAGTAGTTCATGCCGTAGCGCATCCACCAGCGGCTGCAACTGAACGCCGCAGGTACCGACCCATTCGGCCAAGGTAGAGCGTGCGATTTCCAGGCCTGCTCGACCGAAGATACGTTCCTGACGGTACAGCGGTAGATGATCGGCATACTTGGCGACCAGTACCTGAGCCAGCAGGCCAGCGGTCGGGATGCCCTTATCGATAACCTGCGCAGGAACGGGCGCCTGGATCAGGGTTTCGCACTTGGTGCAGGCCCACTTGCCACGGATATGCCGCTCGACACTGAACACGCCCGGTACATAGTCCAGTTTCTCACTGATGTCTTCGCCGATACGCGTGAGCTGGCAGCCACAGCGACATTGGGTATTGTCGGGCTCGTGGCGGATCAAGGTGCGTGGCAGCTCCGTCGGTAAGGCTCCGCGCTTGGGTTGCTGCTTGGCTTTGGGCGCTGGTTCGGTAGTTGCCTTTGCCTGTTCCAGCTCGACCTCGATAGCAGCCAGGTCGCTGTCGACCAGCTCGTCCAGCAATAAGCCTTGCATCACAGAGAACTGTTCACTGCGCCGGGCATACTTGTGGCGCTTGAGGATCGCGAGTTCGTGAGTCAGTTTGTCATTCAGCGCAGTACTGTGCGTCAGCGCCCGATCCTTAGCCGCCAGAGAGGCCATCAACTCGGCCGCCAGAGTGCGGAGTTGTTCGGCAGATAGCTGATTGAGGTCGGGCTGCTGGGTCATGGAGGTAGTATGCCCAACCCGCAGCTGGCTGTGCATACACCCTTCGGGTTATGGCGCTTGGCAGCAGGCTATGCTTAAAGTACCGAGATGATGCCGGCGTCACCGATACGCTGCCAAGGCAGTCCTTGAGCCAGTGCCATGAGCTGTTCATTGGTCAGGTTTACCCGGTCACCGCGCCAGGTGTCGGCCCAGTGAAACTTGCCCCGGTTCAGACGTCGGGCACACAACCAGATACCCAGACCATCATGCACCAGGACCTTCATCCGATTACCGCGGTTGTTGGCAAACAGATAAGCACAGTGCGGTCTGGCCGCCCCGAAGACAGCAATAACGCGTGCTAGGGCTTTATCCGGGCCGGCACGCATATCCAGCGGCTCGGTTGCCAACCAGATTTCGTCGATACGGATCATCGCAGCAGATCACGCAGTAAGGCTGCGCATTGGTGTGCCTGCTCAGTAGGCCACTCAACGACAACGGCGCCGCCAGTGTGGGGTATTTCGATACGGATAGCACTATGCGGGCGGGTCTCGGATGACAAGGCAGGTGCTGGTAGCTTTACCGGCACAAATGAAGGTGTTGAATAACGAGTATCGCTGCGCTGTGACTCTCTGATCCAACGGCGGACCATGTTGGCGTTCAGACGGTTATCCAGTGCAATGCGCGATACGGAGACCCCGGGTTCCAGGCAAGCAGCAACGATAGAGGCTTTGAAGTCTGACGTGAAGCGGCGACGCTTCGGTGCGGGCTTGACTACGCTTGATGTGTTCATGACAAGTGTCCACTAAAGAATAAGTGGACACTATCCTGACCGTACCGTTGTCAGCCTCAAGATGTGATTACCGGACGGTTACTCAGGTGTGTCCATAACTTCACCCTCGCTGTAAAAATTTAAGTCTGGCAATTTTTATCTAGGGGGAGACTCCTCGTCGTAGCGCACGCCTGAATCGCCTCTACTTCCAAAGCACCTGGCCTCAAAGAAGGTCTTTTAAGCCACTGTGTAACAGTCAGTTTTGGCCGTTTTATGCCCGTCAGCATAGGCGGCTTTCGGCCTACTGGAATGCCCCGGAGTTTTAGTTCTCACTCGAACTTGCGAATTGCGAAAATCAGCTTGACCTTCCAAGCGTGGCAAGTCGAATAGTTGCCATGAGAGCTGCTTCGGCTCAGCAAAATTAAGTCGACTCTGGACGCGAAAGGCAAAATGATGAATATCAAACGCGTAATCTTGATCACTGCGGCGATAGGCGCCGCGCTCGTTATCGCCGGATGTGAGGAGGCGGTTCCCTCTGCCGATTCCTCACAGCCACCTGGCGTTCCGGTGGCCGAGGTGATTGTTCGCCCGGTGACGCCCTTTGCTGAGTTCACCGGTTCGCTGGCCGCAATTGAGCGGGTTGAGTTACGTCCGCGTGTCGCTGGTTATCTACAAGACGTTAGCGTGCCCGAGGGACGCTTCGTTAAGAAGGGCACCACGCTTTTTCGCATTGATCCCCGGGTGTTTCAAGCCGCAGTGAACGCCGCCGCAGCGCGGTTGCGGGAAGCTGAAGCAGCATTGAAGCTTGCGTTGACGGACCATGCACGAGCCGAGCAGCTATTCACCCAGAAGGTTGTCGCTCGTGATCGCCTGGATACCGCAACAGCCGCGTTAGAGGTAAGCAAAGCCCAGGTCGACGCCGCAAAGGCAGCGTTAGCCGCCGCCCAACTTGATCTGAGTTTCTCGCATGTCACGGCGCCTATTAGTGGGCGTGTCGGTCAAGCGCTCGTCACCGCGGGCAACTACGTCACGAGCGGCGTGACACCACTGACGACAATCGTCTCGATCGACCCGCTCCATGTCAACTTTGATATCGACGAACGCACGTATTTGCGATCTGTCGCCGCCAACCGGGAAATTGGCGACTCGCAAAGAACAGCATCGGAAAAAGTCATGGTGGCACTACTCACCGACGAGACGTATTCGCGCCCAGGCCGGATCGACTTCGTTTCCAACTCCACTGATCGTGGGACAGGCACGATACGTATCCGCGCTGTTGTCGACAACCCGGACGGACAATTGACACCCGGTCTTTTTGCCAAGATCAAACTCGAGACCGGTACACAGCAAGCCGCGGTTCTGGTTTCCGATCAATCGATACGAACCGATCAGGGCAGTCGCTATGTTCTTGTCGTTGGCAGTGATAATAAGACGGAGTACCGACCCGTAGTACTTGGCGCGATGGTCGACGGCTTGCGCGTAATCGAGCACGGTCTGCAGCCGGGCGAACGCATCGTCGTCAAGGGGATGGTGGGGCCGGGGATGCAGGTGACGCCGCAATCAACAGCGATTGAGGGTAGCCCAATTGCGGCGCTGCAAACTTCGGGGGCCGGGCAATGACGTTTCCACGTTTCTGCATCGATCGTCCGATCGTTGCCATCGTCCTCTCTGTTCTGATGATGATCGCCGGAATAGCTGCCTTCTTTCAATTGCCACTCAGTGAGTATCCGGCGGTGACGCCGCCAACCGTGCAGGTGACAGCCTCCTACCCCGGCGCCAATCCGAAGGTGATTGCTGAAACGGTAGCAGCGCCACTTGAGCAGGCGATCACCGGGGTCGAGGGTATGCAGTACATGTCGTCGCAATCGGCAACCGATGGCCGAATGATTCTAACCGTCACATTCGTGCAGGGGACGGATGCGGACATGGCTCAGGTCCAGGTGCAAAACCGGGTCTCTAGCGCCTTGCCGCGTTTGCCTGAAGAGGTGCGGCGTCAAGGCGTTATAACGCAGAAAACCTCACCGGACATCTTGATGGTCGTTCATCTGCTGTCGCCCGATAAACGATACGATCCTCTCTATATTTCCAACTACGCCTACCTACAGGTGCGCGACGATCTTTCCCGCATTCCGGGCGTTAGCGACGTCCTGGTTTGGGGCGCTGGCGAATACAGCATGCGGCTTTGGCTTGATCCAGACCTTATCGCCGCACGAGGGCTGACCGCTGGCGAGGTTATTGCCGCTGTGCGCGAGCAGAACGTGCAGGTAGCGGCGGGTTCCGTTGGTCAGACACCCGATTCCAACGCCGCATTCCAGGTGGCGGTGAACACGCTCGGGCGGTTGACTGACGAGGTACAATTCGGCGACATCATCATTCACACAGGCGACGGCGGCCAAGTAACGCGCTTGCGTGATGTCGCCCGCGTCGAAATGGGGGCCGATGCCTACGCATTGCGAAGCCTGCTTGACGGCGAGCCGGCCGTCGCATTGCAGATTATTCAGAGTCCGGGCGCCAACGCACTCGACGTTTCGGAGGCGGTGCGGGCAACCATGCAACGGCTTGAAGGCAAATTCCCAGAAGGACTCAGCTCGCGCATCGCCTATGACCCAACGGTTTTCGTACGCGCCTCGCTAGAGTCGGTGGCAACCACTTTGTTGGAAGCGATCCTTCTCGTCGTTATCGTGGTAATGCTTTTCCTGCGCAACTGGCGGGCTTCGCTGATTCCACTCATGGCCGTGCCGGTGTCTCTGATCGGTACTTTTGCCGTGATGCATCTGATGGGCTTCTCACTCAATACCTTGTCGTTGTTTGGACTGGTACTTTCGATCGGGATCGTCGTCGATGACGCGATCGTGGTAGTCGAGAATGTCGAGCGTCACATCGAAAACGGCGAGGAACCCATGCAGGCCGCGCGGCTTGCCATGGACGAAGTCACCGGTCCGATCATCGCGATGACCTCGGTACTCGCCGCCGTCTTCATTCCGACCGCCTTTCTAAGCGGTCTGCAGGGTCAGTTCTATCAACAGTTTGCACTCACGATCGCGATTTCGACCATCTTGTCGGCAGTCAACTCGCTCACGCTCAGCCCAGCGCTCGCTGGGCTATTGTTGCGTCCGCGCCAGGCGGCAATCTTGCACGATCCGCGCAGTTTGCGTGGCCGCGCTGATCGGTTGTTTCGGACGCTTGGCCAACCATTCCAGCGTGCACCGGATGCATATGGCAGCACGGTGCGCAAAATAGTGGGAGTAAGCGGAGTCGCACTTTTGATTTACGGCGGGCTGCTCGCGCTGACCTTCTTCGGATTCAAGGTCGTCCCACCGGGCTTCGTGCCGATGCAAGACAAATATTATCTTGTCGCAATCGCCCAGCTACCAAACGCCTCGTCACTGGATCGCACCGATGCCGTCGTCAAACAGATGTCGAATATCGCGTTGACCGAACCAGGCGTCGAAAGCGTCGTTGCGTTCCCTGGCCTTTCTATCAATGGGTTCGTCAACGTGCCAAATGCTGCGGTCATGTTCATCATGCTCGACCCATTCAAAGATCGCACGACACCCGATCTAACCGCCACCGCAATTGCAGGGCGGCTGCAAGCCCAATTCGCCAGCATCCCCGACGGCTTCCTCGGCGTGTTCCCGCCACCACCAGTTCCTGGCCTAGGCGCGACGGGCGGATTCAAGATGCAAGTTGAGGATCGCAGTGGTGCCGGGCTCGCCGCCCTGATGCAGCAGACCCAGGTCCTGATGACAAAGGCTACCGAGTCGGGCGAGGTGGCCGGGCTTATGACCAGCCTGGACATCAATGCACCGCAGCTCGACGTGACCATCGATCGCACCCAGGTTAAAAGCCAGGGGGTTCATTTGGCGGATGTATTCGAAGCGCTGCAAGTCTATCTCGGCTCTCTTTATATCAACGACTTTAACCGCTTCGGTCGCACCTATAAGGTGACGGCCCAAGCCGATGCAGACCACCGCATGCAAGCTGAATCCATTGGCCGTTTACAAGTGCGCAACGCGGCCGGAAATATGGTGCCGTTGTCCTCGTTTGTCTCCGTGACGCCAAGTGCCGGCCCAGACCGGGTAATGCATTACAACGGCTACCCTACAGCCGACATCTCGGGCGGCCCGATGGCAGGCGTCAGCTCCGGCCAGGCGGTTGCGGTCATGGAACGACTGGCCAAGGAGGTTTTACCCGAAGGCATGAGCTTCGAATGGACTGACCTCACCTATCAGCAAAAGCTGGCCGGCGATTTGGCGCTATACATTTTCCCGTTGTGCGTACTACTTGCCTATCTCATCCTCGCCGCGCAATACAACAGCTGGCTGCTGCCCTTGGCGGTCCTGCTGATCGTGCCAATGTGTCTGCTGAGCGCAATTACTGGCGTCTGGCTGGCAGGTGGTGACAACAACGTCTTTGTCCAGATCGGGCTTCTCGTACTCGTCGGTTTGGCGGCCAAGAACGCGATTTTGATCGTCGAGTTCGCACGCAGCCTCGAAGTTGCAGGATCAAGTGCGCTTGATGCGGTCGTCGAGGCCTGTCGATTGCGGTTGCGGCCTATCGTGATGACCTCATTGGCGTTTATTGCTGGCGTTGTACCGTTGATATTGGCCAGCGGCGCTGGGGCGGAAATGCGTCACGCTATGGGGGTCGCGGTTTTTGCAGGCATGCTCGGGGTGACGCTCTTCGGACTGTTCCTGACGCCGGTATTTTATGTAGTTATGCAAGGCTTGTCGGCCCGCATTGAGCGGCGCCGTTCACGTTCAACGCTGCACGTGCGGGAGAGCAAATCATGAGGCGTCCAAGTGCAAAATTGTTGTTCCTGGTGAGTGGGTTTCTCTTTTTGGCCGGATGTGCGGCGGGTCCAAACTACTCGTCGCCCGCGCTACCTTCGCTACCTTCATCGCAGTTTCCTACAAGCTTTGGCGAAACGCCGGCAGGGCTTGCTGCTGGGGCCGTCGATGTAGCCTGGTGGCGAGCCTTCGACGATCCAGCGCTAGTCACGTTGATTAGGCGCGCGCTGGCAGTAAATCATGATATCGGAATCGCCGCCGCGCGGCTCGACGAAGCGAAAGCCCTTCTAAGTGAGAACCGTCAAGGGTTTCTGCCCGGCGGCGGTGCCACGCTTAGCTACGAAGACCGCCGCAGGAGTAAAGTCGAGACGCCGCCTGACCAGTCGCGCGGTAGTGAAAACTATCGCGGCACAATAGACGCCTCCTGGGAAATTGACCTTTTTGGCCGCGTGAGGCGATCTGTTGAAGCGGCTCAAGCTCAAGTGGGCTCGCGCGAAGCGTTGATGCGCAGTGTGCAGGCGGCCGTCGCTTCTGAGGTGGCCGCGACCTGGTTTGAGCTGCGCGGAATTGAAGCCGAAATCGCCGTCGTCGCTGGAATCACCCAAAGCCAGCGCGAAAGCCTTGCCCTGGTGGAACGCCTGGTTAGCGCCGGTTCAGCGAGCGAATTTGACCGGCTCCTTGCAGAGGCATTGTTGCGTAATGTGGAGGCGGCTGCGCCCGAACTGCAACGCCGGCGAGCGGTCGCCGCCAATGCTCTGGCTATCCTAGTTGGTGAAACGCCCCAGACGCTCAGATTGCCCCCAAACACGCCTGTGCGTGAAGCGCTTGAAGTCCGGACGATCGTCGTGGGCGATCCATTGTCACTCATTTCTCGGCGTGCCGATATTGTAGCGGCCGAACGGTCTCTTGCTGCGGCGACCGCTCGTATCGGTGTTGAGACGGCCGGGCTTTACCCTGACGTCCAGGTACAAGGATCAATCGGATTCGTAGCGGGTAGTCTCAGTGCGTTGAGTTGGGCAGGTGGCCAGTCGGGCTTCATCGCTCCGGTCATTCGTTGGTCTTTTCTCGATACCGGTCGCGTGCGTGCACGGATCGCCGCTAGCGAGGCACGTACCAAAGAGGCGTTGATCCTCTACGACCGAACCGTGTTGCGCGCATTGCAGGAAGCTGACGACGCCTTCAAGGCCTATGGCGCTGCGGGTAGCACGCTTGCGCTGCGTATGCAGGAGTCAGAGGCAAACCGCGAGACGGCTCGTCTTGCTCGCCTGCAGTTCTCAGCCGGTGAAGGTATCTACCTGGATGTGCTCGAAGCCGAACGGTCCGACTTAGCAAGCCGGCGTGCGCTGACAGCCGCTCGGACTTCCCAGTGGCTTGCCGTTGTTAGCATCTACAAGGCGTTGGGCGGCGGTTGGGAGGTCTGCGAGCAGTCGAATCAGGACTGCCGTGGCGCCGACGGCCTGAAATGACGCCTCGCGAAATAAATCACACATAGGCCTTGACCTTCCAATGTTGGGAACCTTTAGGCTTCTTTCACCACCAATATTTAAGGAGTAATGAAATGGCCTCCGTTTCCCGGCAACATCACGCCAATCCAGCAGTGTCAGCAGACGCTCGTTTCAGCCTGCCGGTCGAAGGCATGACCTGTGCATCTTGTGTCGGCCGTGTCGAGCGCGCGCTGAAAGCGGTCCCCGGCGTGCAGACGGCCTCGGTCAATCTCGCTACCGAGCGCGCTGACATCACTTTCACCGGCTTGGCCGATCCGCAGGCGGCTGTCCGCGCCATCGAGAGCGCCGGCTACACCGTTCGCGAAGAGACCACCGAGCTGGCAATCGAGGACATGACCTGCGCGTCGTGTGTGGGCCGGGTAGAGAAGGCGCTCGCAAAAATCCCGGGCGTACTCGAAGCCACTGTCAACTTAGCGACCGAGCGCGCGCGTGTGCGCTATTTTGTAGGGGTCGTCTCCACGGTCGACCTTGAAGCTGCAGTCCAACAAGCGGGGTACAAGTCCCGTCGCTTGTCCGCCGAAACGGCCAATGCTGGCGATCAGGACACCGAGCGCCGTGAGAGCGAGGCACGGGCACTGCGACGCTCTTTCCTCACTGCAGCCATTCTCACCTTGCCCGTCTTCATCCTCGAGATGGGCTCGCACCTTATTCCCGCCATGCATCATTGGGTGATGGGGGTCCTGGGGCAGCAGATCAACTGGTATGTGCAGTTCGCGCTCGCCACACTGGTCATGTTCGGTCCGGGTCTGCGTTTCTTCCGCAAGGGAGTGCCGGCGTTGCTGCGCGGTGCCCCCGACATGAACTCGCTTGTCGCGGTCGGCACTGCGGCGGCTTATGGCTATTCGATCGTCGCAACCTTCGTCCCTGAGGTACTGCCACAGGGCACCGCAAACGTCTATTTCGAAGCTGCCGCGGTCATCGTTACCTTGATCCTGCTAGGACGCATGCTGGAGGCGCGCGCCAAGGGGCGAACCTCGCAGGCGATCAAGCGACTCGTCGGACTTCAGGCCAAGACCGCGCGCGTCCAGCACAACGGCGAAACGGTCGAGATTGCTCTCGATCAGGTGACGACCGGTGACATCGTGCTCGTTCGTCCGGGAGAGAAGATTCCGGTCGACGGCGAAGTCGTCGAAGGTGCCTCTTATGTTGACGAGAGCATGATCACCGGCGAGCCGGTGCCCGTGTCGAAGGGGATGGGCGCCGGGGTCGTCGGCGGCACGATCAACAAGACGGGTGCTTTCAGTTTTCGTGTAACCAAGGTCGGGGCGAATACAGTGCTCGCGCAGATCATTCGCCTTGTTGAGCAAGCGCAGGGTTCGAAGCTGCCGATCCAGGCGCTGGTCGATAAAGTAACCATGTGGTTCGTCCCAGCGGTGATGGCAGCAGCCACGTTGACCTTTCTGGTCTGGCTAATTTTCGGCCCGTCCCCGGCGCTGACTTTTGCGCTCGTTAATGCAGTTGCGGTTCTTATTATCGCCTGCCCATGCGCCATGGGGCTGGCCACCCCGACCTCGATTATGGTCGGCACAGGCCGTGCGGCCGAGCTCGGCGTACTCTTTCGCAAGGGCGAAGCTTTGCAGGCGCTGCGTGATGTGAGCGTTATCGCGCTCGACAAGACCGGCACGTTGACCAAAGGACGCCCCGAGCTGACCGATCTCGTGCCCGCCGAGGGCTTCGAATACAACGAAGTGCTCGCTCTTGTTGCGGCCGTCGAGACCCGCTCCGAGCACCCGATTGCCGAATCCATCGTCACAGCCGCAAAGCAGTTAAACCTCACCCTGGCACCCATCGACAGCTTCGATGCCACACCGGGCTTCGGCGTGTCGGCCAAGGTCGCAGGTCGTACCGTCGCCGTCGGCGCGGATCGATTCATGACGCAGCTCGGTCTTGATGTGTCGAGCTTCCTGTCTACCGCCCAGCGTCTCGGCGAGCAAGGCAAGAGCCCACTCTATGCCGCGATCGACGGCCGCTTGGCAGGGGTGATTGCAGTCGCAGATCCGATCAAAGAGACGACGCCCGAAGCAATCAAGGCACTGCACGCGCTCGGACTCAAAGTCGCGATGATCACCGGCGACAATGCGGCGACCGCTGCGGCGATTGCCAAGCAGCTCGGCATCGATGAAGTCGCGGCCGAGGTCTTGCCCGACGGTAAGGTCGCGGCGCTGAAGCGGTTCCGCATCAATGGCGCGCAGGTGGCCTTTGTGGGAGACGGTATCAACGACGCGCCGGCACTCGCCGAAGCGGATGTTGGACTCGCTATCGGCACGGGAACCGATGTAGCGATCGAGGCGGCTGACGTGGTGCTAATGTCGGGCGACTTGCGTGGCGTGACGAATGCGATCGCGCTTAGTCAGGCCACGATTCGCAACATCAAGCAGAACCTGTTCTGGGCCTTCGCCTATAACGCTGTGCTTATCCCGGTGGCGGCGGGCGCGCTCTACCCGTTGAACGGCACCTTGCTTTCGCCGATCTTTGCAGCGGCCGCAATGGCGCTCTCCAGTGTCTTTGTGCTCGGCAACGCACTCCGGCTCAAGCGCTTCCGCGCCCCCATGTCGGTCGAGGCCCGCAGCGAGACGTCGGAGGGCGTGATCGCATCGCCCACGTCAGGTCTGGTGGATGGTCACTGATCCACGTCCGATTGACTGTCTGACTGGGCACCCAAACAAGATGAAGGAGGCCATCATGGCTAGCGCATCTCACCCCGAAGTCATCATCTACACGACACCGACTTGCCCTGACTGTTGGGCGCTGAAGGCCTGGCTCGAGAGAGAGAGAGGGAATCGCGTTCGAAGAGCGCGATCTCTTGGACCCCGAGATCATGGAGGAAGCCAAGGCGCGCACTGGTGTGCGTGTCGCACCGATCACCTTGGTGGCCGAAAAGGTCTTCTACGGTACGTTTCCTTCGCAAAAACCGGGCCTGGATGTCGCCGGGCCGCCACCAATGGGTGAAGCGGCTATGCTGATCTCTAGGGCACGCGGGCTGCAGTCTGAGGACCTGCATGCCGATGTGTTCTTTACGCCTGCAGAAGCATCGGCGCGCAGGTTAGACCCTCGGTTTTTCGGGTGACATTTGATTAATTCCCTAGGAGGATAAAAGATGAATATCGGTCAAGCGTCCAAGCTCTCCGGCGTCTCTGCGAAGATGATTCGCTACTACGAGCAGATTGGATTGATCCCGCAAGCCGTTCGTTCTGATGCTGGCTACCGACATTACAGTTTGCCGGAAGTGCATAGCCTTCGCTTCATCCGTCGCGCACGTGACCTTGGCTTTTCTGTCGAACAGATCTCGGCACTACTAGTCCTGTGGCGCGACCGTGACCGCGCGAGTGCTGACGTCAAGGCGATGGCGCTCTCCCATGCTGCCGGGCTGAAGGCGAAAATTGCTGAACTGCAAGCAATGGCGCAAACGCTCGAGCACCTGGCGGATCACTGCCACGGTAATCACCGCCCGGATTGCCCGATTCTTACGGATTTAGCTGCACCGGCTGCCGCAGCGGAACAGTGGTCACAGGCTCCAAATAGGGCGCCTCGGTTTGGGGTCGGCACACCCGCCTCGTCACGCCACCGCGCCGCCAAGGAAGCTCTTTCGTGAGCTCAGGTGAGCGCGCATCTCAGTTCTCAGCATCGCTCGTACCCAGCAGAGACCATCCTTCTTTGATGGTCATCCTTCTCAAACCCTGGGGCACGGATTTCAACATTGAATGCGGAGTGGAAAAATTCGTTAAAAAGTGTTTGACCTTACCATGCTGTCAAACCTCATATTGGTTCGACACCGTACCCAACCAGGAGATCAAGATGTTTCGTTTACACATTCCAAACATGACCTGCGGCGGATGCGCCAAGTCCGTTACCAGGGCGCTGCTGAACGTCGACCCGCAAGCCCGCATTGAAACCGACCCACCCGCGCGTGAGGTTCGGGTTAATAGCGACCTAGCGGAGAGCGCTTTTCTCGCGGCGCTAAGCGAGGCGGGGTATCCGGCCAAGCCGTGACTCTAAGCGATCACCAAGTGATCAGGAAATACGACTCGTGCACATCAAGCATCCTTTAGAGATAGGTGTGGCGGTGACAGACACTGCGCCACACTAGTCTTCATTGGCGACGAAGATCATCCTCAGGGGCGTCTTTGCCTTTGATCGATGGATGAGTCGGTTCTTGCGATGAGTAAATGATCTTCATGAGCTTTGACAAAGGGATGCGATGGGCTTTCGGTCCGAAGCGATCAGTGGGCTATGGACGCAACAGAGTGGTTTGCTTAAAAACGCTTCTTCCTATGGACATCCGCACGCGGACTGGATTGAAGGGCTGGCTGCGTTCGTGGTAATGACCATACTTGTGACTCCAATCTGTCATTAGGTTTTTCGGTGGAAAACGATCGCAATTTTTAAGCCACCCAAGGAACTGTGTGAAAAATGTGTCTGCCCACTATAGCGTTCGACTATATCGCAAACGATTGCCAGTCCCAGGCCATGTCCGGGCGTCTGCTCGTCCAGTCTCAATCCACGTTTACCTAACGCACTTACCGCGTCTTGTGCAACGCCAGTGCCATCGTCAGCCACGACGATAAGCATCTGCTTGTTGTCTTCTCTAAGGGATAGGTCGACGAAGGTTGATGACCACTTGCCGGCGTTATCCAGAAGATTGCCAAGAATTTCGCTCAGGTCGTGTTCTTCAACAGGCCAGCGATGTTCTTCCGTCATATCTGTAGTTAACTCGAACGATTTTTCGGGATACAAACGACCAAACATCCATAAAAGATCCCTTGCCTGTTTCACCGGAAAAGCGCTTTTCCCGACCTGGGGTCCAGCAAAGCGGCTACGCCGCATCTCTGCCTCCAGTTGCTTGTCGATATCACCGAGTCGCGATCCCATTTCGCGCCTCAAGTCATCGTCCAGCGGGCGACTGGTGTCTTCCAGAATCTGCCTGACCGCTGCGATCGGCGTCTTGACGCTGTGGGACAGGTTAGCGAGCGCATCCCGCGAGCGTTCAAGGCGCCGGTCAAGAAAATCAAGCAGCTGATTGAGCTGTTTAACTAGAGGCTGTAGCTCCTCTGGCGCCTTGACGTGAATTCGCGATACCTCACCGCCTTGCAGTTTTTTCAGTGAAGCCTGGAGCGATATAACCGGCCGCATAGACAGGGTGATGCCAATCCAGATAACGCCCACGAGTAATAAAATCAGCATGATGGATACAATCGCCGTCCAGGCATGCAGCTCTGCCTGGCTGGCCTTCAGCGCTGCCATGTCTTCGGACACGATGACGACTAAAGGCTGATCATTCACTACGAATGCTTTTCTAAAGGCGATGACATCGGATGGCGCACCGGCTGCAGAGGTTTTACGCACTCTGATCGCGCCCTGTTGATCTGATTGCAGCAAGGGGCCTAGTAATGTCTCCCAGGTACTGGGTGAAATAATGGTCTGGGTTGGAGACTGAATGGCGAAAGAATGGTGAAAAACCTCTTGGAAATAGTCACCTGTGCGTAACGTGTCTATCTTGCCATCGGATTGGCGTATCTGCGTTTCGAGAAAGGCCACTTCATCTTGCAGCCGACTTTCAACAAAGTTCCAGGACATTCTCTCCAATAGAATACCGTGAACAAGCCAGGCGGTTGCCATTAGGGCTATACCCGAAGGTAGCAACAGCGCCAACAGTGTGCCCTTGACCGATGTTGGTTTTTTAAACAGCATCATCAAATAAATACCCCTGACCGCGTCGTGTCGCGATGGTATTGGCTCCCACTAATTTTCTGAGGCGGCGTATGTACGCCTCGATTATATTGTCGCTCGGGCTTTCGCTCAGGTTGTAGAGCTGCTCCATGAGCTGTTCCTTGGAAAAAACCTGACCAGGCCGGCTCATCAGACAGCGCAGCAGGCGGAATTCGGTACCGGTCAGGCTATGCTCTGAGCCATCTTTGATCTTCAGGCTTTGGCGATTTTCGTCCAGTTCAAAGCCGCCCGCTTTCACCGACGTGTGAACGCGCCCCTCACTTCGGCGCACGATGGCGTTAAGCCGTGCCACCAGCTCTTCCGTCCGGAATGGTTTGGTCAGGTAGTCATCGGCGCCCGCTTTCAGGCCATTTACCTTATCTTGCCAATCCCCGCGCGCCGTCAGGATCAATACTGGGAAGCTGGCGTTGCTGGAGCGCCAGCTGCGGAGTACATCCAGACCATTGCCATCCGGTAGCCCCAGATCCAGAACGCCCACCCTATAGTCTTCTTGCTCACCCAGAAGGATGGCTTCTTTAGCGGTTTGCGTCCTGTCCACGCTAAAACCCGCTTTCTCAAGCTGGCTGGCGAGCCCTTCGGCTAACAAGCAGTCATCCTCCACCAGCAGTAGTCTCATCAGTTGTTTCCTCCGCAATCTGAGCACAGTCGATTTGAGTGTCACTGATTCACCTGAACTCTGCCTGAATAGAAAACAGCTGGATATATTCAGAAAGGATTCAGGTTGATGGACGATGATAATCATCAATCTGGACGTACGTGCTTGCAAACAGCAAGCCCACAGCCCCTGACTGGGGCCAAATAACAGGAGAGGCTTTAATGAGCTTATCAAGATTTGCAGTAGCAGCAATGGCTATGTCGGTTTCGGTTTCGGTTCTGGCTCTTGGGGCTGGAGCTCACGACGGAGGACACGGAAAAGCCGTGAATATCGGTGAGGCGGCCAATGCCTCTGATGCAAGCCGCACCATTAACGTTGTGATGCATGACAATTATTACGAGCCTGAAGCCATTGACGTCAAGCCAGGTGAAACCGTGCGCTTTGTGATTGAGAACAAGGGTAGCCTGGTCCATGAGTTCAATATTGGCACGGCGTCTATGCATGAGGCTCACCAAGCCGAAATGATGATGATGGTTGAGCACGGGGTCATTCAGGGCGGTAAGTTGAACAAAGAGATGATGGGTATGGATCACAGCATGATGGGCATGGACATGGATATGGGCAAAGGCCACTCCATGAAGCATGACGATCCCAATAGCGTGTTGCTGGAGCCGGGTGAGAACAAGGAAATCATTTGGAAATTTGCAGAGAAAGGCGCCATCGAGTTTGCCTGCAACGTTCCCGGCCATTACCAGGCTGGCATGTACGGCGATGTGAATTTTAACTGATCGGTTTTCTAGCTAGATAAATGCCCGACATGTTGCATGTCGGGTAGATCTCTATGCATTCAAGCAGTTGGGAGTAGTGATCCATGAAGACAGCTCTTTTGGCAGGCGCATTGGGCCTGCTTTTGCCGGCTATTGGTCTGGCGGGTGAATACAGCCTTACGGTCGATCGAGTACAGATCGATACCGGCGACTTCGTTAAAGAAGGTATTGGTTACAATGGTAAATCTCCAGGGCCGGTTATGCGGTTCAAGGAAGGCGAAGAGGTGTCAATCAAGGTCACTAACAACCTGGATGAGATGACCTCCATTCACTGGCATGGCTTGATCCTTCCGTACAAGCAGGATGGCGTCCCGGGGATCAGTTTTCCGGGTATCAAGCCGGGCGAAACTTTCACCTATAACTTCCCCATCACACAGTCGGGAACCTACTGGTTTCACAGTCACTCTGGTTTCCAGGAGCCCGATGGCGCCTATGGGGCCATTGTTATTGAGCCTGAGGGGCGTGAACCCTTTCGATACGACCGCGATTATGTAGTGCAGTTAACCGACAAGCATCCGCATACCGGCGACCGCATCATGCGTAATCTCAAAATGATGCCGGACTATTACAACCGCGAGCAACAAACGGTTGGGGAGTTCTTTTCCGACGCGGCTGAAAAAGGCTTTATGAATACGCTGAAAGATCGCCTGGCGTGGGGCGATATGCGCATGATGAAAGCGGACGTCGAAGACCTGCAGGGTTTTACGGGCCTCATTAACGGCAAGGGTCCGGAGCAGAACTGGACTGGCATTTTTGAGCCGGGTGAGCGAATCCGGCTGCGCTTCATCAACTCCTCGGCCATGACGTACTTTGATATTCGGATTCCCGGACTGGAAATGACCGTTGTTCAGGCGGACGGCAACAATGTTCAGCCCGTCAGCGTTGATGAGTTTCGTATTGGCGTTGCCGAAACCTTCGACGTGATTGTTCGACCTAAAGACGCTCAGGCGTACACGATTTTTGCTGAATCCATGGGGCGTTCAGGCTATGCCAGGGCAACCCTTGCACCTGAAATGGGCATGGTAGCCGAAGTGCCAGAACTGCGTGAAGCTGCCCGGCTGACCATGGCCGACATGGGCGGCATGGAAGGTATGGATCACGGCAGCATGGCCGGTATGGAGGGCATGGACCACTCCAATATGGCTGGCATGGACGGCATGGACGGCATGCAGGGCATGGATCACTCCAATATGGCCGGCATGGACCATTCCAACATGGGTCAAGGATCAGCGATGGCTGACACTGGTGCCAGCGATCCCTTCTACGCTCAGGGCAGTGGCCTGATTCCAACGGCAGCCAATGGCGGCAAGTTTCTGTCTTATGCAGACCTGAAAGCTCAGAAGCCACTCTTTGAGGCGCGTGAAGCCACCCGGGAAATTGAAATGCGCCTCACCGGGAACATGGAGCGCTACACCTGGAGCATCAATGGTGTCAAATACGAGGATGCCGATCCCGTCCGTCTCCAGTACGGCGAGCGCGTTCGCTTCAAATTCGTCAACGAAACCATGATGACCCACCCCATGCACCTGCATGGCATGTGGTCCATTCTGGATGTTGGCGCCGGCCAGTTGAACCCAGTCAAGCATACGATCAGTGTTCAGCCGGGCACTACGGTCTATATGGAGACCGAGGTAGATGCGCCCGGACAGTGGGCATTCCATTGTCACCTGTCCTATCACGCCGCGGCGGGAATGTTCCGCAAGATTATTGTTGAAGGCGGACCTGAGACTGCAAGGGCAGCCGTGAGCGAGCAATCGGTCAAATTAGGAGGTGGGGCATGAGTTTTTTCAAGTCTCTGGCGGTGACCACATTAACCGGTCTGGTGATGATGCCCGCGCTGGGTCTTGCCCAGGAGCGGAGGCAGGACACAACCCCGCGTAAGGATCCCTTGAAGGTCTGGGGCGCTCAATTCGAAGAGTTTGAATACCGCTACAGTGATGACGATGAAGAGCTGGGTGTATGGAGTGGAGATTTCTTCTATGGCACAGACGATCTGAAAGTACGTTGGCTGACCAAAGGCGAATATGCCATAGAAGAGCAGGCTTATGAAAAGCTTGAGAATCAGCTGGTAGGGCAGATACCTGTCTCGGATTTCTTTGATGCCAAAGCGGGAATCCGGTTCGACACCCCGGAAGGTCCAGACCGTACCTATGCTGTTCTGGGTATTGCCGGCCTGGCGCCCCAGTGGTTTGAGATTGATGCCAACTTCTACGTGAGCAAGGATGGAGACACCTCCGCTGAACTGGATGCGGAGTACGAGCTGTTGCTGACCAACTACTGGATCCTGGCCGCCGCTTTCGATGCAACTGTCGCATTCAGCGAGGATCGCGAGATTGGTGTTGGCAAAGGTCTGGTATCGACTGAAACCGGACTGCGGCTGAGGTATGACCTGATAGATCGCTCTTTCTCCCCCTATATCGGCGTCGTACATGAGCGCAAGTATGGGGACACTGCTGACTTTGCTAGAGCCGATGGAGCTGGCACCGAACAATGGTTTGCCGTTATCGGCGCAAGACTGTCCTTTTAAGGGCCTGAACCGCTATTGGGCCTGCGCGGCCCGGGTTGAACAACCTCGGGTTGCTTGCTGTCCAAATATTCTGGTCATGAGTATTTAGCAGGAGGTTATATGAGCAAGGAGCAAGACAGGACCACGCATTACAACGAGGGTAGCCTGACACTGGCAGGTACTGTCATGTTGGGCACTGGCGTCATGATTGGCGCCGGTATCTTTGCGCTTACAGGTCAAATGGCAGAGATGACAGGTGCGCTTTTCCCCCTGGCCTTTTTGGCTGCGGCTGTCATTGTGTCTTTTAGTTCTTACTCCTACATCAAGATTTCCAATGCCTATCCGTCTGCTGGCGGCATTGGCATGTATCTGCACAAGGCATACGGTGATCGGCTACCAACCGCATTTCATGCCTTGCTGATGTATTTCTCGATGGTGATCGCCCAGAGTTTTCTCGCCCGTACATTTGGCTCCTATACGATGCAGTTGTTTGGCGGCGATGAGAGCGGACTTATGGTGCCGATTCTCGGGGTATCACTGATCCTGGCCGCATTTGTGATTAACCTGCTGGGCAACCAGATGGTTCAGGGCGTTGCATCTTTTATTGGTGTGTTAAAGATCACCGGTATTTTGATCATCGGTTTGGTAGGTGTCTGGTTGGCAGACAGTCTTGCTGTCGACTTTTCCAGCACGGGTGAGACCGGGGTCGCTGGCAACTTCTTGGGTGCAACTGCGCTGGGCATACTGGCGTTCAAGGGTTTCACCACCATCACCAACAGTGGGTCCGAGGTGAAGGACCCGCGTCGAAACGTTGGCCGCGCCATCATCATTTCCATTGTCGCCTGCGTGGTGATCTATACCCTGGTTGGCTTCGCTGTCGCCAGTAACCTGTCCCTCGCCGAGATTATCGAAACCCGGGACTACTCCTTGGCTGCCGCCGCTCGCCCGGTACTCGGTGAGTACGGAGTATGGTTTACCGTGGCAATCGCCATGATGGCAACAGCCGGCGGCATCCTCGCCAGTATCTTTGCAGTATCGCGCATGCTCGCCATGTTGACCGAAATGAAACTGGTACCGCATAGCCACTTCGGGATGTCGGGCAGCATTCAAAAGCACACACTCGTTTATACGGTGGTGTTGGGTCTGATCCTGACCGCCTTTTTTGATCTTTCCCGGATTGCGGCCCTTGGGATTATCTTCTACCTGATTATGGACATCGCCATTCATTGGGGGGTGTTGCGTTATCTGCGCGAGGATGTGAAGGCCGTGAGTTGGGTACCGGTAGTAGCCATTATGCTGGATCTGCTGGCGCTCGGCGGCTTTGTCTGGGTCAAGCTGAACTCAGATCCCTTCGTGCTGGGCGTGGCAGTTGTGGCCATGATCGTGATTGCGATTGGCGAGCAGGTATTCCTGACATCGTCAGCACGGAAAAAAGCGGTGGATGATGAGCATGCTCACGCAGACCACCATTGATATCTACGATTTGAAAAGGAGGTCAACACCATGATGAACGAGAGCATGTACGGAAATGCCATGTGGAGTGGGCACTGGCTATGGACGCTGGTGGTAGCCATCGTCGTCGTGCCGGTCTGGCAAATATGTCGGCGCACTGGATATCCGGGCTGGCTGGGACTGTTGATGCTGATTCCGATGGTCAATCTGGTTTTGTTGTACTTTATCGCTTTTGCCGACTGGCCAGCGCATAAAGCTGGAACAGGCAATGAGTGATCACCAGCACGATCATCATGATCATGAAAGCCGCGGCGAAAACGCTGTAAAAGACCCTGTTTGCGGCATGTCGGTCGATCCGCATACGGCAGAACATCGCAGCCAGCATGCAGGCAAGAGCTGGTACTTTTGCTCTTCCAGATGCCAGTCAAAGTTTGAAGACGATTCAGAGAAGTACCTCGGCGAAAAGAGTGCCGAGGCAGAGCCGGTTGCACCCGGTACCATGTACACCTGCCCGATGCACCCCGAGATCCGTCAGCAAGGCCCCGGTGATTGTCCCATCTGCGGCATGGGTCTGGAGCCTGAAGAAGTCAGCCTGAATGATGGACCTTCTGCAGAACTCACTGACATGACGCGTCGATTCTGGATCGGTCTTGTTTTGACGCTTCCGGTATTTCTGCTTGAGATGGGCGGTCACCTGACGGGGCTTGATCACATCGTGTCGCCGCAAATATCCAACTGGATTCAACTGCTACTGGCCACCCCGGTAGTGGTTTATTGCGGCTGGCCGTTCTTTGTTCGGGGCTGGAAATCTGTCCTCAGCCGTAACCTGAACATGTTCACGCTGATATCCATCGGTACCGGCGTTGCGTTGTTTTATAGCCTGGTCGCAACATTGATGCCGCAGATTTTCCCCGGCGCCTTCCGCCAGGAAGATGGCTCGGTCGCTGTGTATTTCGAGGCCGCGGCCGTTATCGTGGTGCTGGTGTTACTCGGACAGGTTCTGGAGCTGCGTGCTCGAGAGAAAACCTCTGGCGCCATCAAGGCCTTGCTTGATCTTGCCCCAGCAACCGCCAGAAAGCTGTCCGATGACGGTGACGAGTCCGATGTCACCCTTGAACAGATAAAGGTCGGCGACCGCCTCCGGGTGCGCCCCGGCGACAAGGTACCACTGGATGGTGAAGTCCTTGAAGGCAGCTCCAATGTAGATGAATCCATGGTAACCGGAGAGCCTTTGGCGGTCAGTAAAAAGGCCGGCGCCCAGGTGGTTGGCGGCAGCATCAACCAGCAGGGCAGTTTCATCATGCGCGCCGACAAGGTAGGCCGCGACACCATGCTCTCCCAGATTGTGCAAATGGTGGCAAACGCCCAGCGCAGTCGTGCACCAATTCAGGGTCTGGCAGATAAAGTAGCCGGTTGGTTCGTGCCGGCGGTCATCGTCATCGCCGTTATTGCGTTTGTCGTCTGGTCAATATACGGACCCACGCCGCCGATGGCTTTTGGGCTGATTGCCGCGGTAAGTGTATTGATCATTGCCTGCCCCTGCGCCCTTGGTTTGGCAACGCCCATGTCGATCATGGTGGGTGTTGGTCGTGGCGCTCAGATTGGGGTGCTGATCCGTGACGCGGAAGCCCTCGAGCGCATGGAGAAAGTAGATACGGTCGTGGTGGACAAAACCGGCACGCTGACCGAAGGCAAGCCGCAGGTGACCAAGCTGGTGACGGCTGACGGCTTCAGTGATGAGGACCTGATGCGCTACGCCGCTGGTCTTGAAAAGGGCAGTGAGCATCCGCTGGCACATGCCATTATCGAGAAAGCCAAAGCCATGCAGCTGACGCTCTCTGATGCCTATAATTTCGACTCCCCAAACGGTAAAGGAGTGACCGGCAAGATCGATGGCAAGCGGGTCCTGCTCGGCAATCGGCTGCTTATGGAGTCTGAGGCTGTCGATACTTCCGCTTTTGACAAAGAGGCAGACGAGCTTCGTAAAGACGGAGCCACGGTGATTTTTGCCGCAGTGGACGGGAAGATCTGCGGGTTACTTGCGATCGCCGATCCGGTTAAGGAGACCACCGCAGCGGCTATTGCAGCGTTACAAAATGAGGGCGTTCGCGTGGTCATGCTGACGGGCGACAATCGCACCTCCGCCGAGGCTGTAGCCCGTAAACTGCGTATTGATGAGGTAGAAGCAGAAGTGCTGCCCGAAGACAAAGGCAAGATCGTCCAGCGTCTCAAGGATGAAGGCCGGATTGTGGCGATGGCCGGTGATGGTGTGAACGATGCCCCCGCCCTGGCCACCGCAGACGTTGGTATCGCTATGGGCACGGGCACGGATGTCGCCATTGAAAGTTCGGGCATTACGCTCCTGCGCGGTGATCTGATGGGGATTGTTGAAGCACGGAAGTTGTCACGCGCTACGATGCGCAATATTCGGCAAAACCTGTTTTTCGCCTTCGTTTACAACGCTGCGGGAATACCGGTTGCGGCGGGGCTTCTGTACCCATTTACCGGCATTCTGTTGTCGCCAATCATTGCGGCAGCGGCTATGTCGTTGTCTTCGGTCAGCGTGATCACCAATGCCTTACGACTGAGGGTTATCAAGCTGTAAGCAAAGACCAGCGATGCCCCGTCAGTGGAGCCTCGGAGAAAACTCACCACTCGGTTTTCCTTGGGCTCCACATTATCCAAAGACAATTCCAAGAAAAACCGGGTGACTTCCTGCATTGAAGAACACCAGGCCGTCCCGCCATGGGCATTTGCAATCGATAAGGTTATAGCCAAACCCAACCCAGCGCTGCCAGCACTGAATAGCCCCCAGATTCATAGACAGTTTTGAGCGGCTGCTCTTGGCCGGTTAGCGCTTTTTGCCATTAAGGGGCATGGTTATCCTCCATAACGTGGAGGACAAGCCATGAACACCAGTGTTGCTCGTGAACCCTGGAATCAAGGCAAGCTAGTCGGGCAGAACCCGCCGCTTCGACTCAGAGATATCTGGTCTATTCGAGTAAGGCTCCAAATTGCTGAAAAAACTCGATATCTAGCTCTTTTCAATTTGGCAATCGACAGCAAGTTACGGGCCTGTGATTTGACGAAGCTACGGGTGCGCGACATCGCCCATGGTGCACAAGTATCGTCTCGGGCAATTGTGATGCAGCAGAAAACTCATCGACCAGTCCAGTTCGAAATCACCGAACAAACCCGGACGGCTCTAGAAGCCTGGATACATAAGGCCCAACTGCGAAGTGAGGATTTCCTGTTTCCGAGCAGATTGCACGCCTCAGCCGACCTTTCCATCAGACAATACGCTCGAATCGTCAAAGCCTGGGTAATAACCATTGATCTTGATCCGGTCATGTACGGCACCCATACGCTAATGCGCACCAAGGCTTCACTGATCTACCGTAGGACGAAGAGCCTCAGGGCAGTTCAGCTTCTACTGGGCCAACGAAGTTGGAAAGCACGGTCCGGTATTTAGGAATCGAAGTGGACGACGCTCTTGATATGGCAGAACAGACCGAAGTCTGACCAGCGATAGCGCCGGCTTAACCAGACCGGCGCTATCCGGCCCAGAGTGTGTAAAAACGCTATCTCAGACCCTTGCTATAATTTCTGAGAATCTCATTGCAAGGGAAATCAATGAAACGGTTTATCCAGGGTGAACACCGAGGTCAAAGCACCTTGCTTCCCGAAAGCCTCGACGACTACGTCAGCGATATCAATCCAGTGCGCGTGGTCGATGTCTTCGTCGATGAACTCGACCTAGCCAAACTGGGTTTCGATGGTGTGATTCCAGCCGAAACCGGCAGGCCTGCTTATCACCCTGCGATCCTGCTGAAGATCTATATCTACGGCTACCTGAACCGCATTCAATCCAGCCGTCGTCTGGAGCGTGAAGCCCAGCGCAACGTAGAGCTGATGTGGTTAACAGGTCGCTTGATGCCCGACTTCAAGACCATCGCCAACTTCCGAAAAGACAACAGCAAAGCTATTCGCGGCGTCTGCCGTCAGTTCGTTTTGCTCTGCCAGCAGTTGGGGCTGTTTAGCGAAAACCTGGTTGCCATTGACGGCAGTAAATTCAAGGCGGTTAACAACCGCGACCGGAACTTCACTAGTGCGAAGCTGAAGCGGCGCATGGAAGAAATCGAGGCGAGCATCAGCCGTTATTTGGCCTCACTCGATGCGGCTGATCGCCAGATACCTAGCGACTCTAAACCAGATACGGTGAGCTTGGAAGATAAAATCGCCAAGCTCAAAGCACAGATGAAAGAGCTTCAGGGGATTGAGTCACAGCTCAACGAATCGCCAGATAAACAGGTTTCGCTGACCGACCCGGATGCCCGTTCGATGATGACGCGCGGCAGCGGGATCGTTGGCTACAACGTACAGACGGCTGTCGACACGCAGCACCATTTGATCGTTGCTCACGAGGTCACCAACCGAGGTTCTGACCGTGACCAACTCAGTTCAATGGCGAAGCAGGCTCGTGAAGCCATCGGCGTAGAAACGCTGTCGGTAGTTGCCGACCGAGGCTATTTCAAAGGCGAAGAAATCCTGGCTTGTTACGACGCAAACGTCACCGCCTACGTGCCGAAGCCGATGACTTCAAGCGCCAAAGCTGATGGCCGATTCAACAAAGATGCCTTCGTGTATGACGCGACCAGAAACGAATACACGTGCCCGGCGGGAGAGGCCCTGATCTGGCGATTTTCCAGCGTTGAGAAAGGCATGAATATGCATTGCTACTGGAGTTCAAAGTGTCAGAGTTGCACGCTGAAAAGCCAGTGCACACCAAGCACAAATCGTCGAGTAAAGCGTTGGGAGCATGAAGCTGTGCTTGAGGAAATGCAGCGACGGCTGACCAGAGCACCAGAGATGATGAAGGTTCGAAAGCGGACTGTTGAGCATCCCTTCGGGACGCTCAAGCAATGGATGGGGGCGACACACTTCCTGACTCGAAAACTGAACGGGGTGAGTGCGGAGATGAGCTTGAATGTGCTCGCCTATAACATGAAGCGGGTTATGAAAATCATCGGTACAGAAGGCTTGCTGAAGGCGATGGCGGCGTAAAAGCCTCAGCTTTTACTGCTCCAGGAGATGCCGAAGAGCTCCATACACGTTCTGACGCGCTATCGACACTGATCTTGGCAAATGTCCGGAAAATCGCCTCGCCCAAGAGCACTGGGCTTAGTCATCCAACATGCGAAAAGTGTTTTTACACACTCTGGGCCAATAGCGGACGTCTCTCGCATATGCATGATCAGTCCGATTAACCTAGAAGCCTCACAAATAAGCAGACCTAGAATGATGGCATAGAAATTACAACTTGTTGCGTCGGCAACTGGATAAATATGGCCGTCAGCGGTAATCTCCGTATAACAACTCCATCAGGGTGCTTGATGAAAACTGGCGTACTACGTACCTGTCTGCTTTGGCTGATGATCTTGATCATCCCGGCCCAGGCAGTTGCGGGTGCGTTTTCTACGTCTTGTGCAGCTACACCTCCTGCCACGCAGCAGAACGAGATGCCAGTTGAGCATGCCCATCATGCGATGGCCGAGCAGACCCATGATGACACCGGTCAAGTGGTGCATAGCGGTTGTGTGCTTTGCGCGGTCAGTTGTCATGGCATCAGTGCTCTGACCAGTTGCAACAGCGAGCCTTTGGCTGTGTTTGCTCCGGTACTCTCTGGCGTACCGGCCTATCTATTGTTTGTCGGGCAAACCCCCGAGCCACTCAAACGACCTCCCCGCACCGTCCTCCTCTGAAACGATAACGGCTCCTGTTGAGCTGAACATTTCTGATCGGTAACACCGATCTGATCGCAGAGGTGGTCATGTTTTCCCCAACGTATTGTATTGGCGGCTTATTAGCCGTTCTGGCGTGGCACAGTCACGCCCAGGCAACCCAGCCTGATCCATCTGGCGCCAACGTCGTCCCGCCAGTGACTTACCAATCTCCATTGCACAGCTATCGAGGCTTTGAGCACCAGGCTCCCGGCGACTGGCGTGAGGCCAATGCTACCGTCGGCCGTATAGGCGGTTGGCAAGCCTATGCGGCAGAGGTATGGGAGGCCAGCCAGTCGCAAGATGATGGCGCTGATGCCGGCATTGATAACGCTGCCGATGCTGGCGGCGACGCCAATTCGCATCAACATCATTAAGGAGCTGGTTATGAACAAGACCAATACGGCTCCCGCGCGTTTGGGTTTCATCGGCGTGCTGCTGTTGACCGTGGCGGGCTGCGCGGGGCTGGCGCCTCAGAGTAGCCTTGAACAGGTACAGCAACAGAGTGCTGAGCTGACCGGGCAGGATGCGCTGCATTGGGCCACCGAGCAGGATCAGCCGCCGGTGGTCCGCGAGCGTATCGCTGAGCTTCTGGCCGAGCCATTAGCGCTGGAAAGTGCAGTGGAGATTGCGCTGATGAACAATCCCGGGCTGCAAGCTCGCTTGTTTGATCTGGGTATCGCTGATGCGCAGCGGGTACAGGCGAGCCGTTTACCGAATCCCGGCTTTTCCATCGGGCGCATGACGCGTGGCAGCGAAGTGGAGTGGGAACGCGGGTTGCACCTTAATCTGGGCAGCTTGATCGCCTTGCCCTTAACCCGTCGCATAGCTGAGGGCCAGAATGCGCAGGTACAGCGGGAAGTCAGCTTGTCGGTGATGCGGTTGGCAACGGACACGCGTATAGCCTGGTATCGCGCGGTCGCAGCGCAGCAGAGTCTGGCTTATAGCGAGCAGGTTCTGCAGGCGGCTGATGCAGGCGCGGAAATGGCTCATCGTATGGCCGCCGTGGGTAATTACAGCGCCTTGCAGCAAGCCCGTGAGCAGAGCTTTTACGCGGAAGCAGCACTGTCTCACCTGCAGGCCAGACAAGAGCAGGTCGCCAGCCATGAGCGGCTGGTCCGCTTGCTTGGTTTATGGGGTGAGCAGACGAATTTCACCCTGCCAGAGCGGCTGCCGGATGTGCCTGCTGAGCCATTGGACCAGCCAGATATCGAGCAGCAGGCCATGGCCAGTCGCCTGGATGTCCAGGCGGCCCAGCAGGGTGCCGAGCGCCTGGCAACCAACCTGAAGCTGGGTAAGGCAACGCGCTTTATCAATGTGCTGGAACTGGGCATCAGCAATAACAGCTCCAACGAAGAGCCCGTGCAACGTGGCTATGAAATTACCGTTGAGCTTCCGTTGTTCGATTGGAGCGGTGCTCGCATGGCCGGCAACGAGGCGCGATACATGCAGCAGCTGCAGCGGACCGCCGAAGTCGCAATCAATGCGCGTTCGCAGGTACGGGAGAGCTATCAGGCTTATCGCACAGCCTGGGATGTGGCAGCGCATTATCGTGATGAAATCGTCCCCCTGCGCAAGCGTATCAGTGAGGAAAACATGTTGCTCTACAACGGCATGTTTATCGGTGTATTCGAGCTACTTGCTGATGCGCGGGAGCAGATCTCCACAGTCAATCGTTATCTGCAGGCCCAGAGTGACTTCTGGGTGGCTCAGTCTGAACTGGACCTGGTTCGTTTTGGGCCAGTAACGCCGAGCGAGGCCAATAGCGCTTCCACCACACCCGCTTCCCCCGCCGGAGGGCACTAACATGGTTTCACGACGTGATTTCTTTATGGGCGCGGGTGCCATAACGGCAGCCGTTGCTGCCTCTTCGGTCAGCCGGGTTTCTTTGGCGGGGTTGCCCGAGCCAGTAATTCAGAGCAGCCCGGAGACCATGGCGCCGCTGGAGCCGAATACTGGCAGGCCTTACAAGCCGGTTGTGACGCTGAATGGCTGGACGCTGCCCTGGCGCATGAATAACGGTGTAAAGGAGTTTCACCTGGTTGCTGAACCGGTAGTGCGAGAGATGGCCCCAGGCTTCAATGCCCATCTCTGGGGCTATAACGGCCAATCGCCTGGGCCTACCATTGAAGTGGTAGAGGGGGACCGGGTCCGTATTTTTGTTACCAACAAGCTGCCGGAACATACCAGTATCCATTGGCATGGGCAGCGTTTGCCCAACGGCATGGATGGGGTAGCCGGCTTGAATCAGCGTGCTATCCCGGCAGGCAAAACCTACGTGTATGAGTTCGAAGCCAAGCGCCCCGGCACCTTTATGTATCACCCGCATGCGGATGAGATGGTGCAGATGGCCATGGGCATGATGGGCTTCTGGGTAACCCACCCGCGCGATGCTCATCCCAATATTGACGAGGTAGACCGCGATTACTGTTTTCTACTTAACGCCTATGACGTCGAGCCGGGAAGCTACACACCCAAGATCATGGAGATGCTTGACTTCAATATCTGGACGTTCAACAGCAGGGTCTTTCCTGGAATTGATCCCCTGGTTGCGCGCAAGGATGACAAGGTGCGGATTCGCGTCGGCAACCTGACCATGACCAACCACCCGATACATCTGCACGGCCACGAGTTTGAAGTTACCGGGACCGACGGTGGGCCGGTACCGCGCGGTGCACGCTGGCCGGAGGTGACCACGGACGTAGCCGTTGGTCAGATGCGGCAGATCGAGTTTATCGCCAGCGATTTGGGTGATTGGGCTTTTCACTGCCACAAGAGCCACCACACCATGAACGCCATGGGCCACGACGTGCCGACGATGTTGGGTGTTGATCATCGCAAGGTGGTTACCCAGATCAATAGTCTGATCCCGGATTACATGGTCATGGGCGAGCGGGGTATGGCAGATATGGCGGAGATGCAGATGCCGCTTCCGGAGAACACCATACCGATGATGACCGGCGACGGACCTTTCGGCTCAGTGGAGATGGGCGGTATGTTCACCATGCTCAAGGTGCGAGCAGACCAGCCTGCTGGTGATTACAGCGATCCTGGCTGGTACCAGCAGCCGGAAGGCACCCAGGCTTTCGAGTGGACCGGGCCTCTGGCCGAGCCGGCGCGTTTCAAGTCCGAATCGACTACCGGCAAGCCGGCGGTTGAAGTGCAAGTACGCAAACCCACCGGGCATTCCGGACATTAATCTGCAACGGGAGATATACAGATGAACACGTTAATACGGATAACAGTCATTGCGGCGCTAAGTACGCTGTCGTTCGGCGTATTGGCGCATGGCGACGCCGAAGATAGCGCGCGCAGTGCGATGCCGCCGGAGCAAAAGGCCTGGGGCATCGGCGCAAGCGAGGACCAGGTAGATCGCGAGTTAGTCATTCGCATGAACGACAACATGCGCTTTACCCCGGATCATTTCGAAGTGGCTGAGGGTGAGACGCTGAAACTGGTAATTAAAAACGAAGGGAAAATGCTGCATGAACTGGTATTGGGCACCGCTGCGGAGCTGAAAGAGCATGCCGCACTGATGGCCAAATTTCCGGGTATGGAGCATGACGAGCCCTATATGGCGCACGTAGCAGCGGGGCAAACGCAAACGCTGATCTGGACCTTCAATCGAGCCGGGCGCTTTGACTTTGCTTGCCTGCTGCCAGGGCACTTTCAAGCCGGCATGGTTGGCGGTCTTGAAGTAAGCACGAACTGAGCTATTAACCTTGAGTAACAGGAGCAATACGATGAAAAAAGTAATGATGTTCTTTGTGGCATGTGCGCTTACTGCCACCTCCGCCATGGCAGACGAGCATGACGCCATGACCGAAGGTGAGCTGAGAAAGATTGATCAGGCTGGGCAGCGTGTCACCTTGCGCCACGGCCCGATCGACAACCTGAAAATGCCTCCCATGACCATGGTGTTCAGGGTCGAGAATGCGGCGGAGCTGGAAGGGCTGACTGCCGGGGACAAGGTCAGATTCCGTGCTGACAAAGAAGGTGGTAACTACATTGTTACCGAGCTTGAAAAGGCCGAGTGACGCTAGCTGTCGGTCGTCAGTGTCGGAAACGTGCTGACGGCCGTCAAAAGGTTTGTAGTAGTTATCATGAACTGCTGCGCCACAGCTGTCAGCGATAGCAACGCTATTAGCCGCCGAGTGTTTGGTCCTGATTTTTAAACCAGGCCAGCGCATCTTCAAAATGCTGCGGAGCAAAGTCTGGCCAATATTCATCTCTGACATAGAGATCGGCATAAACCGACTGTACCGGGAGAAAACCGCTCAATCGTGACCCTCCTCCCCAGCGAACGATTAAATCCAGACGTGACACTTCATTCGAACGCAGGCTACCTTTTTGAAGGCCGGTCAGATCCCATTCCCAACCATAGTTGACGAGTAAATTTACCTTCATTCCAACGCCTTGGCGCTGGCGGAATTCTTTTAATTCCTCGGGAAATTGCGCCGAGGTCTCATCGCCGACAACAAGAAGCGCGGCTCCACGGCGTACGATCTCCAACGCAAATGTAACGGTGGCATCGCTGAATGCCTTTTTCTGAATGGAAGGCCGCTTGGTGTTGTCTTGGGTAAAGCAGAAGATTGATGTTTCCTTGACTCCGTATTCTTTACATTTCTCGTACAGCAGCAATCCCGGGGCGATGCCATAAGCATATCCCGCTTCCTTGGGCAGGTCATGATCCGCCGCCCAGCGGCGGTTTCCATCGGGAATGAAACCGACATGGCACGGAGTAGTGTTTTTCGCCATTGCAATTATCCTTTCAATATCCCGCAAACGGTCATCGCGAACGCTCACCCGATCCAATGCCTGTTGCTTAAGATGACATTTTTAGGGGAGCTGAGCGTTACCCTCATTATTAGTACTGGTTGTCACAGTACACTTTTATCCTCTCAGCGCGCTCAACGAAGGTACTAATTGAACATGTCACTCACCCGATTGGAACATTACAGTTTTGTCAGGTTGTACTTGTTCAGAAACTTCTCAACGGATTTGTCAGTCGACTAAATGGAGTGTCTTGTCCTGGCTTGCTGGGGCAAGGCGCATTCAAATCGCTAATTGTGGAGATAAACGTATGCATACCCAATATGAATCCTGCATTCAAGCCTGCAACAACTGTGCAGTCGCCTGTCAAACCTGCGCAGCAGCCTGCCTCAACGAAGACGACGTAAAAATGATGGCGCAATGTATCAAGCTGGATATGGACTGCGCTGAGATCTGTCAGGTCGCCGCCGCTTTTATGGCAAGAGACAGCGACTATGCCGCTGAACTTTGTCGTATCTGCGCCAAAATCTGCCGCGCCTGTGGCGAAGAGTGCAAGAAGCACGAAGCGGACCATTGTCAGCGCTGCGCCGAAGCCTGCATGGCCTGTGCAGATGAATGTGAGCGGATGGCTGGTTAATCGCTTGGCGCGCTCGGGGGCAATCCCCGACGCGCCAATCCGTTCGACGCGCTAACACTTGCTGTGTGTTGGATCCTGTCGATTACATTTCTGACAGGTAATAGCATCTCTGTGCTGAGAACTGCACAATGAGCTGTTGCATAGGCAGGAGCTTGATTGTGAAAATCTTGGTTGCAGAAGATGAGCCGAAGACCGGCGTTTACCTGAAACAGGGTTTGGCTGAAGCCGGGTTTGTAGTCGACTTGGTCACGAATGGTATTAATGCAGTCCAGCAGGCGCTTGATGAGGAATATGATCTGCTGATTCTAGATGTGATGATGCCGGGGCTGGACGGCTGGCAGGTGCTTGAGCGGGTGCGTGACGCAGGTAGTGAGACGCCTGCACTGTTTCTGAGTGCTCGAGATCGAGTGGAAGATAGAGTAAAAGGCCTAGAGCTCGGGGCAGATGATTATCTGATCAAACCTTTTGCGTTCTCCGAGTTGCTTGCTCGGGTGAGGTCGCTTCTGCGTCGGGGAAACGGTGCTACCGTCCAGACTACCCTGGCCATTGAGGATCTTCAGGTGGACCTGCTCAAGCGCAGAGTCGAGCGCGGTGGAAAGCGCATTGATCTGACCGCAAAGGAGTTCATGTTGCTTGAGTTCCTGCTTTGCCGGCGGGGTGAAGTGTTATCCAAGTCGCTTATCGCATCGAAGGTATGGGATATTAATTTCGACAGCGACACCAATATCATTGAGGTTGCCATCCGGCGGTTACGCGCGAAAATCGACGATGATTTCCCGGTCAAGTTGATTCACACAGCGCGGGGCATGGGTTATTTTATCGACGGCACTCAGTCCGACTAGACGTGGCGTTGCCGGCTCAGGCTACCGGCAATCTTATCTCGAATGTTGTGATTCCGACCGCAGACCTGCATTCGACTGCCCCCTTGTGGGCCTCGATGATTGAGCGAGTGATAGCCATCCCCAGCCCCGCATTCAAGGTGCTGCCCTCACGTCGCGCAGTATCGATCCGGTAAAAGCGGTCAAAGAGCTTGTCGATATGCTCGGCAGGAATGACAGGGCCTTGGTTGCTCACCTTCAAGAGCACCCATTGATCCGCTCTCAATACATCAATATCGATAACAGAACCTTCGTCCGCATAACGAACTGCATTGGACAAGATGTTCGAAACTGCCCGCCGCAACATGGGGTTGTCACCTTTTACCCAAGTGGCGCCTTCGGCACTCATGACCAGTTTTAAGCCCTTTTCGTCGGCCGCATATTCGTAGTATTCGAGCACGCTCGATCCGATAGTTGCCAGGTCGTGATTCTCGAAATCGGGGGTAATCATGCCGTTGTCGGCTTTGGCCAGAAATAGCATGTCGTCAACCATACGCGACATCCGGCGGAGCTCTTCCAGCGTCGACAACAGGATGTCCTTGTAGTTTTCGTCAGAGCGATCCTTCATCAGCGCGACTTCAGTTTGTGTCAGCATGCTGTTTAGCGGCGTACGTAGCTCATGCGCGATGTCCGCTGAAAAGGCCGATAGGCGAAGAAAGGAATTATCCAATCGCTCAAGCATGGCGTTAAAACTGTTGACCAGTTCGTGCAGTTCGGTTGGCACCGATTCGGTAGGGATTCGAGTGTCCAGGCAATGGGCAGTGATGGTGGAAGTCGTCTTTGACAGCCTGGATATCGGCTTGAGCCCTCGACCAATAAAGGCAAAGCCAAGCAGGCCGCTGAGAATTGCGCTGATTATCAATGTATAAATAAACCACCGCCGAATCATTTCAAAAAAGTGGGTGCGGTGCGTGACGTCTAGGGCCAGGTGAATTGTCCCTTCTCCATCCGCCCATTCACCGATCCGCTGGGTAGTTCCCGTGTAAAGGTTGGGGCCCACTTGAATTAGCCACCCGCCAGCATTCCCGGAGTTATGTACAGGCAGATATTGTTCGGACAGGTTGTGATGTGAATAAACGACGCGATCTCCGGCTTTAATCACGGCAGCAAAGCCAAATGAAGTGTCAAGCAATCGGTCGATGTCGGGCACCATGGATGACTCAAAACTGTCTTTACGTGTCAGAACCGACTTCAGCGTCTGAATTTTGTGCTGGAGAACCTGTTCATCCTGATGCTCAAAATGCAGGCGACAAAAAAAATCAAAGCTCACGGCAGCGAACGCCAGAACGGTTGTGACCACTATTATAAAAAGGAGCGCCATTCTGCTTCGCAGGGACAAGCTGATCATTCCTGTTTCCCGTTCATGGCCAGACAATCCCAAGATACCGCTTCTTGGGGCATGGAACCATACGCAACGGAGCCATCCTGCGATAGAGCAAGGATAGCTCCGGCTGCATCAAATTCTCGGCGACATTACTTGTTTGCTGCCGGGTTCCCCATAGCGTGCATCTTCCCAGCGCAAACTTTCGTCATCATCTCGCATTTCATGCGTGGATTCTCTGCTTTTTGCAGAGTGCCTGCGTCAGCCGCCCCAACAAAATAGGAATTTTGGTGCGTTGACGGTGGCACCATTTTTGCCGCTTGCGCTCGGGGTGCACTACTCAGCGCGTAATCACTGCCGTCTTCCGCCATTGCAAATGAAGACGCGATCGCCAAGGCCAGGGGAATAATCATTTTAGTTAAAGTTAGCTTTTTCATGTGTCACCTCATTGTTGGGAATGTATGCAGATTAACCGTATGAGGCTGACAGGAAGCTGTTGGAAGGCTTACAAATGAGTAAGGCATAGTCAGCATGGCTACCGCACCACAAGGGTCGATAACCATGGGCGCTGGTTAAAGTTGCTTGATCGAAGTGATGGTAGAATTCATCCCTTGTGAGGTGAATTCAAACTCGATCTCGTCCCCTTCGCTGAGCTCCTCAAGCTGTTCAGGCGTTGCCTTGAACCCCATGGTCATAGCGGGCCATTCAAGTTCTGGTACGGGCCCGTGGGCGATAGTGACAGTACCTTTATCCAGCTTGATGTTGCGCACGGTACCTGTCGCCTTTGCGCTCTGCGCAGCGGTATCCGTTTGCTCCATCTTCATATTGTCCATAGGCATGCTGTGCTTCATGTCCATACCTTTCATCTCTTCAGCAAAGGCTGCTGGAGTCAGTGCGAGGGCGAGAACGAGTGCCAGTTTGGCTTTCATAGTGAATCTCCAGATTGTGGTTTGGCTTGCTTAATGGACCGGCGTCTCATCAGGAGATAAGCCGCCGGGAGTACGAACAGGGACAGAAGCGGGGCGGTAATCATGCCCCCTACCATTGGTGCAGCAATACGGCTCATGATTTCACTACCGGTACCGCTGCCAAGCAGGATTGGAAGCAGGCCAGCTATGATGACTGCCACGGTCATCGCCTTGGGCCTTACGCGCTGCACGGCGCCCTCACGAATTGCTTCAAGGAGTGCCGGTCGGTCCGTACGCCCTGCATTCACCCGCTCGCTCCAGGCATTGGTCAGGTATAAGAGCATGATCACGCCAAACTCGGCCGATACGCCTGCCAGCGCAATGAATCCCACGCCAGTTGCTACCGACAGGTTGTAATCAAGCAGGTAGAGGAACCAGACACCGCCAGTCAGAGCGAATGGCAGCGTCGCCATGATCAGTAAGGCTTCGCTGAACCGGTTGAAAATGAGGTAAAGCAGCACAAAAATGATTAGTAGCGTAGCCGGCACCACCATCTTCAGTTTGGCATTGGCGCGCTCCATAAACTCGAACTGGCCGGAGTAACTAATGCTCATGCCTGATTCCAGGGGCACGTCGCTGTCGATTCTGGTACGCAGGTCGTTCACCACCGCAGCCATGTCGCGATCGCGTACGTCTATGTAAACCCAGCCAGTAAGACGGGCATTTTCGCTCTTAAGCATCGGCGGACCATCCGTCACACTGACCTGTGCCACCGTTCCGAGGGTGATCTGACTTCCCTCGGGTGTGTAGATCGGCAGGTTGCGCAAGTCGGTCAATGAATCACGCCATTCGCGCGGGTAGCGCAAACTGATGGGATAACGAGCCAGCCCTTCTACGGTTTCGCCAATGTTGGCACCGCCGACGGCGCCCGCCACGATCGACTGCACTTCGGAAATGTTCAGCCCGTAACGTGCAGCCGCGCTGCGGTCAATGTCGACATCGATATAGCGTCCACCGGTGAGTCGCTCGGCGACAGCCGAACTTACGCCTGGAACCGTCTTGGCGATGCGCTCGACCGCTTGCGTGGCCTTGTCAATCTGTACCAGGTCCGAGCCGTACACCTTGACCCCGATTGGACTCTTGATGCCGGTGGCCAGCATATCGATACGGTTGCGAATTGGCGGTATCCACAGGTTGGCCAGCCCAGGCACCTGCACTGCCTTGTCGAGTTCTTTTACCAGTTTTTCAGGCGTCATTCCCGGACGCCATTGGTCCCGGGGCTTGAACTGGATGGTGGTCTCGAACATGGTCAGCGGTGCCGGATCGGTCGCAGTGTCGGCACGACCCGCCTTGCCGAAAACGCGTTTTACTTCAGGCACGCTTTTGATCATGCGGTCGGTCTGCTGCAGCAGTTCCGATGCTTTCTGAACAGACAGACCGGGTAACGCCGTTGGCATGTACAGCAGGTCACCCTCATCCAGTGGCGGCAGAAACTCCCCACCCAGCCGGGAGATCGGCCAAAGTGCCGTCAGAAAAATAACCAATGCGATCACGATGGTAGTTTTCGGCCAACGGAGCACGGCTTCGAGAGCCGGCTGATATATCCAGATGAGTCCGCGATTGATTGGATTGCGATGCTCGTCGGGAATCTTGCCGCGGATCCAATAACCCATCAGTACCGGAACCAGGGTGACCGACAGCCCTGCGGCTGCCGCCATGGCATAGGTCTTGGTGAAGGCAAGCGGGCCGAATAGCCGGCCCTCCTGGGCTTCCAGTGTGAAAACCGGAATAAACGACAAGGTGATGATAAGCAGGCTGAAGAACAGTGCCGGACCGACTTCGGTAGCTGCATTGGTGATAACTTTCCAGTGCTCGGCGCCCTCAAGTTTCTTGCCCAGATTTTTCTTGTGCCAGGCTTCTATGTGTTTATGGGCATTTTCGATCATCACAATCGCAGCGTCGACCATGGCGCCGATGGCGATCGCGATTCCCCCCAGGGACATGATGTTGGCGTTCACCCCCTGCCGCTGCATGATGATGAAGGCGATCAGGATACCCACCGGCAAAGAGACAATCGCTACCAGCGATGAACGCAGGTGCCAGAGGAACAGGGCGCACACCAGCGCGACAACAATGAATTCTTCCAGAAGCTTAAAACTGAGGTTGGAAACGGCGCTGTCAATCAGCTTGCTGCGGTCATAGGTAGTGATCACCTCAATTCCATCAGGGAGGCTCTTCTTCAGCTCTTCAAGCTTGGCCTGCACTGCGGTGATCGTTTCGCGGGCATTTTTTCCGCTGCGCAAGATCACCACGCCACCGACTACCTCGCCTTCGCCGTCCAGCTCGGCAATCCCCCGGCGCATCTCCGGTCCCAATTGAATATGCGCGACATCGCCAAGTGTTATCGGCGTGCCAGTAGCGCCCAAGCCGAGCGGAATGGTACGGAAATCTTTCAGTGATGAGAGATAGCCCGAGGCGCGAACCATAAATTCGGTTTCGGCAAGCTCCAGTACGCTTCCGCCCGTCTCTTGGTTGGCCTCTTCAACCGCCTGCCTGATCTGCTGCTGAGTGATCTGCTGACTGGCCATCCTTATCGGATCCAGCACTACTTGGTACTGCTTAACCATACCTCCGATCGGCGCGACCTCTGCAACATTGGGGAGGGTTTTCAGCTCGTAACGCAGGAACCAATCCTGCAGCGACCGCAATTGAGCAAGGTCGTGCTGGCCGGTGCGATCCACCAGAGCGTACTGATAGATCCAGCCTACTCCGGTGGCGTCAGGGCCCAGCGCTGGCGCAGCGCCTTCGGGAAGCCGGCTCTGCACCTGGCTGAGGTACTCGAGCACCCGCGATCGCGCCCAGTACAGGTCTGTATCGTCCTCGAAAAGAACATACACATAGCTGTCGCCGAAGAATGAATAGCCCCGCACGGTCTTCGCCCCGGGAACCGACAGCATGGTCGTCGCCAGCGGGTAGGTGACCTGATTTTCAACAATCTGCGGCGCCTGCCCGGCATAGGGTGTGCGGATGATGACCTGAACGTCGGACAGGTCAGGCAGCGCATCAACGGCGGTGTTCTGGATCGACCATATGCCCCAGGCGACCGAAAACAGCGTCGCCAGCAATACCAGAAACCGGTTTGCGACTGACCATCGAATGATGTTGGCAATCATGGCTGATCTCCGAGTTGCTCGATCCGCTCGATAACAAGACCTTCATCGCTTTCGCTGACGCCTACCTGTACCCGCTCACCTTCTTTGAGTCCTTCCAGGAGGACCGGGTCTGCGATCGGAAATGCCATCGTCATGCCCGGCATGTTCAATGTCTTGAATGGACCGTGAGACAAATTGACCATGCCATCTTCTATACTCAGGATGGTGCCCTCGGCCTCGTGCAAGGCCGGTCCGGTGTCTTCTGGCGATTGCTCTGGTTCGGTGGTCAGTCCGCGCAGGCTGGCTTCGGAATCAAGCAGGAACTGCCCGGACGCAACCACGCGTTGGCCCTCCTCAAGACCCGACAACACCTCTGTCTTGAAATCGGTTTCGCGCCCGACCCTGACTTCTACTGGCCTGAACTTGCCCTCACCCTCGGCGACCATAACCAGGGTGCGCCTACCTGTTCTGATCAGTGCTTCAGTGGGTACCACCAGGGCTTCGTCTTCGTCACGGCTCAAGGTCACGTCGGCGGTCATGCCGGGGCGCAGGAGTTGATTGGAATTGGGTAACACGACTCGAACCCGAACGGTTCGGCTATCCAGGTTGGCCTGGGGTAAGATCGCCTCGATAATCCCTTCCAGGCTTTCGCCCGGGTATGCAGGCAGTTTGGCCTCGACCTTTTGCCCTACCTTCAGGTTCCTGACCTGCGCTTCAGGGACGGCAACATCCAGCCAGACCTTTTCCAAGCCATTGATGCGGGCAAGGGATGCGCCCGCAGGCAGCGTCATACCCTCTCGGACATCAAGCGAACGAAGTACCCCGCCGATAGGGCTGGTAATGGTCCAGCTCGGGCTTGCCTTGCCGCTGCGCTCCAGCGCTGCAATGTGTTCGGGTGGCATGCCGGCAATACGCAGACGCTGACGAGCAGCAGCCAGTAATTGCGGCTCGCCCATGCCACGCAATGCCAGATATTCCTCCTGTGCGGCCGACCATTGGGGGAAGAAAAGGTCGGCCAGTGGCGCATTTTCTGGGATCACGTCGTCTGGGGCCAGGTCGTAGACTTTCTCGACAAAGCCGGCGCTGCGTGCCTGGACAATGGCTACGTCACGCTCATCGTAACCCAGCGTGCCTACCGCTTCGACGGTCTGGCTGATGGATTCTCGGGTAACCGGAGTGACCCGCATGCCCAGATTCTGTATCACTGTAGGATCGATGAGCATGGAAGCACCATCCCCCCCTTCATCGGCATAACGAGGCACCAGGTCCATGTCCATGAACGGCGATGGGCCAGGTGCGTCAAAGCGTTGCTGCGGATACATAGGATCGTACCAATACAGCACTTCTTTCTCGGTCTGCTCGGCAGACTGAGCGTGAGTGCTGCTTGCCACAACTGAGAGGCTCGCAGCTACAGTGCTCGTTATAAACATGGGCAGGCCAATCAGTAGCGCCAGTCGCTTGATCTGAAGTGTCATGGCTGGGTGTCTCCAAAAGAGAAATGTAAGCGGGCGTTGGTTAGCGAGCGGTCACGGGCTAGATCGACAAGACGCAGGTGCATTTCTACCAACTCCTCGCGCGCTTTAATCACCGCAGTCAGTTCACCTTTGCCTGAACGGTAATCGGCCATGGCCAAATGGACTTTTTCATCGGCGAGAGGCAGCAGCGTTTCTTCGGTACGATCCAGCGCCCGTTCCAGACGTTGGAACTCGGCAAGGTCTGCTGACAGCTCCTGCCTGAGCTGACGCAGCCGATCCTGGCGCTCGGCTTCCAGCCCCTCCAAACGCGCGCGCTCAGCGCTGATCTTCGGATCCTGTCTGGATCCTGCGAAAACCGGCAGATCGAAGCTGAGGTTGAGGCTGATCATGTCGCCAAAGCCGCTTGCTCTATTCTGGTAGTCCACGCCCCAGGCCCAGTCGGGTGTTTTTTCCGAAATGGCCTCGGCAATCTGGGCTTCGGCTCGGCTGGTCATCGGGCCAAATTCCAGTAGCTCCGGGTGGCGGGGAAAGTTGTTTAGATAACGCTCGGGGCTGCTTCGCCATTCCGGCCAGTCGCCCTGCAGTGGCTGGGTTGCAGCCTCGCCGATCCAGCGTTGAAGCTCGGCCCGGGCAACCGCTTCATTGCGGGCCAGGAGATCTTCCTGTTCGGCCAAGAGCGCGGCTTCCTGCCTGGGCAATACGCTATCGCTCGAGAGTCCGCCAGCGCCGGCGATTTTCGCCTTGACCGCTTGAGCCAAAAGCCGATTTTCGGCGTAGAGCTGGTTAAAAATGGTCAGCTTGCGCTCGGCAGCCAGGGTGGTAATCCAGGCCTCGGCGGTCATCTGGCGGACCTTGAGCCGCTCGACCCTCTGCTGCACCCGGGCCAATGTTACGGTGGCTTCGGCGCTTTCCACGCGTGCACGGCGTTTGGCACGGTTGGGGACCTCCTGCATGACGCCGACCATCTGCATGGTCATCGCCTCTGCACCCAATCGCAGTCGGGACTCACCTTCGATAGGCAGATTCTGAACGCCCAGTTTCAGCCTGGGGTCCGGCAGTTCGCCAGCGGGCGTGACCGAGTCTTGGGCTGCTTGCAGGTTCGCGCTGCGCGCACCCAGGGAAGGGGCTTGGCGCTCTGCCAGATCAATGGCTTCTGCAAGGGTCAGTGCTGCTGACAAGCCTGGTGTTGCCACCAGGCCAAAAAGCAGCGCGGCCGCGTATAGACGCGTTCCGTGATTGCGCTGATTCATGAATTTGATTCCGTTGATGTTCTAGCGCATGCCAGAGACATGCCTAAACCGCCTGTTCCTACAGCTCAGGCGACACTAGGGGACACAAACAAAATCAGCTGCGCGGAGGGTGCCAGACAACATCAGGCGCGCGAGTCGGGGCCCGACCAGGGAGGAGGGCGGAAGGGCGAGGGGAGAGCGCTGGCGATACGACCTTGCCGAGCGCGAGTTGGAGCAAACTGCTGGTTTTACATTCCTGCCCGTTTTCGCAGACTGACCCAAGCGCATCTGGATCACAGCAATCATGCTCAGACGTATCCAGTTCCGAAGCAGCGTCGCTGGACGCCATGGCCGACGGGCTCATAGCATGCCGCGTGTCAAACGTCATGGTTTGTGCCATCCCGCTGACAGGAAGCACAAGAATCATAAGCAGAACGATAAATACATTCCGACAGGTCATCATAGGCTCAGGCTATTGGAAAGCGAAACGGGGTGCAACCGGCTCTGCCTTCCCTTTCTCCCTCAAGGTAATGCCATAATAGTAGCAGACCTCGCTGACGCACAGCTGGATTGAAGATTACATTTATGTCAGTTTTGCGCTTTCATGGTTATTCGATCTGGGCGCGCTGCAAGAGCGGCGCGTTTCTCTGTTTATCCCTTGAAAAGTTTGCCGGGAACCCACCACAGGTAAAACACCATCCCGAAGAGCTCAACTAACGATTGCACTACGATCACAACGGCAGTCACTTCCCAGCCAGCCGGCAGCGACAGAGCAAAGGGTAGCACCACAAAGGAGTTGCGTGTGCCCAAACTGAAGGCAAGAGTGCGGCTTTGATCGGCGGGCAGCGCCATGAGCTTGGCTAACCCTTTGGCGATCAGTGCGGCCAACAGCAGGAAGACCACGAATAAAGGCACAATCAACGGAAGCAACCTCAGCGCACCCTGCACTGCGCCCACCTGAGCACCCGCGATCAGAAAGACTACCAGCGCAAGTAATGGCACTGGCCACCAGGCCAGGCTGTTGCGAAAGACCTCTCGCTCTGCCCGGGCGTCAATCCAGCGTTCTGACAGTGCGGCGGCGGCGAGCGGTGCAAGAACCACAACCCATGCGGGCCAGATGTCGGCCGGTGCCAAGGCTGCCGAAAGGTCGGATCCCAGCATGAGCCACAGATAAAATGGCAGTAGCAGCAGCTGCAAAAGAAGGTTGATGGGTGTCACCGCTATTGCGCGAGGCACGTTGCCATGCCCCAACTGGCTAAAGGTGATAAACCAATCGGTGCATGGTACCAAGAGTACAAGCAGAACCCCGAGCCGCAACGCGGGATCAGCGGGTAGCCATTGCACCAACAGCCAAGCCACGACCGGCAGGACGATGAAGTTTCCCACCAATACGGTTATGACGAACCTTCCGTCCCGTATTGCATCACGAAGATGCAGCAGTGGTACCTGCAGGAAGGTTGTATAGAGCAGCAGTATCAGCGTTGGCCAAAGCAGCATCTCAAAGAAGCGGCTGGTGTTGGCCCACGTGCTGCCTACTAGCAAACCGCCAAGGATAGCTGACAGGTAGATCCATACTTGGCGACGTTCGAGTGTTAAGCGATTCAAGCAGTTTTTCCTTTGCTCAGGAGACACATCACCCTGTGTAATCTGACATGCGTTAGGGGTTGGCGTTGAGTCAGAATATGTGCACGCGCCAACCATTGAAAGGCATCTCCAGCTTTCCTGTTCTATTTTTTAAGGAGACGCAGGCCATTGAACACTACCAACAAACTGACGCCCATATCAGCAAATACCGCCATCCACATGGTGGCGTGGCCCGATAGCGTAATGGCGAGAAACAGTGCCTTGAACCCCAGCGCCAGAATGATGTTTTGCTTGAGGATGGCTGCGGTTTGCTGAGACAGACGGATGAAGGACGGGATTTTGCGTAGGTCGTCATCCATCAAGGCTACATCGGCAGTTTCGATGGCCGTGTCGGAACCAGCGGCAGCCATGGCAAAACCAATTTCAGACTTCGCCAGGGCTGGCGCATCGTTGATGCCGTCGCCGACCATGCCGACAACATAGCCGCGTGCTTGCAGTGCTTCAACGGCTTGTAACTTGTCGACCGGGAGGAGGTTGCCGCGCGCCTCGTCAATCCCCACCTGCTTGGCGATGGCCTCAGCGGTGTACGGATTATCGCCGGTCAGCATGGTTGTCTTCACTCCCAACGCGTGAAGCTCCTCGATTGCCTGACGACTGGAGTCTTTGACGGTGTCGGCAACGGCGAACAGGGCCACGGCACGCTGCGCATCGCACAGTACTACCACCGTTTTGCCCTGGCGTTCGAGTGGCTCCAGTAATGCTTCGAGCTCTGGTGAGCAGAGGCCAAGCTCTTCCACCAGGCGGTGATTACCCAGGTGAAAGTCCTCGCCCCCAATGTTGCCCCGTACACCTCGTCCCGGCAGAGCTTCGAATCCATCCACAGCTGAAAATGTCAGCGCGGTATCATGGGCATGCTTGGCTATCGCTAATGAAACCGGATGATCAGACCGGCTGGCCAGGGTGACTGCTTGGGCGCGATAGCGCTCCGAGTCCTGTTCGATCAAGGGGATGTAATCGGTCTGTACAGGCTTGCCGTGGGTAATGGTTCCGGTTTTGTCGAGAGCCAGGAAGCCAAGCTTGCCACCGATTTCAAGATACACACCGCCTTTGATCAGAATGCCTTTACGCGCTGCGGCAGCCAGGCCGCTGACGATGGTGACGGGTGTCGAAATGACCAATGCGCAAGGGCAAGCGACGACCAGCAATACCAGGGCGCGGTAGATCCAGTCGTACCAGGCTTCGGCCATAAACAGCGGGGGGACGATGGCGATAGCCAGCGCAAACAGAAATACCACCGGCGTGTACACCTTGGCGAACTGATCGACAAAGCGCTGGGTCGGTGCACGTGAGCCCTGTGCCTCTTCAACCGCATGAATGATGCGGGCCAGCGTCGTATCAGCAGCGACGGCGAACGCTCGGTACTCCAGTGAACCGCTTTGGTTGATGGTCCCGGCAAAAACCGTGTCGCCGGGGGCTTTCTCTACCGGCAGGCTCTCCCCGGTAATGGGCGCCTGGTTAATGGTGGAGTGGCCGGAAGTGACCTCACCATCGAGTCCGATGCGCTCGCCAGGCCGAACCCTGAGCACCGCTCCCACGGCAACGGTTTTTACGTCGACTTCCAGCCATGTGCCGTCGGACTGCTTCACCGTGGCCTGCTCAGGCGTCAAATCCATCAGCCCGCGTATGGCATTGCGCGCTCGATCAAGCGATCTGGCTTCAATCAGTTCGGCGACAGCAAAGAGAAACATGACCATGGCTGCTTCAGGCCATTGTCCTATCAGCAACGCGCCGGTCACCGCGATACTCATAAGCGCATTGATGTTCAGGTTACGGTTCTTCAGGGCGATCCAGCCCTTCTTGTAGGTTGTCAGCCCACAAAGCAATATGGCTAGCAGCGCAACGCCAGCCACAACCCATTCTGGTGCCAACTCGGCGAAGTGCAGCAGTTCGGACGATACGGCGGCCACACCTGATAACGCCAAAGGCCACCAGGCCTTCTTGTGGGGGGCAGCTTGCACCTCTTCGTTGGCCGTTGCTGATCCCTCAACCACAGGAGTGAAGCCCAGGTCCCGAATTGCGGCAAGTACTCCTGGCAGTGCACTTGCAGAGTGCCTGACGGTAAGTACGCGTTGAAGCAGGTTGAACCCCAGCTCCGTGACACCCGATATTGACGCCAGCTTGTCGCGGATCAGCTTTTCTTCTGTGGGGCAGTCCATCTGGTCGATTCTGATGCGGGTTTGGCCTTCAGTGGAGCCGGTAGATGTACCCACGGTTGAGGCGGCCGCAGAGGAACGTTTCACTGCTTCGCTGGTGTCACAACAGTCGCTTTGCATAACTGCTTGAGTTTTGTGGGCGTTATCGCAGCAGCCAGTCATGTGGGTATCCTCGTTGATCATGTATGCTAAGTGAACACCCTGAAGCCGCTACAGGGTCAAGCGTTTATCGAAGAGGTAGGTCATGAAAATTGGAGAGCTGGCCAAGCTTACTGATTGTCAGGTTGAAACGATTCGCTATTACGAGCATGAAGGGCTGTTGCCTGCTCCGGCGCGCAGCGAGAATAATTATCGGCTTTACACCAGTGAGCATCTTGAGAAACTAACGTTTATTCGTAACTGCCGAACACTAGACATGACGCTGGACGAAATCAGAAGCTTGCTGGCGCTGATGGATCAGCCGAGAGAAAACTGTGGGGATGTTGATCGTTTAGTTGACGAACACATCCAGCATGTAGATTCGCGTATTAAAAGTCTGCTCGCATTGCACCAACAATTGGTTGACCTGCGTCACCGCTGCGCTTTTGGGCGCGGGGCAGAGGCGTGTGGGATACTTCAGCGCCTGACTACCTCAGGCGGCGTGAATGCGCCTGCAGAAAGTAATCACTCCCACGTGGGGAAAAGCCACCGTCACTAACAATCAGTTGCAGTGATTGCTGGTCAGCGTGCCGCAGTTTCTGCATCGGCAGGCTAGGTCCCGTTATCAAGTAAAAGGATGAATAGATGAGTTCTAAGGAGTCTATACGTGACGCGAACCGCTGGGGATTATTGCTCGCCGCCTGGCTACTGGCAGTTGCAGCGACTTTAGCCGCGCTGTTTATTGGCGAAGTCATGGGCAAAACCCCGTGTGTGCTGTGCTGGTTCCAGCGGATTTTCATGTTTCCGCTCGCAGTCATGTTGACTATCGCGTGCTATCGGGCTGATTTCACCGTTTGGCTATACGCGCTGCCGCTGACCGTTATCGGCTGGGGGTTCGCCCTGTATCACAGCCTGGTTTTCGTCGGGGTGATTCCGGAGGCGCTAAAACCATGCAGCGCCGGGACCTCGTGTTCCGGCGCCGATATGCTGATCTTCGGTAGCGTGCCGCTGCCGTTGCTTTCACTGGCGGTTTTTACCGCCATTGTCCTGCTTCTTGCCATGATTCGCCGGAGAGCCCTTGTATGAACAGACGTGCCCTTGTACTGACCATCAGCGCAGTCATCATTGCCGGATTTGTTGCTGCAGCACTGCTTTATCAGCGCTCCTCTGCGCCACAGGATGCGCCGACAGTCACCCAGACGACCGGCTCGCTGGTACGTTTTCATTCACCATCACTCGGGCCAATCAATGCGCCGGTCACTATCGTCGAGTTTTTCGATCCTTCGTGTGAGAGCTGTCGGGCATTTTATCCCTACGTAAAACAGATTATGGAGAAGTACCCTAAGGACGTGCGTCTGGTCGTGCGCTACGTACTCTTTCACCAAGGTTCAGAAGAGGCAGTGCGTCTATTGGAGACGGCACGCATGCAGGGGTTGTACGAGCCGGTATTGGCCGCAGTACTGGAAGCACAACCGTTGTGGCATGACGACGCGACAGCGCAGAAAGCCTGGGAAGCAGCTGCAGCAGCCGGGCTGGATATCGAGAAGGCGCGCGCCAGTATGAATTCGTCAGCTATCGATGAAATCCTGGCCAAAGATGCAGCTGATGTACAAGAGGTTGGAATTCAAGGCACGCCCACGTTCTACGTCAACGGGAAACTCCTGACCGAGTTTGGTCCGGGGCCGTTGTTGGAACTGGTGGAAAGTGAGCTAGAAAACGTGCGTTAACATCAAACGAGCGTGAACGCGCGCCGCGCTGTCGGAACTCTTCGTTCGGCACTGGCGGCGCTCATTTTGGGATCAAAGTGCTGGCTCAATGGCTGGCCTGTTCAGCCTTAACGCTCCGATCTGGAAGCTCAACGCTGCAGTACATTGAGGAGATGGGCAAAGATCTCCTATTTTGCTATTTGACAGGCTGTTTCTGTTCGACTATCGGAAAGTTAAGGCTAAAAACGGTAATCCCTCCTGGGGTGCTGCTCACTTCGGCAGAACCGCCATGTAAACTCATGATGGAGCAAATGATTGCCAGCCCAAGACCGGTTCCGCCTTCGGAGCGGGAACGGCTTGGGTCAACTCTGTAAAAACGCTCAAATAAATGCGGAAGATGTTCGGCAGCAATTCCTTCGCCTGGGTTGGATACCGACAAAGAAATAATCTCCTGTCGCCTTTCTATCGTTAGATGCACATCTGATTCCGTTGGGCTATGCCTGATGGCGTTGGACAGCAGGTTGGATATTGCGCGCTGGATCATCAGCCGATCACCAAGGATAGTGCCCATGCCATTGATATTGAGTCTGATCTGCTTTTCTTCCGCTGGAATACTAAAAAGATCAGTCAGGCGGGCAACCTCCTGTTCCAGCCGAATCGGCTCGAAAGGTATCAGGGTGGCTGGGTGGTTCGTCTGCGCCAAAAACAGCATGTCAGATACGATTCGAGAGACGCGCTCCAGTTCCTCGGTACAGCATTCAAGCACCGCTTTATATTCTTCTGGCGGGCGTTTCTTGGACAGCGTCACTTGGGCTTTGCCCATCAGGTTGGCGATAGGTGACCGCAGTTCGTGGGCGAGATCATCAGAGAACTGTGAAAGCTGCTGAACGCCGTCATCAAGTCGATGGAGCATAAAATTGATGGCATGTGCCAATTCACTCAGTTCCTGGGGTAGCTTATCTACGGATATTCGGTGCGTGAGGTCTTGAGTGGATACGAGTGATGCGATATGCCGGAAACGTCTCAAGGGCGCAAGGCCCCTTTGCACAATCCACCACGCGCCAAAGCCAATCAGCGCTAAAAGTGCAGGTAAAAATAATAAGGCGGATTTAAGGTACATCTCAAGTAATGTGCTGTCTTCGGATCTATCGACGGTCAACAATACTTTTACCGCGTTGCCGTCCTTAAGCGAGATTATTTTCGAGACGGTAAGGTAATCAACGCCTTCAGCATCGGACCACTCGGTCAATCTACTATTGTCCGACACAGGGATGCCCGAAAGATATCGAGCGGCTGACTTGTCTCCAAGCGCAAGCAGTACTGTGGAGCGAGGCTGTAACGTGGCTATATTCAGACTTAAATTGTCGTGCCCCATGACCATATCCAGCAGCGCATGCGGATGCTGCAGAAGTGCGTGAGCGGTCATGTCCGCGTTCAGGCTGTGTTCAACTTGTCCTAGTTTGCCATCCAGATTGTTTTTGGCTATTGAGTCGAGTTGATGGTCAAGTACAGCATAGGTTAACGCGGCCAAGATGACGATCAATGCCGCACCCATAAGGCTGACTGAAAGTCCCAGGCGCAGAGATAAACTCGGCGGCTTCATCCTCTGTCCTCAAGAACATAGCCAACGCCTCTTATGGTATGGATTAATTTTATATCAAAGGGCTCGTCTATCTTTGCACGCAGTCTGCGTATAGAAACTTCAACAACATTAGTGTCGCAATCAAAGTTCATATCCCATACTAAAGAAATAATCTGAGTGCGTGATAGTACTTCACCAGACCTTCTCATCAGCAAGTGTAAAAGAGCAAACTCTTTGCTGGTAAGATCGATACGTTGAGGTCCTCGAAATGCGCGGTGTCTGGCAGGATCCAGCTCCAGATCGCTTACCTTTAATACCGAGGGTACGGGCATCTGCTCGCTACGTCTAAGCAAGGTGCGGATGCGGGCGAGTAACTCGGGAAACTCAAAAGGCTTGACTAAGTAGTCGTCGGCTCCCAGATCCAGGCCCTTTATTTTGTCAGCCAGCCGGCCTCGTGCCGTGAGCATGATAACGCGCGTGCCGCTGCGGCCCCGAATATACTTGAGAACATCCCAGCCATCGATTTCAGGTAGATTGACGTCAAGTATGACCAAGTCATAGTTATGCTGGTTCACCAAGTGAAGTCCATCTACGCCATTCGAGGCCTTATCTACTACATAGCCACTTTCGCTCAGACCCTGATGTAGATAGTCTGCGGCTTTGGGCTCGTCCTCAATAATAAGGATACGCATTGTAACGACCTTTTATATAGTGCCCACTAACGAGACACTATTGTTTGATGTAAGTTGTTAATATATTTAATTGAGCAATGCGATGCACTCATTCGGTTAATGCCGCCCGCCCGGCACATCGGGCTGACCAGGCACATGCGGAGTGACAATATGCCGCATTGTATTTTTTGACCATTGAATGATGTTTTCTTTGATCAATCCAGCGTGGGTAATATTAATATAACTAATGTTGAAATAGTCCCACATAACATATTTGTAATTATATCGACACCTCTGTGATAGCTCCACAACGCTAACGTTCCAGACAAGTAGCGTTCGGCTCCTGTTTTCAACGGTCTCTTTAGATTTCCGGGTTCAGTGAGTCTGACGGTTTGTTTGAGTAGCGGTTGAGGAGAATTTCCAAGTGCATTTAGAGAATATTGTGCCCTACGGGCAATGCCGAGGGTGGCGTTGCATCGTCGGGTTGTTGGCTCTGTTGCTGGTTCCTTTTGACGCGATGTCTGCGGTGCTATCGCGAGAATCGCTGACAATTCAGGAAGCGATGGCGGTAGCGTTTGCGGAGAACCCAGATCTAGCAGCAGCACGATGGGAAGCCGACATCGCAAAAGGGTCCGTTATACAAGCCGCTTCACTGCCAAACCCAGAGCTGTCCGTGGCTGTCGAAGATACCCGCCGTGAATCGAGCCTGACTAGCGTTGAGTTCACCCAGCCAATTGAATTGGGGGGTAAGCGTCGTGCTCGCACGACCTTTGCCGAGCGAGATCGAGATGTGGCTTTGATCCAGACAGAGCAAAAGGTCAATGAATTGCGCTCCGCGGTCATTCACGCATTCTATTCAGCGCTTCGTGCACAGGAAGCGTTTGAGCTATCCGGTAAGGCGGTAGAGCTAGCCACTCGTGGTGCTGCAGTTGCGCAAGGGCGAGTTACCGCAGGCAAGGCCTCTCCCATGGAGGCCACCCGCGCACAACTGGAGCTGTCAGACATACAGCTCAAAATGGAAAGCGCTAGATTTGACCTCGAAAATGCCTATTCGATGCTCGCCCTTGTCGGTGGTCAGGGCGCGCCGTTCTTCAACTCAGTGGAGGGAAGCTTTGAGGCTCTTCCCGCGCTGCCAGCCTCGGAAATAATACTGTCGCGTGTGGAAGGGGTACCTGAAGTCAGGTTGGCCCGCATGAATATTCTGCGGGCAGAGGCCAATGTGGGTGTTGAGAAAGCGGAGCGAATACCCACGGTGAGTCTCAGCGTGGGTAGCCAATATGATCGTGCGTTGGGGCAGCGAGTCAACCTGGTGGGTGTATCAGTGCCGTTGCCGCTGTTTAATCGCAACCGCGGAGCGCTACTCTCCGCAGCGCGAGGCGCTGACCAGGCCAGAGATATTGGGCAGGCAACAGAGTTGCGTATGCGTGCGGAAGTTCGGCGCACGTTAGAGCAATGGAAGTATGCAAAAAGAGAAGTCCATTCGCTTAATACGCGCCTGCTTCCTGACTCAGAAAATGCGTTGGAGGGCGCCGTTCGCGGTTTTGAAATGGGAAAGTTCGCGTTGATAGATGTGCTTGACGCTCAGCGTACATTCTTTGCGGTGCAGTCCCGATATATGGACTCGCTCGGAAGAGCGATTGACGCCTGGGTCAAGTTGGAAAAAATCTATGGTGTTGAGCTCGGTGTTGAGCTCGATGCCGAGTTTGATCGCTAGTTGTAAAACCTTATTACGTCGCCCGCCTTATCGGCATTGAACTGCTTCGAGTCAGGGGCAGTTGTGTGTCACGGGTTTTTATAATTACTTTATTACTGGAGTGTCAGATGGCATCCACAAATCCCAAAAAGCAGTATTTGATAATAGCAGTGGTGCTCGCGGTGGGATTGGTTCTCGCTGGTTTGATGGTAAGAGACGGTGAGGAATCGGTCGAAACTGATGCGCATGGCCAGGAATCGAATCATGAAGATGCGGCAGGCCACGATGACGAGGAGCGTCGCAACGGATCTTCGGCTACTGACGGCGCTGATCCGGAACATCAGGAGGCCCTCGAAGCTGTGACCGGCCCGAAGGGCGGCAAGCTTTTCACAAAGGGTGACTACGGCGTTGAGGTGACAATATTTGAAGAGGGCGCGGACCCTGAATTTCGGGTTTATACCTATCTTGATGGTGAATTGCTGGACCCGGCCAAGAGCACAGTGGAAATGCAATTGCACCGGCTTGGGCAAGATGCGCAGGTCATACAATTTACCCAGATGAACGACTATCTTTTGGGCGATCAGGTCGTAATTGAGCCTCATTCCTTCCGGGTTGACCTGGACGTTCAATACGGGGGATCCACATTCGCTTTTAGCTACGAGCAGGTTGAGGCACGTGTAACGCTTAGCGATGCGCAGCTTGAGCAGGGTGGCGTCAGCGTGGCAACCGCGGGTCCGACAACAATCGCGTCGCTTGTTCAGACGTTGGGTGAAGTTCGCTACAACAATGACAACACTGTCCAGGTCGTGCCTCAACTCTCGGGGCGCGTTACGTCGGTGTCGGCTAATGCCGGTGACAAAGTTCGCAAAGGCCAGGTTCTGGCAACGGTTACAAGTCAGGCGTTGGCAACAGTGCGCGGGGAGTTACTGGCGGCACAAAAACGATCCCAGTTGGCGCAAAGAACCTTTGATCGGGAACGGCAGCTTTGGAAAGAAAAAATCTCCGCCGAGCAAGACTTTCTTCAGGCGCAGCTTGAGCTGCAAGAAGCCAATATTGCGGTCCAGCGCCTTCAGGAACAGGTTGCATGGGTGGGTGGGTCTGCTGCGGTGAGCCTGACCGAGTTCGGGATCGTCTCTCCAATCGACGGTGTTATCACAGAGAAAAAAATCTCGGTGGGCGAGATTGTAAACGAGGCATCTTCTGTCTTTACCGTGTCCGACCTGTCTTCAGTCTGGATAGAGGCGACCGTCTCGGCAAAGGATCTTGGTGCCATAGCCGAGGGGCAGCGAGCGATGGTAAGCGCCAGCGCTTTTTCCGCAACCGCCGAGGGGCACATATCTTACATCAGTGCGTTGGTGGGGGCTCAGTCGCGCTCCGCCGTAGCGCGTATTGTTTTGGATAATGCCGACGGCATCTGGCGTCCTGGTCTTTTGGCTACTGTCGATATTGTCACTGACGAGACGACTGTGCCGATCGCGGTATCGACCGATGCCGTGCAGACGATCCGAGACTGGTCCGTCGTGTTTGGACGCTTCGGCAGCTTTTTTGAAGCGCGGCCAGTTGAACTCGGGAGGACTGACGGCCGTTTTGTAGAGGTTCTATCGGGGCTCAAGTCCGGCGACCAATATGCGCAGGACAATAGCTTCCTTGTAAAGGCCGAGCTTGGAAAAGCCGGCGCGAGCCATGACCATTAATCTGGAGTCATCCGAGATGAAACAAGTTACAGCCATTGTCCGGCCTGGCCGGCTTGAAGCGGTAGAGCAGGTGCTTCACGCGTTGCCGCACCTTCCCGGGTTCACCATTGTGCCGGCGCAAGGTCACCCGCGAGGCCATGGAGAAGGCCATCGGTACATTGCGGACGAATGGGATCCGGACGCTCACCAGCATTTTATGCTTCTGATTTTTTGTTCCGATGATTTCCTCGATGATGTTCTTCAGGCGATAGAAAAGGCAGCACATACGGGTATCCCTGGGGACGGCATTGTCGCCGTTACCACGCTGACAGATGTGTTACGCATCCGTACCGGAGAGCGTGGAAATGAAGCGCTTTAGGAGTCAAAAACATGTTTGAAAGAATAATTCGATTCTCTATTGATCAGCGCTGGCTGGTCATTCTGGCGGTCTTGGGTATGGCCGCTCTGGGGATCTATAGCTACCAGAAGTTGCCGATTGATGCAGTTCCCGATATCACCAACGTACAGGTTCAGATAAATACCGCAGCTCCAGGCTACTCGCCATTAGAGGTAGAACAACGGGTTACTTATCCGGTAGAAACGGTCATGTCTGGCCTACCCAACTTGCAGGAAACGCGTTCTTTATCTCGTTACGGGTTGTCTCAGGTCACGGTTATCTTTGATGAAGGGACTGATATCTATTTTGCACGTCAACTCGTCAACGAACGCATACAGGAGGCAAGAAGTAACCTGCCTGGAGAGCTCTCGCCTAAAATGGGGCCGATTGCTTCCGGTCTGGGTGAGATCTACATGTGGACCATTGAGACCGAGCCGGATGCAAAAAAACCGGACGGCAGCGATTATACGCCGATGGATCTGCGGGAGATCCAGGACTGGATTGTAAAGCCTCAATTGAGAACAGTACGAGGCGTAACAGAGATCAACACGATTGGCGGGTTCGCGAAGGAATTCCAGGTGTCCCCTGATCCCGCGCTTCTGGTCGCTCACGGTTTAACGTTAAACGAGGTGATAACTGCTCTGGAGCGCAATAATGCCAACGTGGGAGCAGGCTACATAGAGCGCAACGGAGAGCAATATCTCATACGTGCGCCTGGTCAGGTTGGTGACATAGCGGATATCGGCAACATCATCATTAAAAACGTCGATGGGGCGCCGGTTCGTATCGCGGACATAGCCGAGGTGGGGTTAGGAAAGGAGCTACGCACGGGCGCCGCCACCGAAAATGGCCAGGAGGTGGTGTTAGGCACGGCGTTTATGCTCATGGGCGAAAATAGCCGTTCCGTTGCCCAGGCCGTTGACCTGCGACTGAAAGAAATAAACCGCAGCCTGCCGGATGGTGTTTTTGCGAAGACAGTATATGACCGAACCATCCTGGTTGATAAGGCCATCAGTACGGTGAAAAAGAACCTCATTGAGGGCGCTTTGCTTGTTATAGCGATACTTTTTCTTTTCCTTGGCAATATTCGGGCCGCGATTATTACCGCAATGGTGATTCCGCTATCGATGCTTTTTACTTTTACTGGAATGGTCAACAACAAGGTAAGCGCCAACCTGATGAGTTTGGGCGCGCTGGACTTTGGCATCATTGTGGACGGCGCGGTGGTTATCGTCGAAAACTGTGTACGTCGCTTGGCTCACGCGCAAACAATTGCTGGTCGCGCATTAACCCGGAACGAACGCTTCAGCGAAGTGCTCGCTGCGTCCCGAGAGGCACGTAGGCCGTTGCTCTTCGGACAGCTGATAATCATGGTGGTGTATTTGCCGATTTTTGCCTTGACTGGCGTAGAGGGCAAGATGTTTCACCCTATGGCTTTTACCGTAGTAGCCGCGTTGCTTGGCGCCATGATTCTTTCGATTACTTTTGTCCCGGCAGCGGTTGCGCTCTTTCTTACCGGCAAAGTGAGTGAGAAGGAAAGCCGTGTTATGGCTTGGGCCAAGCGAGGATATGCGCCATTGCTCGACTGGGTTCTGGTCAGCAAACCCCTGGTACTGACTGTGGTAGTGGTGTTGATCGGGCTGTCCGCCTTGACTGCGTCCCGTATGGGTAGTGAATTTGTACCTAGTTTGGATGAGGGCGACATAGCGCTGCACGCGCTGCGAATCCCGGGTACCAGCCTTACACAGGCTATTGAGATGCAAGCTCAGCTCGAGCGGAGAATCATGTCTTTTGCTGAGGTGGATACGGTGTTCGCCAAGCTGGGTACGGCAGAGATTGCCACCGATCCCATGCCTCCGAACGTCGCAGATAATTTTGTAATGCTCAAGCCGAGAGAAGAGTGGCCAGACCCTGAGCGAGCAAAATCAGATCTGGTTTCAGAGATGCAAAAAGCGGTAGAGGAGGTGGCGGGCAATAATTATGAATTCACCCAGCCCATTGAAATGCGCTTTAACGAGCTTATATCGGGCGTGCGTAGTGACTTGGCTGTTAAAGTTTTTGGCGATGACATGGACATTATGAACGAAACGGCCGAAGAAATTGCCGAAGTTCTCGAAGGTATCCCCGGAGCAGCTGATGTGAAAGTAGAGCAAACAACAGGCCTGCCGATGCTCAGCGTTGAAATTGATCGTGAAAAGGCGTCGCGGTATGGCCTGAGTTTGTCGGACATACAGGATGTCGTGGCGATATCAGTCGGTGGCCGCGAGGCAGGTGTGCTTTTTGAGGGGGATCGCAGGTTTGAAATAGAAGTGCGGTTGTCCGATGAATGGCGAAACAATGTCGAAAGAATCGAACAACTTCCCATACGGCTTGCAAGTGGCGACCAGGTCGGAGGCTCGAGTTTCATACGTCTAGGTGACGTGGCGACGGTTATTTCGACCCCTGGACCAAACCAAATCAGCCGGGAAGATGGCAAGCGAAGGGTGGTCGTTACCGCAAACATCCGCGAACGTGATATCGGATCTTTTGTGGCGGAGGCGAAAGCGCGTTTAGACGAGTCTGTAGACGTACCGCCAGGCTACTGGACGGCTTGGGGCGGCACGTTTGAGCAGCTTCAGTCTGCGGCAAAACGGCTGCAGATTGTAGTTCCAGTATCGCTATTGTTGGTATTCACCCTGCTCTTCATGATGTTTGGCAATTTCAAGGACGGTTTGCTTGTCTTCACTGGCGTACCTTTTGCGCTGACAGGGGGGATAGCTGCGTTGTGGTTGCGTGATATTCCACTGTCAATTTCAGCCGGGGTCGGTTTTATCGCCCTTTCAGGGGTCGCCGTATTGAACGGGCTGGTAATGATCTCTTTCATTCGTATGCTTCGCGAAACCGGATTAGGTTTGGATGACGCGATCAGGCAAGGGGCTTTGACTCGGTTAAGACCGGTTCTGATGACGGCACTGGTTGCTTCTCTGGGGTTTATTCCAATGGCGCTGGCTGTTGGTACTGGTGCCGAAGTGCAACGGCCTTTGGCGACAGTCGTCATAGGGGGAATACTGTCTTCGACGGCGCTGACACTGCTGGTGCTACCAGTGCTTTACCGATTGGCTCATCAACGCTCGGGCATACGCACGTAGAATGGCAGGCGACGCCGTTGTTGTGTCACACGGCGTATGCTGCCTGGTTTTTCAGAAGCTGATTTGATTAGCGGGCGCTGGCAGTTTCAGTTGAACTGCCGGTTGGCTCTGGGTTTTGCTCGCAATTGCAAACAGTTTGCAATGCCCTTTTGAGTCCTGCGCCAAAGCCGTGGATCGCTAGGCTGGATAATTGAAGGGGGGCTGGCGTGGGATAAATGCCGGGAGATGACCATTAACAAAAAAGCCAACTAGATAATCATCTAATTGGCTTGTTGAGCAGCTATGAATAAAACCGCTTACTCGATTTGTCGCACTAGGACAATACTCAGTCTTGAGTGTCAGCGCTCGCTTTTGCCTCCTCCTTACGCTTGCTCTCCTCCTGCTTTGCCACATAGGAATTATCACGATCACTTTGGATATGTTGCGGAGCTCTAGCGGATGATACACCGCTAAGTGCGCGATCACTGCCATCCTCAGCCAGTACGTTAGCCGACATTAAAGCGATAACAAATGGTATAGCCAGTTTACTGATTGCTTTCATGGAACCTCCTCGTTTGTATACCCCATAGCTTACCGAAGATGAGTAACAGCAAGCTGAACGCAAAATGACAAATTGGTTATTATTGAGTTATGTCCGAATAATTAAAGCGTTCTTGTGTTTGATGCGTCTTTTATGACGAAGTCCTGCGAATTTCATGTTTATGTCAAAATTGTAATGTGACCGTCAGTTGGGTGTTATTTTAATCCGGCATACTCCGCCTTATAACCATTAAACAAATAAAGTCTTATCGCGATGTATGCCACAGTTAAGGAGCAACTGATGAATAAAAGACAAATCCTTTTTCCTGCTTTGGTTTTGGCTATCGGTTCGGGTAGTGCGCTGGCTGCTGAGGAGGCTGATGGCTTCGTTGAGGGAAGTAGCCTGGACCTGACCAACCGAAACTTTTACTTCAACCGTGATTTTCGCAACGGCCAGTCCAGCCCTGTAGGTAATGGCTATTCTGAAGAATGGGCTCATGCGGTTATTGGAGAATTTCGCTCTGGCTTTACTCATGGCACCATTGGCTTCGGTGTCGACGCCTTTGCCATGTTGGGGCTCAAACTTGATTCAGGTGGTGGCCGCTCAGGCGCAGGTGGCTCTGTCGACCTTCTGCCCTATGACAGTGCGGGCCGTGCTGAAAATAGTTACTCCAAAGTAGGAGGTGCGGTAAAGGCAAAATTTCAAGATACCGAAATAAAAATAGGCGATGTATTTCCGCAGACGCCGGTAGTGTATTACGGCGATTACCGGTTATTGCCCCAAAGCTTTCGGGGTGTCAATCTGGTCAGCACTGAGGTCGATAAACTGACCATTCAGGCGGGCCGCCTGCACTCCATGAGCCAACCCAACACAAGTAGCATGCGAGACGATTTTGCTACGTTCTATGCAGGCCCGGTCAGTTCGCCTTGGGTTGCTTATTTTGGCGGGGACTATGATCTGGGTCGTAACGTCAATGTCAGTCTTTACACCAGTCGGCTCAAGGATGCATGGGATCAACATTACGCCGGCACATCATTTACCTATCCGTTGGCAGATAATCTGACGCTGATGGGCGGCCTTAACTATTACCGCGCGGTTGATCAAGGTCGGGAGTTGTTAGGCCGTTTCGATAATGATATTTACAGCGGTAATGCCGGTGTGCAGTTTGGTCCACATACGGTCACTGTTGCATTACAAAGAAATAGTGGCGATGACGATTTTGATTATCTGCGTCAGTCCGGCTCTATTTATCTGGATAACTCGATTCAATATAGTGACTTTAACTCGCCCAAAGAAAACTCCCGGCAGATTCGGTATAACCTGGATATGACGACGTTTGGCTGGCCCGGGCTAAGTTTAATGACCCGTTATGCACAGGGGCGAGATGCAAACTACTCCGGCGCTAATGATATCTATGTCCGTCGTGATGGAAACGGTGTGCCATTGACGAATCAAAAGCGGTGGGAGCGTAACGTGGAAGCTAGCTATGTTGTTCAAGGGGGAGGAATGAAAGGTTTGACCTTCAGGCTTCGCCAGGCTACGACCCGTGCTACCGAATTTGAATCCGACCTTGATGAAGTTCGTCTGATTGTAGAGTACCCACTAGAGGTGCTCTGAACGGCTTGGCGGCCAAGCGTGGGATCGTACTTGCTCACGCTTGATCGCGCCGCAGAGCGCATGAGCTAGAGCCTGTGTTGAGAGCTACATTGGTTTTTGATCTTGCGACCAAGCAATGATTTATTACCGTCTTCATCTCTTGCAGCAATTTGCTCCTTCAAAAAGAGATGTTTTAGCGCCTTAACCGGCGCTTTTTTTGCTTTACGATTGTCGGCAGGGCGGTCTCAGAGGCCAACCCAACCCAGGGTCAGCGCTGCCAGCAACAAGTAGCGGGCAGCCTTGGCCAGGGTAACGATCAACAGAAAACTCCAGAAAGGTTCGCGCATGACGCCGGCGACCACGGTAAGTGGGTCGCCAATGATCGGCACCCAACTGAGAAGTAGCGACCAGCGACCAAAGCGATGATAAGCCCGCTGTGCCCGTTCCAGCTTGCCTTCGCTGACCGGAAACCAGCGTTTTTGCCGGTAGCGTTCGATGGAGCGGCCGAGTAGCCAGTTGAGCGCGGAGCCAAGCACATTGCCGATGGTCGCTACCGTCAATAATGCCCAGGCAGCATAATGGTCTGTCAGCAATAATCCGACCAGCACCGCTTCTGACTGCATCGGCAATAGCGTGGCAGCGCCGAATGCTGCGAGGAAAAGTCCAAAATAGCCGGAAAGCTCAAGCCAAATGTCAGGCATTTAGCCCGTTCCAGCCGTGAATGCCGATATATATCCCCACGCCGATGATCAGTACGCTGGAAAAATAAGGGGCGCGGCGTGCTACGGTGCTGAGCCACGGCCATCGATTGGACGCTTGGCGTGCGCCGATGGCGGCAGCGGCGCCAACAGTGACCAGCGTGATTGCCAAACCAATACTGAAGCACAGCACCAATACAGCTCCCAGTGTGACTTCTTTCACCTGCAGGCAGAGCAGCAATACGGTAATCGCCGCCGGACAGGGGATCAAACCCCCAGTCAGCCCGAACAGAATGATCTGGCCGGTGCTGACATTGCCATTGCTGAAACGCGTGCGGATATCCTCGGCATGCGCTCGTTCGTGGGCATCCTGATAACCTTCCAGCGACAGCTCAAGCCCTCCAGCTTTGACATGATCATGGTTATGGCCATGTTCATGTTCATGGTGATGCTGATGCGCACTAGCCGCCTCGAACTGCCATGTTTGCTCGCCCTGCCAGGTGCGCCACAGCATCCACAGGGCGATGAGAATAATGATGGCGGCGCTGGCGAGCTGGAAGTAGGGTTCGGTAGTGTCAGCGTCGAGATTCTGCCCCAGATACATGCCAAACATGGCCACTAACCAGACTACCGCCGTGTGAGAAATCGTCGCTGCGAAACCAAGCAGCACGGCCTGTTTCACCGTGCCGCGAATCGCCACGATAAACGCCGCCATCATGGTTTTGGAGTGTCCCGGCTCCAGGCCGTGCAGAGCGCCCAGTAAAATGGCGGTGGGAAAATATAACCACGCCTGGGAGGCTCCCTGTTGCAGTAGTTCGGCGAAACTCGACATGGGAGAAACCTGCTGGGAAAGTTTTAGAGGTATTTGGTGATTTGCTTGAAATCTTCCAGTGGTGCACGTTCACCGCCGGAAAGCGCTTCTAACGTGTGCTCCAGACAGTGGTCAATATGGTCCTGAATAAGCGTTCGCTTGGCTTGGCAGACGGCCTTTTCGACCGCGTGCAACTGTTGTGCAATATCGACACAGGGGCGGCTGCTTTCAATCATGGTGATGATGCTGCGTAGGTGACCCTCTGCCCGTTTCAATCTTTTGACGATATCGCCATGGCTTGCGTGCTGGTGGCCCTCTCCGTTTTCGCTCATGTATTGAGTCTCATGTCTCGATGGATTATGCTCGTATCCTATCCCCCTGGAGGGGATACGGTCAATCCGTTGAATCAGCAAGAATCACCAGCCCCAGGCACCGGACCCTCAAGATATGCCCAGCAAGCCCATCAGCGCCAAGGTGATATTTGCCCTCGCTCTCGTCGTATTGATGGCATGGGTCGGGCACAGCTCGGCATTGATGAATGGCGCAAGCCCGCCCGCCTGGGGCGACAAACATGCTCACGCGCATTCGCACGGTAACGACGTTCCCATCTGCTCAATCTGTGCGGATCACTTCCATTCATCGCTGACTGCCGATCACGTGCACGAAACGCCGCATCTGAATACGCCTCTTGGCGTAAGTGCTCAATCGAAGAGTCCAGCGCTTCTGCGTGACGCAAGCAGTTTTGTGCCTGCGGCACCGATTTTTTTATTCAAGCGGCCTCCCCGTCCTGACCTGGTGTGCTGACAACGCCGCCTCGCGGCTTATAACCACTGTCATTCAGGACTAAATCATGCATTCTTTTCCAGGAAGCGATCCGGGCAGATTCCTCGTACGCTCGAATCGCCCGCTATTGCTGTTATTACTGTTCATCACGCTGTTGCTTATAGGTATGCCTGACGCATTTGCCCACGCTGTCGCCGAAGGCGATAAGGGCTACATTCAGGAAATCACTGGCGTGAACCTCATTGCCTTCATGTACCTCGGGGCCAAGCACATGGTCACCGGCTATGATCATCTGCTGTTTCTGCTGGGGGTGATTTTCTTCCTCTACCGCATGAAACATATCGCTATCTATGTAAGCCTGTTTGCTGTTGGACACTCGCTCACCATGCTGCTGGGCGTGTACTTCAATATCGGTATCAACAGCTACATCATTGACGCGATCATCGGCCTTTCTGTGGTCTACAAGGCGCTGGATAACCTGGGCGCTTACCAACGCTGGTTTGGCTTTCAACCCAACACCAAAGCCGCCACCTTGATCTTTGGTTTGTTTCACGGCTTCGGTCTGTCATCGAAGATTATCGAATACGACATCTCCCCGGATGGTCTGGTCCCGAACCTGCTTGCGTTCAATATCGGCGTGGAAGTGGGTCAGCTGATTGCCTTGGCCATGATCCTGATTGCAATGAGCTTCTGGCGTAAGACTGACGGCTTCTTCCGTCATGCCTACACCGCCAACGTGGCCATGATGGGCGCGGGATTTCTGCTCATCGGCTATCAGCTCACCGGCTACTTTATTGCTTGATTCTGGAGACACTTATGTACAACACCGATATGCCCTCACGCGCCGAACTACCCAGTACAGCAAAACTGATTCGCTCTACCATCATCTCCGCCATCGTTGCATTGGTGCTTCTGGTGACCGTGGTCATGCCAGCCGAATACGCGATGGACCCGACGGGTGTAGGCCGTTTGTTGGGTTTGACTGAGATGGGCGAGATCAAACAGCAACTTGCCGATGAAGCCGCTGCGGATGAAGCCGCGCAGTTGACGGCGGTACCTACCACCACTGAAGCGTTTTCACCCGAGCCCGTTGCACCTGCTCAGCAGGCCGCGACCTTCCCTGAGCCACAAATCGAAGCCACTGCCTCAACCCCTGCGCCCGCAGCTGCGGCGGCGCCCGAATGGAAAGATGAGGCACAGTTTGTCCTTACTCCTGGGGAAGGCACAGAGTTCAAGCTGACGATGGAGGACGGGGCGGTTGCCAGTTTTCACTGGGTATCCGATGGGGGGGCGGTGAACTTTGATACCCACGGTGATGGCAGTGGCCAGTCGATTTCTTATGAGAAAGGGCGTGGTGTAGCGGAGGATGAAGGTGAACTCACGGCGGCGTTCACCGGCAATCATGGCTGGTTTTTCCGTAACCGGAACACTGAGGATGTCACGCTGATTCTCCGCACTCGTGGCAACTACGGTGAGTTAAAGCGGGCGATGTGAAGCGGAAGACATAATTAATTGCAGTCTCGCCAGGCCAGTCTCGAATTGAGGCTGGCTTGGCGTGGGGACCATAAACGTGTGCTTCTGGTAGATATTGAAACCTTCCTCCACACCTCTTGGACTGCTGGCCGCTCTTGGCCGAAAGCAGTCTGGGCGGACAGGCTGTTAACGGCCAAAAAGCGGTGGAATGCCCCGGGTTTTTGGACACGTTGAAGCCTCATGCTGAAGCGGCCTCGAAAGCCTCTGGGCTTAAGCCGCCGAGATGGCTGTGGCGCCGATTTCGATTATAAAACACTTCGATGTAATCAAAGATATCTGCGCGAGCTATGTCTCTGGTTTTGTAGATGCGCTTCTTAATGCGCTCTTTTTTCAAACTACTAAAAAATGACTCCGCGACAGCATTGTCCCAACAATTGCCGCGTCGACTCATGCTTGGCTCAAGGTTGTGGTGATGACAGAATCGTCTCCAGTCGTCGCTGCCATATTGAGACCCCTGATCTGAGTGAACCAGCACTCGGCTAGTGGGTTTGCGACGCCAGACAGCCATCATGAGAGCGTCTAGAACGATCTCGCGTGCTAGCGTCGGTTTCATGGACCAGCCCACTACTCTGCGTGAGAACAGATCCAGTACGACTGCCAGGTATAGCCATCCTTGCCAGGTCCTAATGTAAGTAATATCGGTTACCCAAGCGGTGTCTGGTGTGGTCACCTTGAATTCCCGGTTAAGCGTATTGGGTGCCAGGATCGATGGTCGGCCGTTCACAACTCTTGGCTTTTTATAACCGTGTATCGCTTTGATATTATTGGTCTTCATGATGCGATGGACTCTGTGCTTACCGCACGTCTCACCAGCCTCTTTCAGGTCCATTGATATCCGCCGATAGCCATAGACGCCAAAGCTGGCACCGTAAGAAGCATGTATCAAAGGCAGCAGCCGAGCATCTTCGACAGCTCTGTCGGACAACGGCCGGAAACGCCATGCGTAGTAGCCGCTTCGCGAGATATCAAGCAGGTTGCACATGGTGCGCACCGGAAACTCGCTACTGTGGTCAGCAACAAATCGGTACTTCACTCGGGTTGGCTTGCGAAGTACCGAGCGGCCTTTTTTAAGATATCTCGCTCCTCCTCAGTTCGTCGAAGCTGGGCTCGCAGCTTAAGAATTTCCTTCTTTGCGTCGTTGAGCTCTGAGGTCTGTTCGTCGGATTTACTTGGCTTGATTGCCTTGACCCATTTGTGAAGGCTGTGGGCAGAGACACCCAGTCGCTCCGAGACCTCGGCTACTGGGTAACCCCTCTCGACGATCTGCCGGACCGCTTCGTCTTTGAATTCGGGTGAATATCGCTGGTTACTCATCACTTCCTCCTATGCTCAAATAATAGGCTAGAAGTGTCCAGGTAACCCGGGGCATTCCAGCGGTCCTACGCGATGTGTCTAGAATACGTGGGGCAATTCACTATGGTCCTCTTCGTAATCATCGAACATGGAGCGCACCAAACGCTCGCGCTTGACGTCAGCAAGTATTCTGAAAAAGCACGTTTCGCAGAGCCGGAGCTCGTAGCTCTCGCCATCATGGGAAGAGCCGGGCCCCCAGTTTGCTCGGAGCACCCCGAACTCGGGAGGTAGCTCTCCTGATCGAAGGTCTTTGTCACAGAAATCGCAGTTCAGGTCATGGACCGGCTCCCTTTGTTCCTCTGTTTCAATGTTCATAGATTTTCCTCACGTAGCAATGCTACTTTTTTTGAGTTTATCCTATCCCAGCTTTGAGCCGGAAAAGCTCTGGCGTTTCTCGGGCCGCGGGAAACGACTGAGGCCAAAAGTCTAGATTCATCGTTAAAGAGCGATGTCGCTGCTGATGATTGCTTCTGCGTAGTGAGGATTAATAGTCCGTTCTCCTTACTTAGCTTCCTGCCTTACCCATGCAGCTGCGGCCTTGCGAGGACTGTATGTGGATTACGTGGATGAGTGAGTTCGCCATTGCTTTGCTTGCACATTACCAATGAGAGCGTCACTGTGCGGACTCTTTGCCTGGCCGAACGGCTTGGCAGTCGCATGTTAGGGTGCGGCAGTTAGCGCTCCCCGAGCAGCCCAAGCGAGCGAAGTAGCGGCCGTGAAGGCTGACGAAGAATGTGCTTGCTGTAGGGTTGGCTCTGACCGTAGCTCGTGCGGCTAGGAAGCTTGATGTTTTGGGCGGACACGGTACGTCGCGATTATTACCATAGTGTGGCCAAACCGGCCAATCTATGGTTCTAAGAACAATAAGGTCTGCTTGCGCAATAAAATGGTGGGCCCAGTAGGACTTGAACCTACGACCAAGCGATTATGAGTCGCCTGCTCTGACCAACTGAGCTATGGGCCCACGATAGTGCGAACGCCGCGAATTATACGTATTGAGACGGCTGCTGACCATAGTTATGCGCTCTGGAAATAAAAACGCCCGGCATTGCCGGGCGTTTTCTTACTGCACTGCGCTTACTCGTCGAGGAAGCTGCGCAGGTGGTCGCTGCGCGTGGGGTGACGCAGCTTGCGCAGCGCCTTGGCTTCGATCTGACGAATCCGTTCACGGGTTACATCAAACTGCTTGCCGACTTCTTCCAGCGTGTGGTCGGTATTCATATCGATACCGAAACGCATGCGCAGGACTTTGGCTTCCCGTGCGGTTAGGCCGGAGAGAACTTCGCGAGTGGCTTCCTTGAGGCTTTCCACGGTAGCCGAATCAATCGGCGATTCCATGGTCGAGTCCTCGATAAAGTCGCCCAGGTGCGAGTCTTCGTCATCACCGATCGGTGTTTCCATGGAGATCGGCTCTTTGGCGATCTTCAATACCTTGCGGATCTTGTCCTCGGGCATTTCCATGCGCTCGCCCAGTTCTTCCGGCGTCGGCTCACGGCCCATTTCCTGCAGCATCTGCCGCGAGATACGGTTGAGCTTGTTGATCGTCTCGATCATGTGCACCGGAATACGAATGGTGCGCGCCTGGTCGGCAATCGACCGGGTGATCGCCTGACGAATCCACCAGGTGGCGTAAGTCGAGAACTTGTAACCGCGACGGTATTCAAACTTGTCCACGGCCTTCATCAGGCCGATGTTGCCTTCCTGAATGAGATCGAGGAATTGCAGGCCGCGGTTGGTGTACTTTTTGGCAATCGAGATCACCAGACGCAGGTTGGCTTCGACCATTTCCTTCTTGGCGCGACGGGCACGGGCTTCACCAATCGACATGCGACGGTTGATGTCCTTGACCTCGGAGATGGTCAGGTCAGCTTCCTGGGCCAGCGCAGCGAGCTTCTTCTGCGCGCGGATAATGTCAGGCTTGCGGTCTTCCAGGGCTTCAGCGTAGCGCGGCTTGTCGGCCAGCAGGCTGTCGACCCAGTCGGTATTGATTTCGTTACCGGGGAAGCCGCGCAGGAAGTCAGCGCGGGGCATGCGTACGTCACGCACACACAACTGCATGATCGCGCGTTCCTGGGCACGGATCTGATCCTGAGCGCCACGTACACGCTGTACCAGCGCTTCGTATTGCTTGGGAATCAGTTTGATCGGCATGAACAGCAGTGCCAGCTCTTCGAGCTCGGCAGTTGCCTGCTTGCTGCCACGGCCGTGCTTTTTCAGGGCTTTCTTGGTCTTGGCCAACTGATCGCCGATGGCGGTAAAGCGCAGACGCGCGACTTCAGGATCAGGACCGCCGTCGCCTTCTTCCTCGGCGTCGTCGTCACTGTCATCGTCGTCGTCTTTGTCGTCCTTGTCCTTGTCGTCGGTCTTGGCTTCGGCAGGGGCTTCTTCCACTGCAGGCGCGCCACCGGACAGGCCGTCGTCATCAGGGTCGATGTAACCGCTGAAGATGTCGGACAGGCGGCCGCTCTCTTCAACTACACGATGGTAGTCGGCGAGAATGCCGTCAACGGTGCCGGGGAACATTGAGATGGCAGCCATAACTTCACGGATGCCTTCCTCTATGCGCTTGGCGATTTCAATCTCGCCTTCGCGGGTCAGCAGCTCGACCGTACCCATTTCGCGCATATACATGCGCACTGGGTCAGTGGTGCGACCAATATCGCTTTCAACGGCGGCAAGGGCAGCAGCGGCTTCTTCAGCAGCGGCTTCGTCGGCATCGTTGTCTGCCAGGAGCAGGGCATCGGCATCGGGCGCCGTCTCGAAGACGGTAATCCCCATGTCGTTGATCATGCGGATGATGTCTTCAACCTGCTCCGGATCGGAAATATCTTCCGGGAGATGGTCGTTGACTTCCGCATACGTCAGATAGCCTTGCTCGCGACCGCGGGCAATAAGCTCTTTCAGACGGGATTGCTGTTGCGCTTTTCCGGACATAACAACCCTTTGGATGCCTTGGTATACAAAAAAGTAAGCTGCGGATTATACCCTGATTTCCGGCCGTAAAGCCAGTTGGGCAGTCCTTAGCTTGTCTGATTACTGATCTGGAGCGTGCGCTGGGCGCCTGTGGAGGAGCTCGCGCAGTTGTTGCTTTTCCTCGGTGGTCAGCGGTGTATGTGCTGATTTGTCGAGGAGCTGTTCGATGCGTCGCTCGGTTTGTCGTGCTACCAGACTATTAATGGTGTCGAAAAACTGTTGTTCAAGGTTGGCGTCAGGAATATTCAATAACCATTCCTTTTCTGCCAACTGACTAAGCTGCTCGCCCATCTCGGTACCGTGCCAGCGCGCGAGTAATTGCACGGTACTCAGTGTAGGCGTTTTCTGCAGTGCTTCAATCAAGCCGACCAGCAATTGCGCCTGCTCACCTTCTTCATCGGCGAACTGATTGGCTTCTTTAACCAGTCCCGCCAGCTGTGGGTGGTGCAGCAGGGTGCGCGCGGCATTCAGTAGCGGGTTCTCCACGCCGGCGCGTTCGGCTTTGCGTGGCTTGTTGCTGCGCTGGGCAGCCCGGCGCGGCTGATATTCCTGGCTGTCGCCCCAGCTCTCTGGCTCCACGTCCTGATAGTCTGCATATTCGTCAGTTGCAGCGGGTGGTGGGGGCGGTGGCGGCAGGCTGTCCAGATCCATTCCGGTCAGCTTTTCCAGAGATTGGCGCAGTAAACGTTTGAGCATGCTGCCGGGGATTTGTTCAATCAACGGCAGCGCCAAGGTCGCCAGGTGCGCCTTGCCTTCCAGTGTATTCGGGTTGGCTTCCTCGGACAGGTGGCGGAACAGGTAATCGGTCAGTGCCTGTGCCTGTTGCGCCATGCGTGCGCGGAAGGCGTCCTGGCCTTCGCTGCGTATCAGCGTGTCCGGGTCCTGGCCTTCTGGCAGAAACATGAAGCGAACATGGCGGCCGTCTTCGAGTACCGGCAGGCAGGCATTCAGTGCGCGCCAGGCTGCTTGCCGTCCGGCCTTGTCACCATCGAAGCAGAACACCACGGTATTGACGATGCGAAACAGCCGTTTGAGGTGTTCTTCGCTGGTGGCGGTGCCGAGTGTTGCCACGGCATTGGTGACGCCGTGCTGGGCCAGGGCGATAACATCCATATAGCCTTCAACGACCAGAATATCGTCCAGTTGACGATTCTGCTGGCGCGCCTCGAACAGGCCGTAGAGTTCACGGCCTTTGTGATAGACCGGCGTTTCCGGGGAGTTGAGATATTTGGGCTTGTCGTCGCCCAATACTCGCCCACCGAATCCCAGCGTGCGGCCGCGACTATCGCGAATTGGAAAGATGATGCGGTCGCGGAAGCGGTCATAACGTTTGCCGCTATCGGGGTTCTCGACCACCAGCCCGGCTTCGATCAACGCCTTGACCTCGGTGCTGTCCTTGCTCAGGTGGCTCATCAGATTGTCCCAGCCGGGCGGGGCGAAACCGATGTCGTAGAGTTTGGCAATCTGGCCGGTCAGGCCGCGTTGTTTCAGATAGTCGACGGCGCGGCGCTTTTGCGTGTGGTGACGCAATTGCTGGCGGTAGTAGGCGGCGGCCTGTTCCAGTAGCGCGTACAGCGGGCTGTCCTGGCGTGGCGCGCGGGGCTCGCGGCGTGAACCTGGGCGCTGTTCTTCGCGCGGCACATCAACGCCGGCATGACGCGCCAGCTCTTCGACCGCCTGGGGAAAGTCCAGTCGCTCGAAATCCATGACGAAACTCAGCGCATTGCCACCAGCGCCACAGCCGAAACAGTAATAGAACTGCTTGTCTGGGCTGACGCTGAAAGACGGTGATTTTTCGTTATGGAATGGGCACAGGGCCGAGAAGTTTTTGCCGGTTTTCTTCAGCTTCAGGCGCGAGCCAACCACCTCGAGGATATCGGTGCGGCCGAGGAGGTCGTCAATAAAGCCTTGGGGGATCAAGCCTGCCATCAGAGCTGCCTTGCGATGTCGATATCCGCCGCAGTAAGCAAGCGCGGCTCTCGTCTTTGCGCGGCCTGGCTGGGTCGAGTCACGCTTGGTTGAGCTGCGTAGGCCGACTCATGCCAGCGCGTGCGCAACACTATAGCAGTCAGCGATAATCAGCCAAGCACAAAAATCCAGCCCATTCCAATACGTTGGAAGGCCGGAAAGATGCGTAGAGCTTAGCAGTATCAGCCTGCCTGGATCACTACCTTGCGGTGCGGACCCGGCGAGCCCGATCGGACTCGCAAACAGACAGACTGAAACTCAGTACAGGCGTACGTGACGACGCTGTTCGCGCTGAAGCTTCTTGGCGTGACGCTTTACAGCGGCAGCAGCCTTGCGCTTGCGCTCGGTAGTGGGCTTCTCGTAAAACTCGCGGCGGCGGACTTCAGCCAACACACCAGCTTTCTCGCATGAGCGCTTGAAGCGGCGCAGTGCGACGTCGAAGGGTTCGTTCTCTTTTAATTTGACGGCAGGCATTTCGTACCTTTCTGACAATGTGCTGTGGGTCATAACCCTCGGCCGTGGCCGTGGGCGATTGCATTTCTAAGGGGAGCGGATGTTACCGCCTTCATTCGGGAAATGCAAAACAAGATTCGATGTCAGTGTGAAAATCCCCCCGGCAGATGGGCATCGATACCCGGAAAGTCTGGTCTGGCGGCCAAGGGGCGATTATCATGCATGCCCACTTTCCTGATGTCCATCGGTAGCTGATTTATTATGCGTGTTCTGGGTATTGAAACTTCCTGCGATGAAACCGGCATTGCGCTCTATGACAGCGAGCGCGGGCTGCTGGCGGACGCCTTGTTCAGCCAGATCGACCTGCATCGCGTATACGGCGGCGTAGTACCCGAGCTGGCGTCGCGTGATCATGTGAAACGCCTGGTGCCGCTGATGCGGGAAGTATTCGCAAGCGCCGGAGTTGCTGAAGGTGATGTCGACGGCGTGGTTTATACCGCCGGGCCCGGCCTGGTGGGTGCGTTGCTGGTGGGTGGTGCCTGCGCGCGGGCACTGGCGTTTGCCTGGGGCGTACCGGCCTTGGGCGTGCACCATATGGAAGGCCATCTGCTGGCGCCGATGCTGGAGGCGTCGCCCCCGGCTTTTCCCTTTGTTGCGCTGCTGGTGTCAGGCGGGCATACCCAACTGGTGCGCGTCGATGGCATAGGTCAGTATCAGTTGCTCGGCGAGTCGCTGGACGATGCCGCCGGCGAGGCTTTCGACAAAACCGCCAAGCTGATGGGACTGCCTTATCCCGGCGGCCCGGAAATCGCCCGACTGGCTGCGTCGGGCACCCCGGGTCGCTTTGTCTTCCCACGCCCCATGACGGATCGCCCCGGTCTGGATTTCAGCTTCAGCGGTCTGAAGACCGCTACCTTGAATGCCTGGCAGCAATGTGTCACCCAAGGTGATGCCGGCGAGCAGACGCGCTGTGATGTGGCGTTGGCTTTTGAACAGGCGGTGGTCGACACCCTGACAATAAAATGCAAACGCGCGCTCAAGGCCTGCGGGCTGAATCGCTTGGTGATCGCCGGCGGCGTCAGTGCCAATCGGCATTTGCGCGTGTCGCTGGAGGCCATGGCCAAGGGGCTCAAGGGCGAGTTGTTCTATGCGCGCCCGGAGTTCTGCACGGATAACGGCGCGATGATCGCCTACGCTGGTTGTCAGCGGCTGATGGCCGGCCAGCATGATCAATCCGGTATTGAGGCGCGGGCGCGCTGGCCGATGGAAGAGCTGCCGCCCATTAACTGAGCGTGGCGCTAGTTTTTGAAGTGATTCTCGCTGCCAGTCAGCAAGCGGCCAATATTCAGCCGGTGACGCAACAGAATCAACAGCACCATGATGCTGCAGGGCAGTAACAGCTCAGGTCGTTGCCAAGCGAGCCAGGGCAACAAGCATACGCAGGCCGTTATCGATGCGACGGAAGCGATGCGCAAGGCGGCAAAGATGACCAGCCAGATTGCACTGGCGACCAACGCCGCCGGCCAGGACAGGATCAGCAGTGCGCCTGCCGCAGTGGCAACACCTTTGCCGCCGCGCAGGCGATGGAAGATCGGTAGAATATGGCCAGTGACGGCGGCCAGCGCGATCCAGCCTTGTTCTCGCGGATCAAGCCCTGCACGCTGGGCCAGCCAGACGGCCAGCGCGCCTTTGCCCAGATCGCCGAGCAGGGTGGCCAGAGCCAGGGATCTGCCGCCCAGCCGCAACATATTGCTTGCGCCGGGATTGCCGGAGCCCATGCTGCGCGGGTCAGGCAGCCGCCGCAACAGGCTGATAAGCACGGCGAAGGAAACCGAGCCGAGTAGATAGGCAATACACAGCAGCAGGATGAATGAAGTAGGCATGGCTCTCGCCGTGATCAAAACTCGATTGTAGTCGACCCGGTGGTATTCGGCTCGCTCACGCTCAACACGTTTGTAGAACCCCGAGCGACAAAAAAAACTGGAGCGTCCTGTGGATCAGGTATTTATCAAAGGGTTGTCAGTCGAAGCCGTCATCGGCGTTTATGACTGGGAGCGGACCATTCTGCAACCGCTGGTGCTCGATCTGGAAATGAGCTGGGATATTCGAGCAGCTGCTGCGGGCGATGATTTAAGCGCGACGCTGGATTATGCCGCCGTCAGCACACGGGTGCTTGAGTATGTAGCCAGCAGTCAATTTCAACTGGTCGAAGCCCTGGCTGAACATGTCGCGGCGCTGGTGATGCATGAATTTTCCGTGCCCTGGTTGCGTCTGCGCGTGACCAAACCGGGTGCGATAGAACAGGCTAGCGGTGGCGTAGGCGTGCTAATCGAGCGTGGGGCGCGTCCAGTATGACCATGGTTTTTCTCGGCGTGGGCAGCAATACCGATCGGGAGCATTTTCTCGGTCGCGGCCTGGATGCGCTTGAGCAATTATTGGGTCCGCTGGATGTATCGCCGGTATTTGAAAGTGACGCGGTGGGCGTATTGGGCCGTCGTTTTCTGAACATGATTGTCGGGGCCGAAACGCACCTGCCGCTGAGCGATCTTACTGCCGGACTCAAGGCCATTGAAGCGGCCTGTGGGCGGCGTGATTCGCCCTCGCCAGGACGCATTACGCTGGATATTGATATCTTGTCCTACGGCAGTCTTGCGGGCGTGCATCAGGGGTTGACCCTGCCGCGGCCGGAAGTGCTGCGTAACGCCTTTGTGCTTTGGCCGCTGGCATTGCTGGCTCCGCATGCGGTCCTGCCCGGCAGCGAGCTGACACATGCCGAGCTGTGGGCTGGATGGCAGGGTGACCAGGCGTTGTGGCCGGTTGCCTTTGACTGGCGTGGCAGAGCCTTGACCCCGGTCGACTTGATTGAGGCGCATTCCTTGCGATCGACTTTTGGCGGTTGATGGGTTGCTTGGGACGTCTGCGTTGCGCTGGGCCGCGAACGGGCTTAGGGTGACGCCTCAGCCGGGGTTGAACTCCGATTTGTAAACCGCTACTGCGTTGGTCCTCTCAAGCTCAAGCGCTTTTCCCATTGCCGCGCCCTCAAGACCTTGAGCCAACAAGGATTCCACGCTGACTCGGCGCGCTCTCTCGGCAGCGGCGCGCAGGTACTCGGCTTGCGGGTAAGGCTCACTTTCCAGCCCGGTACGGCCGCGGGCATCGGCTTCGCAGGCGCCGAGAAATTGCTCGAAGCGCTCCGGCCGGCGATAGATATCGAAGGCCTTGAACAGCTTGATCAGCGTTGCAGGTTTGAGTTCCAGCGCCCGGTGGCAATGGGTGTGATACTCGCAGGTCAGCAGCGCCAACTCCTGACAATCCCTGGGTGCCTTGCAGCGTTGGTTAACCGCCTTGACGGCGGCCAGCCCCTTGCTCTCATGGCCATGGTGCTTGGGCCAATGCGCCGGGTCGGTCAGACCCTTGCCCAGGTCATGCAGCAGGCAGGCCCAGCGGGCGGGCAAAGGCAGCTGCATCCGTGCGGCCTGTTGAAGAACCAGCAGCAGATGCTCTCCGGTGTCCACTTCGGGGTGATGGGCCTTGGGTTGGGGCACGCCAAACAGGCGATCCACCTCCGGCATCAGTTCTGCCAACGCACCGCAATCGCGCAATGTGCGGATAAAGATCTCGGGGTTGGGCTCCATCAGCGCACGGCTGATTTCCTTCCAGCTGCGCTCGGCGGTCAATGCCTGAAGCTCGCCCGATTCGGCCAGTTCTCTCATCAATGCCATGGTTTCCGGAGCAACGCTGAAGCCCAGGCGGTGATAGCGCGCAGCGTAGCGGGCAACCCGCAGTACGCGCATGGGGTCTTCGACAAAAGCCGGTGATACGTGGCGCAACAGGCGGGCGGCAAGATCTCTTTGGCCTCCGTAGGGGTCTATCAGCTTGCAGTCGGCGTCCATGGCCATCGCATTGATCGTCAGATCGCGGCGGATCAGGTCCTGCTCCAGGGTCACATCAGGGCTGGTGTGAAAGGTGAAGCCACCATAACCTTGCCCGCTTTTGCGCTCAGTGCGGGCGAGGGCATATTCCTCCCCGGTTTTCGGGTGCAGAAATACCGGAAAATCCTGGCCGACCGGCCGAAAGCCCGCTTCGAGCATGGTCTCTGGCGTTGCGCCGACGACCACCCAGTCGTAGTCGCTGAACGGGTGGCCAAGCAGTTGGTCGCGCACCGCGCCGCCAACCAGATAGGTGGAATAGGTAGATGACATTGAGTATCAGGATCTCGAACCGGTTTTTTAGCTTCAAGCTTCAAGCTTCAAGCTGAAAACTGCAAGCTCCACCCCTCCAGAGAAAAGGTTTTTGCACTGCACGGTCTGCTTGACGCTTTTAGCTTGCCGCTTGAAGCTGTTCTTAGATGGGCGGGATATTCAGATCAAAGCGCGGCAACTTGTCATTCGGGTTTTCCGGTCTGGGCGGTATATGCATCTGCGTCATCATCCTTTCTCCATCCAGGCTGTGCAGGTGGATATCAAACCCCCACAACCGGTGCAGATGCTTGAGCATTTCCCCAGTGGACTCGCCCAAAGGCTTACCGTCGTGACGCTGGTGGTGCAGAGTGAGTGACCGGTCACCGCGGCGATCCACCTCCCATACCTGAATGTTGGGTTCACGGTTGCCCAGATTGTATTGCGCGGCCAGGTGTTCGCGTACCGCCCGATAGCCGCTGTCGTCGTGAATGGCTGAAACCTGCAGATGGTCATCGGATTCGTCATCGGCTATGGCGAACAGCTTCAGGTCACGTATTACCTTGGGCGACAGGTATTGCAGGATAAAGCTCTCGTCCTTGAAGGTGCGCATGGCGAACCTCAGCGTTTCCAGCCAGTCACTGCCGGCAATGTCCGGAAACCAGCGGTGATCTTCTTCAGTAGGCGCTTCGCAGATACGCCGGATGTCCTGCATCATCGCAAAGCCCAGTGCATAGGGATTGATACCGCTATACCACTGGCTGTCGAACGGCGGCTGATAGATCACGCTAGTGTGCGACTGCAGAAACTCAATGATGAAGCCTTCTGTGACCTTGCCCTCGTCATACAGGTGGTTGAGCAGGGTGTAATGCCAAAAGGTGGCCCAGCCTTCATTCATCACCTGGGTCTGGCGTTGCGGGTAGAAGTATTGCGCGACTTTGCGCACGATGCGCACTACTTCACGCTGCCAGGGTTCCAGCAGCGGCGCGTTCTTTTCGATGAAATACAGCAGGTTTTCCTGCGGCTCGCTAGGGTAGCGCGGCTCCTGAGCCAGCTTGTCCCGCGCGCTGGCACTGACGGGGATGGTGCGCCAGAGCTCGTTGACCTGCCGTTGCAGATGTTCCTCACGTTCCTGCTGGCGCAGGCGCTCTTCTTCGGCGGAGATGGGGTAGGGGCGTTTGTAACGATCTACGCCGTAGTTCATCAGCGCATGGCAGGAGTCGAGAATATCCTCGACTGCATCGATGCCATGACGCTCCTCGCATTCGTTGATGTAATGCCGGGCGAACACCAGATAATCGATGATCGCGCTGGCATCGGTCCAGCTGCGGAACAGGTAGTTGCCCTTGAAGAACGAGTTGTGGCCGTAGCAGGCATGGGCGATGACCAGCGCCTGCATGGTCATGGTGTTTTCTTCCATCAGGTAGGCTATACACGGATCCGAGTTGATCACGATCTCGTAAGCCAGGCCCATTTGCCCGCGCTTGTAGTTCTTTTCGGTATGCAGGAAATGCTTGCCATAGGACCAGTGGTGATAGCCCAGCGGCATGCCGACGGAGGCGTAGGCGTCCATCATCTGTTCAGCGGTAATCACCTCAATCTGATTGGGGTAGGTGTCGAGTCCGTAAACATCACGGGCAATACGACCGATTTCCTGGTCGTATTCGCGGATCAGGTCGAAGGTCCATTCCGAGCCGGTGGAGATGGGTTGCCGGGTCATGTGGCCATCCTCTTCTGAAACAGCTTGCGAAAGACCGGGTAGATATCTCCCGCATCGACTATCTGTTGCTGGGCGAAACTGTCGGAGAATATATCGGTGACTTGCTCGTATTCGTACCAGAGCGCCTGATGCTCACGCGGGGTGATTTCCACATAGCAGTAATATTGCATGGCCGGCATGATCTGCTTGAGTAGAAGCTCGCGGCAGATTGGCGAGTCGTCGTTCCAGTTGTCGCCGTCCGACGCCTGGGCGCAATAGATGTTCCATTCTCCGGGCGCATAACGTTCATCAACGATCTGTTGCATCAAGCGCAGAGCGCTGGAAACGATAGTGCCGCCGGTTTCGCGAGAGTAGAAGAACTCTTCCTCGTCTACCTCCTTGGCGCTGGTGTGGTGGCGGATAAAGACCACCTCGATCCGCTCGTAATTCCGCCGCAGAAACAGATAGAGCAGAATATAGAATCGCTTGGCCAGATCCTTGGTCGCCTGGGTCATCGAGCCGGACACGTCCATCAGGCAAAACATCACCGCTTTTGAACTGGGGTTGGGCTGTTTGGTGATTAGGTTGTAGCGCAGGTCGAAGGTATCCAGGAATGGAATCCGATCAATGCGTTTTTGCAATGCGTCTATTTCTTCCTGCAGGACTTTCTGGTCAACCAGGTTGTCTGGCTGTTGCCGGCGCAGTAATTCCAGTTCCTTGGTGGCTTCACGCAAGCGACGGCGGCTGCTACCGCTCAATGCGATGCGCCGGGCGTGCGAGGCGCGCATCGAGCGCACAATGTTGATCCGGGACGGATTGCCCTGCTGGCTGATGCCAGCACGCACTGGTTTGAAGGTGTCGGTGCCGGTCAGGTGACGCTTGACCAGATTGGGCAGGGCCAGATCTTCGAACATGAAATCAAGAAACTCGTCCTGGGTGATCTGAAACACAAACTCATCCATCCCTTCGCCGCTGTCACCGGCCTGGCTGCCACCCTGGCCGCCACCGCCGCCATCTGGGCGGGGAATGCGGTCGCCAGTGCTGAAATCACGGTTGCCCGGATGCACACCGGTCTTACGCCCACCCTGGCCGTGGTGGAAAATCGGCTCATCGATATCCCGACCAGGAATGCTGATCTGTTCGCCACCGGCGATATCGGTAATTGAGCGGCGGCCGACCGCGTCCTCGACCGCCTTTTTTATGTGCGTCTTGTATCGTCGCAGGAACCGTTGCCGGTTTACCGTGCTCTTGTTCTTGCCGTTAAGACGGCGGTCGATCACGTAGCTCATGGCCCCTCCGGGGCCAGCTGCAAGCGATAAGCCACAAGCTTGAAGCTGGCCGTGCTGAATCAAACCTTAGCGTCTGGTCCGCGCTCATGGGGTGTCCTCTTGCCGCTTGAAACTTATGGCTTGAGGCTGCCCAGTAGCGGTTCGTCGCTACTGGGCCTTACGTACGCGCAGATACCATTCCGAAAGCAGACGTACCTGTTTTTCGGTGTAGCCACGTTCGATCATGCGGCTGACGAAGTCGCCGTGTTTCTTCTGATCTTCCTTGGACGCCTTGGCATTGAAGCTGATGACCGGGAGCAGATCCTCGGTATTGGAGAACATCTTCTTCTCGATCACCATCCGCAGTTTTTCGTAGGACAACCAGGATGGATTCTTGCCATTGTTCTGCGCCCGGGCGCGGAGCATGAAGTTGACTATTTCGTTACGGAAGTCCTTGGGGTTGCTGATGCCGGCGGGCTTCTCGATCTTTTCCAGCTCCTCGTTCAGCGCCACACGGTTGAGAATCTCACCGGTGTCCGGGTCGCGGTACTCCTGATCCTGAATCCAGAAATCGGCGTACATCACATAGCGATCAAAGATGTTTTGCCCGTACTCGCTGTAAGACTCCAGATAGGCGGTCTGGATTTCCTTGCCGATAAAGTCGACATAGCGCGGCGCCAGGTACTCCTTGATAAAGCGCAGGTAACGCTCGCTGACATCGTTGGCGAATTGCTCCTGTTCAATCTGCTGTTCGAGCACATACAGCAGGTGCACCGGGTTGGCCGCGACCTCGCTGTTGTCGTAGTTGAAGACCTTCGACAGGATCTTGAAGGCAAAGCGGGTCGACAGGCCGTTCATGCCCTCATCCACACCAGCGGCGTCACGGTATTCCTGGATTGACTTGGCTTTGGGGTCGGTGTCCTTGAGGTTCTCACCGTCGTAAATCCGCATCTTCGAGTAGACGTTGGAGTTTTCCGGTTCCTTGAGGCGTGACAGCACAGTGAACTGCGCGAGCATTTTCAGCGTATCGGGGGCGCAATGGGCGTGGGCCAGCGAGCTGCTGGTCAGCAGCTTCTGATAGATCTGGATCTCGTCCGTCACGCGCACGCAGTAGGGCACCTTGACGATGTAGATACGGTCAATGAAAGCTTCGTTGTTCTTGTTGTTGCGAAAGGTATGCCACTCTGACTCGTTGGAGTGCGCCAGGATAACGCCATTGAAAGGAATCGCACCGAGACCCTCAGTGCTGTTGTAGTTGCCTTCCTGGGTCGCCGTCAGCAGCGGGTGCAATACCTTGATTGGCGCTTTGAACATCTCCACAAATTCCATCAAGCCCTGGTTAGCGCGGCATAGCGCGCCAGAATAGCTGTAGGCATCGGGATCGTTCTGCGGAAACTCTTCCAGTTTGCGAATATCCACCTTGCCCACCAGGGCGGAAATGTCCTGGTTGTTCTCGTCACCCGGCTCGGTCTTGGCAATAGCGATCTGCTGAAGAATCGAAGGATAGAGCTTCACCACTCTGAACTGGCTGATGTCGCCATTGAACTCATGCAGGCGCTTTACCGCCCATGGCGACATGATGCTGTTGATATAACGCCGCGGGATGCCGAAATCCTCTTCGAGGATGGCGCCGTCTTCCTCAGGACTGAACAAACCCAGGGGCGACTCGAACACCGGGGAGCCCTTGATCGCATAAAAGGGTACCTGCTGCATCAGCGATTTGAGTTTTTCTGCCAGTGAAGACTTACCGCCACCCACCGGGCCGAGCAGGTAAAGAATCTGTTTGCGCTCCTCCAGCCCTTGGGCAGCATGGCGGAAAAAGGAGACGATATGTTCTATCGCATCTTCCATGCCGTGGAAGTCGGCAAAGGCCGGGTAGCGCTTGATGACCTTGTTGGAAAAGATGCGGGAAAGTCGCGGGTCCATCGAGGTGTCAACCTGCTCCGGCTCACCAATGGCGCGAAGCAGGCGCTCTGCGCCGGTAGCGTAGGTCAGCGGATCGGTTTTGCAGAGGTCGAGATACTCTTGCAGGCTGTACTCTTCCTGCCGGGTGGTTTCAAAACGGTTCTGGAAATGACTGAATATGCTCATGACTGACCTCTCTGATACCTGAATGAGGTCTGCGACTTCCGGCCATAGGCCAGCCTGACGGCCGTTAAAGGGCGACAGCATTTCCTTGATGCAATAATCCCCCAGTACCAACGCGCGCAGGCATGGCGGGGAGTCTGTCGAACCGTCCAACGGGCAGGATATGGCTCCCCGGCGGGGTCCGGCAGGCTCCCGTTTTATCGGAAGCCGGCAGACCGGCTTTCATGTAATGAATGCCTCAGCTACAGAATAGAACGTTTAGCCGGTACTGGCACAACCGTTCGGAAAAAAATGCGGGAAAATAATATTGCCGGGTATTTGTCAGTGAATTGTCAGCTGCTGCTGATATTGCCTGGATACTGCGCGCGCCATAATTCGAAGCCACCGTCCAGGCTGTAGACCTGCTCGAAGCCCAGGCTGGCTAGATAGGCCGCGGCTGGCTGGCTCGAATTGCCATGGTAGCAGCAGACTATCAGCGGGGCTTGCTTGTCGGCAGTGGCGACGTAAGCGGGCAGGCTGTCGTTATCCAGACGCACGGCGTCGCTGATATGGCCCTGGGCGTAGCTCTGTGGATCGCGGATATCGACCAATGCTGCGCCCTGCTCCAGCAGCTGGCTGGCCTGTTCGGGGCTGATACGTTGAAACTCGCTCATGTTGGTTCTCCACAACTGCACTGGTGACGCTCACCGGTATCCACATTCATCAAGGTCATACTGTTGCCCCAGACGCAGCCGCTGTCCAGCGCGTGAATACCCGCTACGCCGGTTTTTGCCTCCAACGCGGCCCAGTGACCGAATACCACCTGGGTCTGGGGATCGCGTCGGGGATAGGTGAACCAGGGTGCGAAGCCTTTGGGCGCGGCGCCGACGCCTTCCTTGGTTTTCAGATCCAGAGTGCCATCGGCCTTGCAAAAGCGCATGCGAGTCAGATAGTTGGTTATGCAGCGCAGGCGGGCCGGGCCGGTAAGCGAGGGCTTCCAGCGGTCAGGCTCGTTGCCGTACATTTCATCCAGGAACAGTGGCAGACGCTCGTCACAGCGCAATACCTCTTCGACCTCGGCAGCACGTTTGAGCGTTTGCTTGACGGTCCAGGTGGGAGGTAGTCCGGCGTGCGTCATCAGCACACCCATACGCTCATCCCAATGCGCCAAGGGGCGCCGACGCAAGCTGGTTAGCAACTGCTCACGGTCATCGGCCTTGAGAATCGGCAACAGGGTGTCGGATTTACGCAGGCGGCTGGCGTCGCGGCTGGCCGCCAGCAGATGCAGATCGTGATTACCCAGCACGGCAATACAGGCGCTGCCCAGGCTATCGATAAAACGCAGGGTGTCGAGCGAATCCGGACCGCGATTGACCAGATCGCCGACCGACCAGAGCACGTCGCAGGAGCGATTGAATGCGACCTCGTCGAGAAGGCATTTAAGGGGCTTCAAGCAACCCTGAATGTCGCCAACGGCGTAGGTAGTCATAGCGTGGCCTTGTGGACGGTGGCTTTAGCAGTATCTGAGTCAGTTCAGGGCGTTGGGTTTGGCCAGGCGGAACAGCGCGATGGGCGCGGCAAAGGTGTGACCGTCTTGGGCACGCATGCCATAGCTGCCCTCCATGGTGCCGATCGGGGTTTCCAGTAGGCAGCCGCTGGTATAGGTGAAGCTGGCGCCGGGTTCCAGTAGAGGCTGTTCGCCTACTACACCGGGGCCCTGTACTTCCTTGAGCTCGCCATTGCCGTCAATGATCTTCCAATGCCGATCAATCAATTGCGCCGCGATGGCGCCCGTATTCTTGATGTGGATCGTATAGGCGAATGCATAACGGCTGGCACTGGGGTCGGATTGCTCGCGCAGGTAGCGACTCTCGACTTTAATCTCGATGGCGTAAGCGGTGTGGGTGCTCATTGGGTAGTCCTGTCTCTGGCTAACCGATTGGCCAGACGCACGAAGCCGGCCAAGTCTATTTGTTCCGGTCGCAGGGTCGGGTCTATGCCTTCAGCCTCAATGCTTTCAGCATCGATCAAGGATTTGAGTGTATTGCGCAGGGTTTTGCGGCGCTGATTGAACGCCTCGCGAACGACCAGCTCAAGCATGCCGACATCATCAGCCGGGTGCGGCAGTTCTGCATGCGGCGTCAGGCGAACGATAGCCGAGTCGACTTTTGGCGCCGGGCTGAACGCGCCGGAACCGACATCGAACAGGTGCTCTACCTGGCAGTGATACTGCACCATGATGCCCAGACGGCCGTAATGATTCATGCCGGCCCCTGCGGCCAGGCGCTGGACCACTTCTTTCTGCAGCATGAAGTGCATATCGGCGACGCAGTCGGATTGGGCAATCAGGTGAAACATCAACGGCGTTGAAATGTTATACGGAAGGTTGCCGACAATACGCAGCTTTTGCCCCGTTTCTGCCAGCGCCCGGAAGTCGAACTTCAGCGCATCGCCCTTGTGCAGGGTGAACTGGGGGCTGGCGCCAAAACGGGCCAAGAGCAACGGATGCAGGTCATGATCGAGTTCGACCACATCCAGTTGCGCGCCACTGGCTAACAAGCCTTCGGTAATAGCGCCCTGACCTGGCCCGATTTCGACCAGACGCTGCCCCTCCTTGGGGCTCACGGCACGCAAGATACGGTTGATCACCCCGGCGTCATGCAGGAAATTCTGGCCAAAACGCTTGCGCGCCCGGTGCGGGGCAAACTGATTCATACTGACTCCGTGGCGTCGATCATGTCGATGGCGGTGTTTAATGCAACATTCAGGCTACCGACATCGGCTTTACCGCCGCCGGCAAGATCCAGCGCAGTACCGTGGTCTACCGAGGTACGGATGATCGGCAGGCCCAGGGTGATATTGACGGCATTGCCGAAGCCCTTGTGCTTGAGCACAGGCAGCCCCTGATCGTGATACATGGCGAGCACCGCATCGGCCTGATCCAGATGTTTGGGGGTAAACAGCGTGTCGGCTGGCAAGGGTCCCTGAAGGTGCATGCCTTCAGCTCGTAGCCGCTCCAGCACAGGGTTTATGACATCGATTTCCTCGCTACCCATATGCCCGCCTTCACCCGCGTGGGGATTAAGGCCGCAGACCAGAATACGCGGCGCGGCGATGGCGAATTTCTGCTGCAGATCCTGGTGCAGTATGCGGATGATCTGTTCGAGCAGTGGCTGAGTAATAGCGTCCGCGACAGCGCGCAGCGGCAGATGCGTCGTCACCAGTGCCACTCGCAGACCGGGACAGGCGAGCATCATCACCACCAGCGGCGTACCGGTAAGTTCGGCAAAAAACTCGGTATGCCCCGAGAAGCGGATGCCGGCGTCATTGATAATGCCTTTATGCACCGGGGCGGTAACGACGGCGGCAAAATGCCCTGCCTCACACCCGTGGCCCGCCAGGCGCAGGGTATCCAGCACGTAGTGAGCGTTGGCTGGATCGAGCACTCCCGGTTGGCACGGAGCGGCCAGCTTTACGGGCAGAACACTCAGCTGGCCAGCGACCTGGGCCGTTGGGGTGGTGGATGGGTCAAAAACGCTTAGTTCAATGTCAAGGCCCAGCAAGCGGGCGCGTGCGTTCAGCAGGTCGGGGTCAGCGATGACTACCCGCTGGTGCTTGCAGGGTTGCATCGCAAGCATCAGACACAAATCCGGGCCAATGCCCGCCGGCTCGCCGGCGGTCAGGGCGATGGTTTTGCAAGACACTATATCTTGATCTCGACATAGGCTTCGTCACGAATTTCCAGCAGCCAGGTCTGCAGTTCCTGCTCGTATTTGCGATTGCGCAACAAGCTCATCGCCTGCTGTTCACGCATCTCCGAGGTCATATCGACGTTGCGACGACCCTGGACTTCCAGGATGTGCCAGCCGAATTCAGACTGAAAGGGTGCGGAAACGGTATTTTCGCTGATCTCGGTCATGACCTCGCGGAACTCGGGCACCATGCTGTCGGGCATAACCCAGTCCAGCGATCCACCGTTCAAGGCGGAGCCTGGGTCTTCGGAAAATGCGCTGGCCAGAGTGGCGAACGACTCGCCATTGCGGATGCGCTCGTAAATGCGCTGAATCAGCTGCGCAGCTTCCTCCTCGGTGCGAATTTCGCTGGGCTTGATCAGGATATGGCGAACGTGAAATTCTTCTACCATCTGACCTTCACCGCCCCGAGTCTCGAGCAACTTGAGAATATGGAAGCCCGCAGGCGAGCGCAGCGGTTGGGTCACTTCGCCGGTGTCCAGCGCCGCTACGGCGCTAGCGAACGGGCCGGGCAACTGCGCGCTGCGGCGCCAGCCAAGCTCGCCGCCTTCCAGTGCCGTATCGCCGCGGGAGCGGGCGACCGCCAGATTGGTGAAATCAGCTCCAGCGTTCAGCTCTTGGTAGATATCGTTGGCGGTCTCACCAATGGCGCGGACCTCATCCGGGCTCGCGCTTTCCGGGATAGGCAGCACAATCATCGCCAGGCGGTACTCTTCTGCCGTTTCCAGGCGACCCATTTCCGAGTCGAGGAAGTTGCGCACTTCCTGATCGGAGACCTGGATACGCTCCGCGACGCGGCGCTGACGCACCCGGTTGATGATCATTTCGCGACGAATCTGTTCACGCGCCTGGTCATAGCTGATGCCATCACGCTCTAGTGCAGCGCGGAACTGCTCGGTGGTGACATTGTTGCGCTGGGCCAGCTGCTCCATGGTCTGGTTCAGCGTGGCGTCGTCGATACGAATGCCGGCACGCTCGCCCATTTGTAGCTGGATGCTTTCGACCACCAGGCGATCAAGCACCTGTTGGCGCAGAACGTCGTCAGGCGGCAGTTGGGTGCCGCGCTCGCGCAGCTGACGTTGCAATTCCTGCATACGTTGATCCAGCTGGCTGGCCATGACCACGTCGTTGTCGACGATGGCCGCGACCCGGTCCAGTGGTACCACTTGGGCATGCAGTCCGGTGCTGAAAATCAAGCCTGCGCACAGACTGAGTAAAGCGGGATATAACTTAAAAACTTTTACCTTAAAAACCATTGTTTTCACGCTCTCTGTAACCAGGGATGCCTTGATCGAACAGGCTTTCGACACGGTTGCCGGTGACATTGCCCAATCCCTTGAGCACGATCTGAATGAAAATGCCACGGTTGCTTGAATCGTCAGTCACCGTCTCATATTCGTCGTAGTCTACCCAGTACCGGTTGATGACACGGACCTTATAGCAGCAGCTGTCGTACTCCAGACCACCGAATGCTTCCAGGGTTCGGTCACGAGTGAAGTCGTGCTGCCAGCGAGCAATAACGCTCCACTGATTGTTGATTGGCCATATCGTCGACAAGTCTGACTGATCGATACGGTCGTTGGCATTGCGCCTGAAGGTACCAGACAGGGCATCGAAGGTATTGATGTTGTTTCGGAACCGGTAACCCGCATTGATGATTTTGCGGGGCTCTGGCTGATAGTTGAAGATCGCGCTACCGGCGTCCTCGTTGTTGTTATCCGGATTCCAGATGACATCGCTGCGGAAGCGCCATGCATCACTCATCTGGTACATGAACTCGCCAGCGTAAGCGGATGTTGATTGCGTTGGATCGGTAGTCGCGCCGGCGCCATCGGGTAGCAGCGCGACATCGCGATCACTCAAGTAAAAGATCTGGCCCAGGCTGCCGCGGATTCGCTCGCGCCCAGCGTCATCAAGAAATCTGCTGGTGGCACCCAGGGTGAATTGATTGGCGTCACTTATACGGTCGCTGCCACTGAAGCGGTTGTCGCGGAAAAGCGAACTGTAGCTGAAGGCAAACTCGTTTGTGTCAAACAGAGGCTGGTCGCTCTGGTCGCGATAGGGTGCATAGAGATAGTAAGCCCGAGGTTCAAACGTCTGCCTGAATGTCTGGCCGAACCAATTTGCTTGCCGATCGAAATACAAACCGCCATCCAGGCTCGCAAGAGGCGTGACGTTGCCTGGGGTTGTTTCAGCGCCGGCGTAGTCAAAACCGTCATTTCTATCATCGAAGTCGAGGTCATACTGAGTCATAACCGCCTTTACGGTGGGAGTCAGGAAGCCCCAGCTGGTGGTCATCGGGTATTCAAGTGCAGGCGCTGCTACTACTCGGCTACCGGTGGCCCGCTGCAAGCCAACAAGGCTTTCGTCGGGTTCGCGGATGCCAATATTGGCGTCATCAAACTGAACGCCGTCGCGGCCCGAGAGTAAACCGCTGTTCAGATCACGGTCAAAGTAGCTGTACTCGGTGCGATAGTTGAACCTTAGGCCAGTGCCAGCTATGCGGTTGGCGCCATCAAGACGTAGCTGGGGCAGCCGGTCATAGGGCGTGACTGAGGTAATATCAGCCAGCTCGTAGCTATGCACCGCGGCCTCAAAGCGCCAGGTATTGCCCGCGTAGGTGCTGCTGACACGCTGATTGACGTAGGTGTCCGGCCGCGACTCCAGCGATGAGTTGAGGTGCTGGAAATAGAAGGGATCGCTGATGTCGCTGTAATCGACATTGGCTCTCCAGCGTGGTGCAAGCAGGTTGTCATGTCGCAGCTGGTACATCCAGCGCGTATCGCCAAACTCGCTGTCATCAAGGTAGGCGGCGTTGATCTGTGACTGGCTCTGCTCGTTCATATGTCGGGCTTCACCCTCCATCAGCAGACCGCGCTTGCTCATGAAGCGTGGATACAAAGTAGCGTCGTAATTGGGCGCGAGATTGAAATAGTAAGGTACGGTCAGCTCCGAGCCGCTATCGGTGCTGGAGGCAAAGCTTGGAGTCAACAGGCCTGATTTGCGGCGATCATCCAGTGGGAAATTCATCCAGGGCGTATAAAACACCGGTACGTCCTTGACGCGCAAGGTGACGTGCTTGGCCTCGCCCCAACCCTCTTCGCGATTCAGCTCGATGTCTTTGCTGTGCAATGCCCAGGTGTTTTCGCCAGGCTCGCAGGTGGTGTAAGTCCCGTCGGTCATGACGATCACTGCGTCGTCACGGCGCATCAGCTTGGTCGCAGTGCCCCGCGCACGTGATTCATGCACGACGTAACGCACTTGGTCGATGCGGGTTTCGCCGGTGTCGATCTGCATCCGTGCGCTGTCGCCCAGAACCAGCACTCCCTGGTCGCGCAGGCGGACATTACCATCCAGCACGATCAGATTATTGGCTTGATCAAAGCTGGCCTGATTCGACTGAGCCTGCAGGCGGCCCTGTTGCAACAGGACGTCACCTTCCAGCGTGCCGGTCTGACTGCCTTGCTCAAAACTGCTGGAGTCCGCAGCAGCGGAAACGGGCAGCTCATTAAAGGGCGTTTCGTTATCGCGGCCTTCGCGTTCGGGCTCCACATACATGCCGCCGCAATAGGGCGCGATGGCTGCCTGCTGTTCGCTGCTGAGCTGCTCGCGGGGAACCCAGTCCAGCTCGCTGTAGTCACCCGTTACAGCAGGGCGGCTGGCAGGGGTCGCCGCGGTGGCGCTTTCAGGCGCTTCGACTGGCGCGGGTTCTGTCGCGCGCGGCGCTGGCTGCACTGCCTGAGCCGGCCGGGGCGGTAACGCCGCCGGGGCGGATAGCGGGGAGCAATCCCAGCCAGCGCCGCTGCTGCTGGCGCGGCATTCAACCTGATTGGCGGCCACGCTGCTCAAGGGCTGGGCTAACAGCAAGCCACTGACCAGCAACATGGGAAAGGTAGGGCGAAACGGTGGTGTGCGGTAGGCCATTGTATGTTTGTCCGGGCTTCCAGTCGGTGCGCGCAACGCTTGTGCGAGAAGAATGCTATATGCATGCTGCGAGTAATCAGCAAGATAGGGGATAATAAAGCATTGTAGGACGCCAGAGCCAGCGTCCGTCTGAATGGGATGGAAATGATGGATTCTAGAAAAGCACTGCTGCACGCCTGGTTGCCCTCGCAATTGGCCCAGACCTACGCCACGCTGGGCTGGGGCGAGGTGGGCTCGGGCGAGCTGTCAGCGGCCAGTGCGGATGCGAGCTTCCGCCGCTATTTTCGTTGGGTGGATGGTTCGCGCAGCATTATCGTGATGGATGCCCCGCCAGAGCAGGAGGATTCCGCACCTTTTGTCAGAATAGCCGCGCTCTTGGCAGAAGCAGGAGTGCGCACGCCGCAAATATATAGCGCCGATCTGCAGAAGGGTTTTTTGCTGCTGGAAGATATGGGTGCCAGTACCTACCTGCAGAGCATTCAACAGGGAATCGATGCCGCCAGTATCGAGCAACTTTACGCGACGGCGATCACCACGCTGGTGCGTTGGCAGCAAGCCAGTCGGCCGGGGATATTGGCCGACTACGACGAAACTATCTTGCGCCGAGAGCTGCAGTTGTTTCCCGACTGGTATGTCAGTCGGCATCTGCAGCGTCAATTCAGCAGCGCCGAAGAGCAGGACTGGCAAACACTGTGCCGTTTGGTCCTCGACAGCAATCTGGCCGAGCCGCAGGTGTTCGTGCACCGAGATTATATGCCGCGCAATCTGATGACCGCCGACGGTGAGCCGGGCGTGCTTGATTTTCAGGATGCGCTTTACGGGCCTTTGAGCTACGACGTTACCTCGCTGTTGGCTGATGCCTTCTTTACCCTGCCGCTGAGTCAGCGCGAAGCCTGGTTGGAGCGTTATTGGCAGCAGGCCCGTGAGGTCGGCTTGCCGATGCCAGCGGATTTCCAGACCTTTCGTGCGCAATCCAGATTAATGGGCGTGCAGCGCCATCTGAAAGTGTTAGGTATTTTTGCGCGCATCAATTACCGCGATGGCAAAGGCCATTATTTGAGCGATACGCCGCGTTTCGTCGGATATCTGCGCGAAGCCTGCGCCCAAGATCATCGGCTGGCGCCACTTGAGCGCCTGCTGGACAGCCTGGGTTTGTACGCATGAAAGCGATGATTCTGGCCGCCGGCAAAGGTGAGCGCATGCGTCCCCTGACCCTGCATACCCCCAAGCCCCTGCTTCCGGTAGCAGGTAAGCCTTTGATCCAATGGCATATGGAGGGCTTGAGGCAAGCGGGGGTGACCGATCTGGTGATTAATCACGCCTGGTTGGGCGAGCAATTGGAGGCGCATTTTGCTGACGGAGCGGCCCTTGATGTGACGATCCAATGGTCCCCGGAAGGCGAGCCGCTGGAGACCGGCGGGGGTATATTCAGGGCATTGCCTTTGCTGGGTGACCAGCCGTTCGTGCTGGTGAACGGCGACATATGGACGCCATTCGAGTTCGCTGGCTTACAGCTGCCAGCGGGCAAACTTGCGCATTTGGTGCTGGTGGATAATCCATCCTTCAAGACCCAGGGCGATTTCGTGCTGGTGCAGGGTGAGGTACGCAACCCGTCTGATTCGGAGCAGGCGCTGACGTATTCCGGGCTGGCGGTGCTGCATCCGCAGCTGTTCGAGGGGCAGCAAGGTGGTGCGTTCGCCTTGGCGCCGCTGCTGCGCCAGGCAGCCGACGCTGGTCTGGTGAGTGGCGAGTATTTCTCCGGCCCCTGGGTTGATGTGGGCACGCCCGAACGCCTGGCGGATGCCAGTCGCCTGGCCCAGGGAGCCTGACGCCTGTGCTTTGGCCGGTGACGGTAATCGGCGCGGCGCTGGGCGGTAGCATTGGCGGCGTACCTGGCGGCATTTTTGGCGCTGTACTGGGGCACGCGCTGGATCGTCATTGGCAGTTGCAGCGCTGGAGTGATCTGCCGAGGCGCTGCCGCGAGTTGCTGGGCAGGGAAGCAAGTTTCGAACAGGTGCTGTTTCTTTGCCTGGGCCGGCTAGCCAAGGCTGACGGCCGAGTCTTGCCTGCGCATCTGCAGTTGGCTCGTGACTTGATGCAGCAATACCGGTTTGATGAAGCTGCGCGCTTGCAAGCCATGCAGTGGTTCAACCAGGGCAAGTTGCCGAGCAAGCGGCTGACGCCGCTGGTGCGGCGACTGCTCAAGCGTGAGCCCGCCCGGATCGCCGAGCTGCTTGACTGCTGCTGGCGGATGGCGTTGGCCGATGGCGTGCTCGGGCCGCACGAGCGGGCGCTGCTGCATGAGTGGGGTGGCCAGGCCGGAATGGGTCGGGCAGAGCAGCAGCGTATGCATCAACGGCACCAACGGGGCTATTCTCGCGGTGATTCCGGGTCAGCTGGAGCTGGCAGCCAGTCCGGCGTGGGCAGTGCACCGGTGGCTAATCGAGACCGTTTAAAGGAAGCCGCCAGCCTGTTGGAAGTCGGGCTGGATGCGCCGCCTGAGCAGATCAAGCGCGCCTACAGGCGGCAGCTTAGCCGGCATCATCCGGACAAACTGATTGCCCGTGGCGGCAGTGAGCGCGACCCCGGGCTGGCCGGCGAACGCATCCACCTTATTCAGGAGGCCTACGAGCTGATCAAGCGTTACCGGGGGTTTCGCTAAGCGCACGTTTCAGCCAGCCACCAAGGCGCTTGATGAGCATCTGCTGTTTCAGCTCAGAGTGCCCGCTTTGCGGCCAGATAAGTTGCTGGTAGCGGTTATGAGCCAGGCGCCTGGCTTGCAGTTTGCGCGCTTCAGCGTGTTCGGCGGGAGAGATTAGGATGTCGTAGGTGGGCCCAGCCCACTGCTCTAGCAGCAGCGTGCTGGTTGTTTCGCCCTCGGCGGTTACCGGCAGATCCTGCAATATCAGTGCGGCCGTCGGCGGGCTGCCTGTCTCCGCCGCAGCGATCAGTGCCCAGAGCGCACCTTCGCCCCGACCCAGCAGTACGATGGGCAGATCCTTGTCCGCTCCGCCTTCGGCCTCTAGTACTTGTCTTGCCGCCTGAATCCGCGCCAATACCTGGGTCCGATACTGCAACTCAGGGCTCGTGCTCTGCTCATCGCCCAGGCCGGGTGCGGCGTAGCCGCGCTCAGGCAAACTGATGGCCAACGTGTGCCAGCCCTCTGCACTTAGCTGGCGCCGTGCTGGGCCTATCAGCACCGGCCAGTCGGCGTGCTCATCCTGTCCTGCGATAAGAATAATACTGCCCAGGGCTTTGGGCTGCGCAGCAGGAAGAAACAGCCCCAGAAAAGCTTGGTCGTCGATATCCAGGCGCCGCTGTTGAGTAGCAGGTAGCAGTCTTTCCAGACTTTGTTCCTGTACCTTGCTGCGGCTGGGTGCGCTTGCGGTGTCCGTTGTGGCGGTGCCGCTGGCGGCCGCAGGTTCGGTATCGGATTCTTGAGCGCCCGCCATTGACGCCATGGCGAGCGTCAGCACCAGACCAACCCAAAGCCTCTTCGCCGACACACATAACAGATATGATGAATGTTGCATAAGCTGGCGTCCCTGGGCATTTCCTCCGAGTATAACAGGGCGGCGCGGAGCTGCTTGGGGTAGACTATGGCCGTTCCGAATTCACTGCCGAGGTCCGTCATGCCTGATTATGCGATTGCCCCTTCGATATTGTCCGCCGACTTTGCCCGCCTCGGGGAAGAGGTCGACAAGGTGCTCGCGGCCGGTGCCGATATTGTCCACTTTGACGTGATGGACAACCATTACGTACCTAACCTGACAATTGGCCCGATGGTCTGCAGCGCATTGCGCAAATACGGCATTACCGCGCCGATTGATGTGCATTTGATGGTCAAGCCGGTTGACCGCATCATCGGTGATTTCCTCGAAGCGGGTGCTTCCTTTATTACCTTTCATCCGGAGGCCAGTGAGCATATCGACCGGTCGCTGCAGCTGATTCGTGAAGGTGGTGCCAAAGCCGGTCTGGTGTTCAATCCGGCCACCTCGCTGGACAGCCTCAAGTACGTGATGGACAAGGTCGACATGGTGCTGCTGATGAGCGTTAACCCAGGCTTTGGCGGGCAGAAATTCATCCCCGGCACGCTGGATAAACTACGTGAAGCGCGGGCGCTGATCGATGCCAGTGGCCGCGATATTCGCCTGGAAGTCGACGGCGGCGTCAGCGAGCATAATATTCGGCAGATCGCCGAAGCGGGAGCCGACACCTTTGTCGCTGGCTCGGCGATCTTCAACAAGCCCGATTACAAGGCGGTGATTGACCGCATGCGCGCCGAGCTGGCCCAGGTCGCACGTTGATGCTTGAGCGCCTGTTTGGCGGGCAACTGCCGAAGCTGGTGATTTTTGATCTGGACGGTACCTTGCTGGATTCGGTGCCCGATCTGTCTGCCGCCATTGATAGCATGTTGTTGGGACTGGGGCGCCCGTCCGCAGGTGTTGAGCGGGTACGCGACTGGGTGGGCAATGGTTCGATGGTGCTGGTTCGGCGTGCGCTGGCCGGCTCCATCGATCACGCCAGCGTCGATGAAAAAGAAGCTGAGCTTGCGCATCAAGCCTTTCTGCAGGCCTATTCCGGCGGACACGAACTCACCACCCTCTATCCCGGTGTGACTGCTTTTCTCAATGCTTTGCAGCAACACGGCGTATTGATGGCGGTAGCAACCAACAAGCCCGAGCGCTTTGTCGCGCCGCTCCTTGAGGAGAAGGGCCTGCTTGGTTATTTTCGCTGGCTGGTCGGTGGCGATACGCTGCCGGTGCAGAAGCCCGACCCGGCGGCCCTGCACTGGATAATGCAGCAGGCAGGCGTTGGCGTGGCGGACACCCTGTTTGTGGGTGATTCGCGCAATGACGTACTCGCCGGTCAGGCGGCTGGAGTAAAAGTGGTGGCGGTCAGTTATGGCTATAACCATGGCCGCCCGGTCAGCCTGGAAAACCCGGATTTGCTGGTTGATTCACTCGACGTGCTCATATAACCTTTCGGTGTTCCCACACCTTACCAAGACGGATCAGCCGTGTTTGTCAGCAACCGCAAACTGATGAGAGTGATCAAGGCCCTCGCCCGCTGGCGTTGGCGCACCTGATCCTGCCTGCCCGCGTTTAGCGCGGGCCTCCTGTGTTTGTGTGACAATTTCCCGCCCCATGAGGCTGATCATGACCCGAGAAGAATTTCTAAGCCTGGCTGCCCAGGACTTTAATCGTGTACCCGTGGTACGCGAAGTGCTGGCCGATCTGGATACGCCGCTATCGACCTACCTGAAACTGGCCGATGCGCCCTATTCCTACCTGCTGGAGTCGGTCCAGGGCGGCGAGAAGTGGGGCCGTTACTCGATCCTTGGCTTGCCCGCCCGTACGGTGTTGCGCGTCTATGGCCATAGCGTGCATGTACTGGTCGATGGCATTGAAACCGAGCAGCATGAGTGTGCCGACCCGCTGGCCTTTGTCGAAGAATTCAAGGACCGCTACCGCGTCCCGAGCATTCCCGGTCTGCCGCGTTTCAACGGCGGTCTGGTCGGGTATTTTGGTTACGACTGCGTGCGTTACGTCGAGCCACGTCTGGCGC